>CANRIE010000132.1 GCA_947630585.1 uncultured Bacilli bacterium | reverse complement strand
TTAGTTATTAAAAAAGGTGAAAAAGTACCAGTTGATGGAATAATTACTAAAGGTGAAACAAAGTTTGATACTAGTAGCATTACAGGAGAAAGTGAGTTGTTAGAAAGCAAGCAGGATGACAAAATCTTATCGGGTTATTTAAATCTTGATAGTTTAATTGAAATGAAAGTAACTCATATTTATAAAGATTCAACGGTTAATAAAATTTTAGAATTAGTAGAAGATGCAAGTAATAGAAAAGCGAAAACTGAAACAATAGTTACAAAATTAAGTAAAATATATACACCAATTATTTTAGTTCTATCTGTCTTAACAGTTTTAATTCTGCCTCTTTTTAAAGTAACTTTAATGGATTCTTTATATCGGGCGTTAACATTCTTAGTTATTTCTTGCCCTTGTGCAATTGCCATATCCGTTCCTTTATCTTATTTTACAGCTCTTGGGGTTGCATCAAGAAATGGAATTTTAATTAAAGGAAGTAACTATTTAGATAACTTATCCAAATTAAAAAAAATAATCTTTGATAAAACAGGAACTCTTACAACAGGAGAATTCAAAGTTTTAGATATTGAAGTTCATGATAAAAATTATACTAAAGATATGATAATTGAGATTTTAAGAGCTGGTGAATCCTTATCTAATCATCCAATTGCTAAATCAATTATGAAATTAAGTGATAAAAAAGTTAATAATAAACTAGTTACTAATTATAAAGAAATAAGTGGAGTAGGTATTTCATTTATATATAAAGATAAGAAAGTTAAAGTTGGAACTAGAGAGGTATGTGATGATAATTGTGGTTACAATGTATCACTTCATTTAAATATAGATTCTAAGCATGTTGCATCAATTTATATTGATGATGGAATTAAGAAAAATAGTTTAAAAGTAATTAATTGTTTAAAAAACAAGGGGATTAAAACTTATTTATTTACAGGAGATAAAAAAGATACTGCGAAGGAAATTGCTAAAACTTTACAAATTGATGAGGTTCGGGGGGAGATGCTTCCTCAAGATAAATACTTAGAATATGAAAAACTAGAAAACGGAAGTGTAGTTGCCTTTGTTGGAGATGGAATAAATGATGCTCCGGTTTTAAAAAGAGCCTCAATTGGAATTAGTATGGGAGGAATAGGAAGCGATGCAGCAATTACTGCAAGCGACATCGTTATCATGAATGATGATTTAGAAAAAATTCCTCTTTCTATTAATATAAGTAATTATACAAACTTAATCATTAAAGAAAACTTGCTCTTTGCTTTAAGTGTAAAAATAATTATTCTTATCTTAAGTTTAGTAGGTATTTCTTCCATGTGGTTTGCAGTTTTTGCTGATACAGGAGTTACCATTATAACGATTTTAAATACCTTAAGAATAATTTTAAAGTTTAAAAAATAAATGTTCTATCTAAATAACCATAGACATATTCTTTAATGAGTAAGAAAGGGAAGTGTCTATGGACAAAAAAGAAATTATAAAAAATATTGCAATGAGGTCAGGTGGAGATATTTATTTAGGAGTAGTTGGGGCCGTTCGAACTGGGAAAAGTACGTTTATTAAAAAAATGGTTGAAACTTTGATTGTTCCAAATATTGAAGATGAATACGAGAAAAAAAGATGCTTAGATGAAGTACCTCAAAGTGCAGCTGGGAAAACCGTTATGACAACGGAACCAAAATTTGTTCCTAACAATGCAATTGATATTAAAGTTGATGATTTTTCATGTAAAATAAGATTAATTGATTGTGTTGGTTACATTATTGATAATGCTAAAGGAATTGAAGATGAAAATGGACCAAGAATGGTTAAAACACCTTGGTATGATGAAATGATACCATTTAAGGAAGCTGCAGAAATTGGAACCGAGAAAGTTATTAAAGAACATTCAACAATTGGAATTGTTGTTACAACGGATGGGTCAATTGGAGAATTCGAGCGAAGTGATTATTTAGATGCTGAAAATAGAGTAATAAGTGAATTAAAAGAATTAAATAAACCATTTATTGTTATTGTGAATACAACGCACCCGATGCTACCTGATACCATTAAAATCTGTGATGAACTTAAAGAAAAATATAATGTTCCCGTTATGCCAATTTCAATAGAAACCATGAGTGAACATGATATGTATGATATCTTAAGAGAAGCTTTATATGAATTTCCAATTTTAGAAGTTAAAGTAAAATTACCTGATTGGATAGCCGTTTTAAATCATAATCATCCAGTTAAAAAAATCTATATTGATAAAATAAAAGAAAGCGTTATAGAAATTGATAAATTAAGAGATGTTGATAAAATAACCTCGCATTTTACTGAGATTGAAGAAATTGAAAAAGCATATCTTTCGAATGTTGACCCAGCAACCGGTGAAGTCATTGTAACACTTGAAGCTCCAGATGATTTGTATAACAAAGTTTTACATGAAATAATTAATATTGATATTAGTAATAAAAAAGAATTACTTAAATTATTTCAAGAATATAGTATAGCAAAACTTGAATACGACCAAATTAAATATGCTTTAAAGATGGTTAAACAAACAGGGTACGGAGTTGCAACACCAACTTTGAATGACATGAAATTAACAACACCGGAAATAACTAAACAAGGAACCAGATTTGGAGTTAAATTGAAAGCTACTGCACCATCTATTCATATGATTAGAGTTGATGTGAATTCAACCTTCGAGCCAATCATAGGATCCGAAATTCAAAGTAGAGAACTAATTAATCACTTAATGAAAGATTATGAAACGGATCCTGCTAACATTTGGAAAAGTGAGATATTTGGCAGAAGCCTTGATGTAATTGTCCAAGAAGGAATTCAATCAAAAATAAGTTTAATGCCTGAAAATATAAGATTTAAACTTCAACAAACTTTAACTAAAATTGTTAATCGGGGAAGTGGCAACTTAATTGCAATTGTTTTATAGATAGATTAGTCTATCTTTTTTTTATATAATAGGAAATTGCGTTCAAAAAGTAACTAAAAATACATATACCAAATAAAGTACAAAAAGCAAGAACTAAAATCTTGCTAAAATGATACAAAATTAAATTATGCTAGTTTTCTTCCTTATAGATATGATGATACCCTCTTTTAGATTTATAATCAATGGGAACACATTTTGAGTTGTTACATTTAGAACAAATAGCATAGGGTGGAGTAGAAATAGGAAGACCATTCCACTCATCTTCTTGCTCAAATTCTAAAACGGCTTCAATGGGAGCTTCAAATTTGTGTTTACATTTTGGACAGATGTAAATAACTGTTTTTCCACTTAATTTCATAGGAAAACTATCAAAATCAAATTTTTCGATATCCATAAATAACCCTCCTTTACGTGATGACAAAAGCAAAATTAAGTAAAGTTCCACAAAATGGACAAGAGTAAGGCTCTCTATTAAAGTATAGTAAAACAGAAAGTTTGTGGCTTAAAAGTTCTTTTCTCATTTTTTTTCTTTTTTCATCATTAATTAACATAACTATTTTATCATGAATTGGATGCTTTTGAGCATAAAATCCATAATATCTAATAGTTTTAAAATCAGAAGGTATTAAATGTCTTAAAATAATTTCTATGAATTTGAAAGCTGAAACTGTAATTTCATGATAAGAGTTATCTTTATGATCGTTGTAACAATAAGTAACATTTTCACCATCATAGTTGATGATGCGATTTTCACTAATGGGAACTCTACCACAATATCTAGCAACATATTCAATACCATTTTGAATATTCTTAAATTTTTTTGGTTCAGCATAAACATAGAACCCTTTTTTATATTTATTAAAGAAATAGTTTTTTGAAAAGGAGTGACCTAATTTTTCTTGTAATAAAGTTAAAAGGAAATATTGGAAACGCTTAGAAAGTGCATCATAGTTAAGATAGTCTAATTTTTTACAAGTATTATCACTTCCTAACTTTATTTCAGCTAGTAAGACATGAATATGAGGATTCCATATCATGCTTCTACCAAAAGTATGTAGGAAACAAATGAAACCAGGAGTATATTTAATTCTTTTTTTGTATCTTTTCTTTTTATTAGACTTTCCTTTTTTGTAAGATTCATTTAACATTGAATCAATAGTAAGATTAACTGCATCATAAAAAATATTAATTCTTTCTTCGTAAGGATAAAAGAAATAAGGTCGTAATTCTTCGGGAATAGTAAAAACGATTTGCCTATGATTACATTTATATACTTTTTGCAAAATGTTTTCTACACGTTCTAGTTTGTATTTATATCCACAAGATGAACATAAGCGACTTTTACAAGTATGGCTTATAAAAACAAGTTCATTACAGTTAGGACAACAATAAACTGAACCACCAAGATTTTGATTAAAGCAATCAATGACTTTATTAATTTCATAATCAGCATTAGGTCTATATTTATCAACTTTATCTTTATTTAAAAGATAATAATCTTCCCAGTGATCTTCAAATATTTTGGCAATCAAACCCGTTTTTTTATAATTATTGTAATTGCGATTAAATTTTCCATCTTTATCAAACATTTGACCTTTAAAATTATGTGAATTGTAATATTCAACAAATTGATCAATTGTCATACATGGTGTATCTATAAGATGTGTTTCCATTTTTACATCACCATTTTCTTTTATATTTAACATTTTAACATAATAGTTTGAAATTTTCTATACCTTTGTTAGGTAATGAAAAATTAAAAAATTTAAAAAAAGTATTAAAAAAGTCTTGCCAATCTAAAAAATAAAATATATAATAATGTACCAAGAAAGCGAGGATACAAAAATGGAACAATTTAAAACTTATACATTCAGATTATATCCAGATAATGCCCAAAAGAAAAAACTTAATTCTTTTCTTGGTACAACGAGATTTATTTATAATCATTATTTGGATTTAAAAGAAAAAGATTATAACTTAAGTTTCAAAGATATGAAAAAAGATATTCCATGCTTAGCAGTAAATTATCCTTGGATTAAAGAAGTGGATTCGATAATTCCAAGATGTGCAATTGATAATTTAGAAAATGCTTATGTTAGATATTTTAGTAATTTAAGTGGTAAACCTAAATTTAAAAAACATTCTTCAATATGTAGTTATAGAACTTCTTGTATAAGAAATGAATATAAGGGGAAAGAATATCAAAATATTAAAGTTGATTTAGTGAATAGAACAATTAAATTACCTAAGATATCTGAAATAAAAATAAGAGGTTATCGTAACTTAAAATCATTTGATAAAAAAATAATTAATGTAACTGTTAAAAGAGTTGCTGGAAAATACTATGCTAATGTTTTAGTATCAGAGAGTATTGAAGTACCTCCATTTACTCCATCATTAAATATGGTTGGAATTGATTTAGGAGTAAAAACTTTAATGACAACTAGTGATGGTGAAAAAATAGAAAATATAAAAGGACAACTTGCAAGATATGAACGTAAATTAAAAGGTTTAAATAGAGGGCTTGCAAGAAGCCAAAAAGGCAGTAAAAATAGAGAAAAGATAATTATCAAAATCCAAAAAGTAAATCAAAAAATTAGAAATGCAAAAAAATTCTATGAATGTATTACGATAAATAAAATATTAAAAGACAATGACGTTATTTTCTTAGAAGATTTAAAAACTCGTGAAATGATTGAAAACGGAGCTCATGGTTTAGCAAAATTTATATCTAATTCAAACTTCAGTGATATTATAAATAAATTTAAATATAAAGCTAAGATA
>CANRIE010000131.1 GCA_947630585.1 uncultured Bacilli bacterium | reverse complement strand
CCATTTTTTTTATTAATATAAATATCAACTTTAACGTTAGGCAAAATTTTATTATTAATAATTTGAAATTTAGTGCCTTGAATAGTAAATGTACCAGAGTTGTCAATAACCCTTTGGAGTTTTATTGAAAGCAACAAATCTAAGTTAATGTAGTCAGGAACTTTAGAAAAGTGCGATTTCTTTTTTTCGGGTTCAACAGCAAATTGCTTATTATATTTAGGTATAAATTTCTTAAAGAATTCATTTGCTTGTTCAGGAGTTGTAATGTTATTAATTCTAAATTCCGTAATAAGTCGATCTTGTAAAGTTCTCCATAGTCTTTCAATTCTTCCTTTAGCTTGCGATGTTGAGGCTGGAAACATATTAGCTCCGAGTACAGAAATGATATTCATAAATTGTGTTGTTGGAGTTTTTTTTCCTTCTAATTCTTCATCAATAGTTAATTTCTGCTTAGGATTAGGAAAGAAAACAGAATATTTATCAGGATATATAATTTTAGGAACTCCAAAGTTATTTAGCATATATCTAAGGGCTTCTAAATAACCTAAAAGGCATTCGTGTTCAACCATATATAAGCCTAATATTTTACCAGTTGCATCATCTACAAAACCATGAATACTATATTTCTTACCAGTTTCAAACCAGTCGAAGGGGGTACCATCTGCTTGAACTAAATCTCCTTCAAATTCTTTTCTTTTTCTTCGTCTATGGACAATTCTATCTTTATTTTTGTTTTTAGAAATTATACCATTGGCTTTCATAATGTTGTATAAACAAGAATAAGAAACTTTGATGTTTTCTCTTTCTTCTAGTAAATCTCTGAAATGGCTGAAGTTAGCATCTTCATAATTATGTGATTTTTTTAGTTCAACTATTTTATTTACAGTTTCAATTGGAATTTTATTTTTAGGACTTCTTTTACAATTACCATGTTTTATACCTTCAATTCCTTTTTCTTTCACTTTTTTTACTAATCTCCATATTTGTCTTTCAGATAGATTAAGAACTTCACTTGCTTCCTTGCCAGTTCTTATTCCATCTACTACAGATTGAATTACTGATATTTTTTTTACTTCTTTCATACTATAATTCTCTACCTCCATACTTTCATCACCTACATATAGTATGACTTAATTCCTTAATATTTATACAATGACATTTTCAAGAATTATTTACAAAAAGTGTCAAAACTTATTTACAAGTAAAAAGATAGATGTTATAATATGCTTGTATTTAAGTTATTGAAGAGGAAAGAGTAGTAATCTTTTTAAAGTTTAAAGAGAGTTAGTGGTAGGTGCAAACTAATAACTAAGAATTGATGAATTCACTTTCTAAAATAAATCGTTAATCGCGTTAAGATAATTAAGAAAAATAAAGGATGGTACCGTGCTATGCACTCCTATTGCCATTCTTTTTATTTTGTTAGGAGTAGATATGAAAAAAGCAATATTGATTATTCATGGTTTTTTAGGAAGTTTAGCTGATAATGAATGTTTACAAGATTATTTAACTTATGATAAAGAGTATGATGTTTTTGCTAGAACTTTGCCAGGACATTATAAAGGAGAAAACTTTCAAAAAGTTGAATATCGTGATTGGATAAACTTTATTGATAAAGAATTAGAAACTTTAATTAATCATGGATATAAAATTATTTATGTAATAGGTCATAGTATGGGAGGAATTCTTGCAAGTTACGTTGGCTCAAAATATTATGAAGTTAAAAAAATAGTATTTATTAATTCGCCATATATTAAAATTAAATTAAAACAAGATATAGTTAATATCCTTGAAAATAAAGATTATAAAGACTATATAGAAGTATTTGATAAAGTATTACATACATCAATTCCTTTCTTTTTAGAATTTACTAAACTAGTTAAAGAATACTATGATTGTTTTAGTAAAATTGATAAAGAAACTTTGATTTTACAAAGCGAATTAGATAGGGTAATACCACTTGAGACGCCAAAAGAGATTTATGATAACTTAAAAAGTGATAAAAAATATTTAACATATTTAGAAGGAGAAAAACATACTATATTTGAAAGTTCAGATAAAAATGAAAGGAAAGAGAAAATCGCCTTATATATTAAATTATTTTTAAAAGGTGGAAATAAATGGAGGAAAATATGGAAAGAGAAGATATAATTAAAAATTTAAAAAGTGATTTAGAAAATATAAATAATAAAAATGATTTAGCTAATATTAAAGCTAAATATTTAGGTAAAAGTGGAGTAGTTACTAATTTAAGTTTAAAAATGAAAGAATTACCTAATGAAGAAAAACGGGAATATGGAAAGTTTTTAAATGAAATTAAAGAAAGTGTTGCAAGTATTTTAACAAGTGAAGAAGAAAGTCTTGAAAAGAAACTATTAGAAGAAAAATTAAATCAAGAAAAAATTGATATAACACTACCTAGTAGAAGAAGAATGAAGGGCAGTATTCACCCAATGACTAGAGTTGTTGAAGAGTTAGAAGACTTGTTTGTTTCAATGGGATATGATGTTGTATCAGGTCCTGAAATAGATACGGATATGAATAACTTTACAAAACTTAATTTACCAGAAGGGCATCCAGCAAGAGATGCTCAAGATACGTTCTATTTAGATAAAGATTATTTATTAAGACCACATACATCTCCTGCTCAAGTAAGAACGATGGAAGCAAATGTTAATAAAGAACCTTTAAGAATAGTTTGCCCTGGAAAAGTATATAGAAGAGATGATGATGCAACTCATTCACATCAATTCATGCAATTTGAAGGATTAGTAGTAGGCGAAGATATTTCTCTTGCTGACTTAAAAGGAACTTTAGAGTTATTTGCTAAAAAGTTACTTGGAGAAAAAACGAATGTCAGGTTTCGTCCTAGTTATTTCCCATTTACGGAACCTTCATGTGAAGTTGATGTTACTTGCTTTAAATGTGGAGGTAAAGGATGTAGTTTATGCAAACAAACAGGTTGGATTGAGGTACTAGGTGCCGGAGTAGTGCATCCTAATGTTTTAAGAATGTCAGGATATGATCCAGATAAATATACCGGGTTTGCTTTTGGACCTGGAATTGATAGATTTGCAATGTTTAAATATGGAATTACAGATATTAGACAAATTTATACTAATGATATAAGATTCCTTGAACAATTTGATAGAAAGGATGTTGATTAAGATGAAATTAAGTACAAAATTTTTAAAAGATTATGTTGATTTACCAGTTGATTATAAAACTTTAGCTGATGATATGACAAGAATTGGGAATGAATATGATAGCTCAGAGCCTTTAATTAATGCCAGTGGTTTAGTAATTGGAGAAGTTTTAGAATGCAATCCTCATCCTGATAGTGATCATCTTCATGTAACTCTTGTTGATACGGGTGATGAGAAACTGCAGATTGTTTGTGGTGCTCCCAATGTTAGAAAGGGGTTAAAAGTAATTGTTGCCAAGCCTGGAGCCGTTTTACCTGAAATTACAATTAAGAAAAGTAACATTAGAGGAGTAGAATCTAATGGCATGCTATGTGCTTTATTTGAACTTGGACTTGATAAAAAATATTTACATGATGAAGATATAAATGGTATTTGTGAGTTAGGGGAAGATGCGAAAGTAGGAAGTGACCCAATCAAATATTTAGGACTTGATGATGAAGTAATTGATTTTGAACTTACAAGTAATCGTGGCGACTTACTTAGTATTTTAGGAATGGCCTATGAAGTTGGGGCTTTATATAATAAAGATGTTAAAGAAATGGAGACTTCTTATAAAGAAAGTGGAGAAGACATTAATAAAACTTTTAAAGTTAATGTTGAAACTCCTGATTGTACCTTATTTCTTGCTAAAAGTGTAAAAGGTGTAGAAATTAAAGAAAGCCCAGATTTTATTAAAAAACGTCTTATTGCTAGTGGTATAAGACCAATTAATAATGTTGTTGATATTTCAAACTATGTCATGTTAGAAACGGGGCAACCTTTGCATTTTTATGATGCAGATACTTTAAATGGTGAGTTAACAGTAAGAAACGCAAGTGACAATGAAAAATTAACAACTCTTGATAAGTGTGAGAGAACTTTAAGCAGTTCTGATATTGTAATAGCAAGTCACGGAAAATCTATTGGCCTTGCTGGAGTTATGGGAGGACTTGATACTGAAATTACTCTTAACACCAAAAACATCATGATTGAAAGTGCAATTTTTAATAATGTAAAAATTAGACAAACATCTAAAAGAATTTTAAGAAGTGAAGCAAGTAATCGGTTTGAAAAAGGACTTGACCCAAAAAGAACTTATTTAGCAATTGAAAGATGTTGTAACTTGCTAGAAAAATATGCTGATGCTAAGGTTCAAACTGGTTTGGTTATTTATGACAAAGAAAATAAAGATGATAAAGAAATTGAAATAACATTTGATAAAATCAATAAAGTTTTAGGACTTGAAATACCAAAAGAGAGAGTAGTTGAAATTTTAGAAAATTTAAAATTCCAAGTTAAAGTAAAAGGAGATACTTTAAAAGTTACAGTTCCAACAAGAAGAATTGATATTTCAATTAAAGAAGATTTAATTGAAGAAGTTGGAAGATTCTATGGACTTGAAAACATTGTTGGTAAACTTCCAACTGTACCTCTTAAACCAGGAAAATTCAATAAAACCTACCGAGAAATCAAACATAAAATGGCTGATTTAGGTTTAAATGAATGTTTAAGTTATGCTTTAATTAGAGAATCTGAGTTCCCATACTTTCAAGTTGAACCTAAAGAAATGGTTAAAGTTTTAGACCCAATGACTGATGAACATGCTGTAATGCGATATAGTTTACTTGCTTCTTTGATGAATATTTATACTTATAATAAAGCAAGAGGAATAAACGATATTCATATATTTGAAATGGGTAATGGATTCTATAAAGAAAACGGGGAATATAAAGAAGAAATGCGTCTTGCGGCTTTACTTGCTGGAGAATCCAAATATGGTTTTGAAACTATTAAATTTAATTTCTATGATATAAAAGGTATTCTTGAAGATTTACTTGATTATTTAGGTTATCAAGATAGATATAGTTTAGTTACCGAGAATTTACCAAAAGAATTACATCCTTATCAAAGTGCAAGTGTTGTTGTAAATGGCAAGACGGTTGGAATAATCGGAAAAATTGCTCCAAGTTTTAATAAAGATGATATTTACGTTTTAGAGTTATCAATTAATAAATTACTTGAAAACAGAGTTAAAGGTATTCAAGTTGCTGAAATTAGTAAATATCCAAATATTTTAAAAGATGTTGCTTTCATTTTAGATAAAGATATCATAGCAAGTGACGTTCAAAAAGAAATTAAAAGATTAGGTGGCAAGTTACTACGGGATATTGAAATCTTTGATTGCTATCAAGGAGATAAAATTGCTAAAGATAAAAAGTCATTAGCTTTCAAATTAACTTTTAATGATATGAATAGGACTTTAACTGATGATGAAGTCATGGAAATATTTAATAAGATAATTGAAGGAATTAAAAATAAATTTAAATGTGAAGTAAGAGATAAGTAGGTGATTTATGAAATTAATGAATTTAAAAGGGACTTTTGATTTTCTACCGGAAGAACAAGCGATTCGAAATAAAATAATCAATACTTTAAGAACAAGTTTTGAAAAATATGGTTATCTTCCTCTTGAAACTCCAATTTTAAATTATTATGATTTACTAGCTTATAAGTATTCGAGTGATGCTGAGATATTAAATGAAATTTATAAATTAAAAGATCAAGGGGAAAGAAATCTTGGTTTAAGATATGATTTAACAGTTCCATTTTGTAAAGTAATTGGACTTAATAAAGATTTAAGATTACCCTTTAGACGTTATGAAATTGGCAAAGTATTTCGAAATGGTCCAGTGAAATTAGGTAGAACTAGAGAATTTTATCAATCTGATATTGATGTTGTAGGAATTGATAATAGAATTATAGAAGCTGAACAAATCTTAATGGCAATTGAAACTTATAAAGAGTTAGGAATTCAGGTTTTTGTTAAATATAATAATCGAAAGTTAATGACAGGGTTAATTAAAGAAGCAGGAATTCTTGATGAAAAAATAAGTTCCGTTATTGGTGTAATTGATAAACTTGAAAAAGTAAGTCAAGCTGAATTAATTGAAATGTTAGAAAATCTTGATTTAAATAGGGATGTAATTGATAGTTTACTTGAAAGTTTTAAATATAGTTTTTTAGAATATGAAAATAAATTTCAAGATACAACTAATCAAGATATAAGTGATGGTTTAAAAGAATTAAAAGAATTAAATGGCTATTTAGAAGAGTTAGGAATAATTAATGATTGCAAGTTTACGCCAACACTTGCAAGAGGGCTTACGATTTACACAGGAGTAGTATTTGAGTTCTATGATAAAGAAGAAAGACTTTCTTGTGCTCTTGGTGCAGGTGGAAGGTACAATAAAATTATTACTGATTTTATGGATAATGGAAATTTATATCCAGCTGTTGGTTTATCATTTGGAATTGAACCAATTTATACAATTTTAAAAGATAGTATGAAAAAGACTAGTTTAATTGATTTATATTTAGTCCCACTTGATACTAATATTGAATGTTTAAAACTAGCAACTGAACTAAGAAGAAATAATATTAAAGTCTTAATTGAAATGAATAAGAAAAAAGTTTCAAAATGTTTTGAGTATGCTGATTCTGAACACATCAATTATATAAGTATAGTTGGTAGTAATGAGATTGAAAGTGGTATTTTAAAACTTAAAAATATGGAAACGAAAGAAGAAATTAGTTTAAAAACTACTGAATTAGTTAATTTTTTCAAAAAATAATTAATTTCTTATTGACAATTCCCTATATTTTATAATATAATTCTATATGTCGTTTGGCATTAGAATTGTATTTGGGGCATTAGCTCAGCTGGGAGAGCGTCACGTTTGCACCGTGAAGGTCAGGAGTTCGATCCTCCTATGCTCCACCAAATTGTAATTAACCTTGTTATGCAAGGTTTTTTTGTGACTTAATTTAACATTTAGAATTCATTTTTCGACAAAGATTTCTAATAAAGATTGCTACAATAAAAAAAATACATATTTTATACATGAAGGGGGTTGTCAAGTGTTAAAAAAAATGCTAGAATATTGTGCTAATTCGTGTTATCATAATATTAAGAAAAATAAGAATAACTTTTGGAGGTATAATATGAGAAAAAAAATTAATATTTTTGATGTTGCTATTTTCTTTTTAAATATTGTAGATAGAGATTCAGGTAGTACAATAACACCATTAAAATTGCAAAAAATACTTTATTATGCTCAAGGATATTATTTAGCAATGTATGATAAGCCATTATTTAAAGAGGATTTTCAAGCCTGGGCTCATGGACCAGCCAATCCAGAAATATATGAAAAATATCGTGTATATGGATGCAATGCAATCGGAGCTCCAGATATAAATACTATTCCTGAATTTGAAAGCAATATTGTTGATTTTTTATATGATATTTGGGCCACTTTTGGTATATATGATGGTAAATATTTAGAAGAGTTAACCCATAAAGAAACACCTTGGATTAATGCCCGAAAAGGCTATCAACCTGGTGATGTTTGTCATGTAGTCATTACTAAAAATAGTATGAAGGAGTTTTTTAAAACTAAATTAAATGAGTATTAAATATAAACACCAAAATGATGAATACAAATTAAAACAAAGCGAAGATGACAAATATTGCACTTTAAAATTTTCTAAATGTGATGATAAATTTCCTTTGTGGAAACTTAGTACACACGAATTAAAAGAATTTATCGATTATGCTAAAAAGATAGAATCATTGACATGGAAAGAAATAAAAAATCATAGAGGATTAAGATATGAAGTTTTAAAAAATTATGAGACGCCAAAATCTATATCAAAAGATGTTGTAATACGTTCAATGAGAGTTTCTAAAGTTTTTAGAATAATTGGCTTTAGAGAGGATGAACATTTTTATATTATTTGGTTTGATAGTAATCATGCAACATGTTAAATTGTAGTTAATTTATAGGAACTAGTTTTATATATAATTACAATGGAGGAATCTATATAATTTATTTAGAGAAAAATACATAGAGAAAATATATATATATATGTTTGAGTTATAAAATCTAATATTATTTGTCGCTTTTAAGGCGACCTTTTTAAATTAAAATATGTTAAAATTATATCTATCAAAGGAGATGAAATAAAATGAAAACTAATATTTCAGCATTGATGGCAATTATAGCCGAAGAAGAAAGATACTTAAATAATTTAATTTACAATCTAAAGGGATATGCAGTTAATACATCAGTTGAAGAGTTAAATGGCAGGAGTACCATCATAGAAGATTATAAAGAAGAGTTTGATGTAAACTTTAAAGCGATTGAAGATAGTACTAAGAAGTTATCAAAATTAAAAGCAACTTTATATGAAAAAAATAACTTATTTAAACTAAGTGATGGAAGAACTATACAACAAGCAATTGTTGATAATACTAACCTAAGAAAATTAAAATCATTATATGAACAATTACTTTTATTAAAAAATTCCAAAAGAAGAGTTACCGAAGTAAATAATTCATATTTTGAATGTAAAGTTGTTAATTTTGAGCCTAAGAAATTAAAAAGTCGTCTAGAAGAGATTGATAAAGAAATTCAAGAAACTGATTTTGAAATTTCTAAATTAAATTCTGTTGAATTTGAAATTTAAAAAAATAGGTTCTGTTAAGTTATTTTACAGATTAAATAAAATAAAAAGTTTTTAGCCTAGACATTTCTTATTGCTAAAAAAGTTGGCTTTAAATTTTATTAAATTACAATTTAGAAATTGGTGGATTTATTTTAAATTATTATAATTTATTACTTATTATTACAATTTACATTAAATATTGATTTTTATGAAAATTGAATTATAAGCAATAAGAAATGGGGCAACTATCAATTATTTTTCTATTTATAGAATTATAATGATAGTTGTTTTAATTTTAGTTGAAATAGAAATAGTTAATTGATTTTAAATAATTGTATAGTTTTAAAAAATATGGTAACATATATATATAATTTATTTTTAGAAAGGGAATTTTATTTATGAATAATGAATATTTAAATAAGGCAATTAATGAAGCAAGAATTGGAATGAATAATCAAGATGGGGGACCGTTTGGAGCCGTTATTATTAAAGATGGAAAAATAATTGGGGCAGGGCATAATCAAGTTTTAGCACGAAATGACCCAACTGCTCATGCTGAAGTGATGGCAATTAGAGATGCTTGTAGTAATTTAAAAACTCATGATTTAAGTGGGGCAATTATTTACTCAACAAGTGAACCATGTCCTATGTGTTTATCAGCAATTATTTGGTCAAATATTAAAGAAGTTTACTTTGGAACTAATAGAATTCAAGTTGGTAAAATAGGATTTCGCGATGATAAAATATATGAATATTTTGAAAATAATAAAAAAGACTTATTAAAAGTTCAAGAAATTAAAAGTAAAGAGTGTGAAGATTTATTAAAAGACTATGATAATAAATTATATTAGGAGGTTAGGATGGAGAAGTTAGCCCTTAAAAAACAAGATAATAATATCTTAGAGATGAATTATGCAAGTGCATTAGCAGATGATGATTTTAAAGAAGTGGTTGATAAATTAAAAGTAAGTCCGAGCGTGAAAATGAAATTTACAACAAAGCTTAAAGAGGCAACTAAAGAATATAAAAATTGTAAAAATTGTAAAGCCTTAGTTGCTTGTAAAAATCAAATGAAAGGATATAAATTAACTCCTTTTGATACTAATCAAGGTTTAAGTTTTTCTTATGTTAAATGCCATTTTAAAGAAGAATTAGAAAAAAAAATAGCATATTCTAAGAATGTTAATTTTTTTGAAATACCACCTATTTTAAAAACAGCAAGTTTTAAAAATATTTATAAAGATGATAAAAATAGACTTGAAATAATTAAAAAAATTAAAGCTTTTTATGATTCATATAAAGATAAAAAAGAAGGAAAAGGGATTTACTTAACAGGAAGTTTTGGGTCAGGTAAAACTTATTTATTAGCAGCTCTTTTTAATGAACTTGCCAAAATTGGGGTCCATAGTACAATTATATATTTTCCAGAATTTTTAAGAAGATTAAAAGCAGGATTTGGAGATAATGAAGAATACAATGACTTATTTAATAGTGTTAGAGAAGCTCCTTTACTTTTAATTGACGATATTGGAGCAGAACGTTTAACTGATTGGGCAAGAGATGAGATATTAGGAACCATTCTTCAATATCGCATGGAATATAAATTACCAACCTTTTTTACATCTAACTATAACAAAAAAGAATTAGAAGAACATTTACAAATAAATAATAGTGCTTATAATAAAGTATCAGCAAGAAGAATAATGGAGCGAATTAACTTTTTAAGTGATGAAGTAACCTTAATTGGGGTTAATAGAAGGAGTGGAGAATAATGAATGCTGGGTTAAGAAGGGTCGAATCAGAAATTTATAAATCAAGTGATGTTGTTAGTTGTATGAAAGCTTTAGACCTTAGTCTTAACTCGTATTTTTCATTATTACTTGAAATATTAGAAGAAAATATTCTTGATTACCATGAAGGATTTGATTATGAAAATTTAAAGAAAGTAGCTAATTACATAAAACATATTTATACTAAACTTAAATTAACTTCCAAAAGTAGTTATCGAAAAGAAATTATATCACTTTTAAAAATATATAAAAGAATGAGTGAATGTGTTGACACAGATGATGCTGAAGCCTTAAAAAATATTGCAGAGATACTTGCAAGTTTATTAGATGCTAACTTAAATAAACCACATCCTTTATCTTTAAATGAAAATCCTTTAACAACTTTACTAATTGAAGCTATCTTTGGAACTAGAAAATTAGAATATATAGATAAATTATTAAAAATAGATGAAGAAATAATAAATGCAACAATAGATGATAAATCTTTGTTTATAGTAGTTATAAAAGAATATTTAAATGAAATAATAAATAATGATGATTACTTAATATCTTTTTACGAAAGAGTAATTAATAAGTTTTTAATAAATGATAAATTTAATTTAGATAATAATATAAAGAATGAAAGTATTAATTTAATAAATGAATTTATAAATAGTAATAAAGTAGATATAAATAGGTTAATTAGATTAAAAAAAATAATTATGGCTATTAATAATAAAACTGATTTATTTTTGTTATTTGATATTAACAATTTAAATGTAAAAGAAAGTTCGGAAGAAGAAGCAAGATTAAGGGAGCCTAAAAATTCAAGAATTATATTAGATGATTATATAATAACAATAGATGATATTGATACCCAAGTATTAGATGATTCTTTATCAGTTACGTTTCTTGGTTCTGGAAATGTCTTATTTAAAGTTCATATTGCAGATCCTTTAGCAGTATTTGACTATGCTTCACCTTTAATTAATGATGCTAAAAAGAAGGCTATGACTATTTATTTAAGTGATAAGCAAATACCAATGATTGATTATAAACTTGCAAGTGATGATTTATCTTTAAAAGCAGGTGATTATAGATATGCTAAAACTTTTTGCTTTTTATGTGATAGGGAAGGTAATATCATAGATAGATATTTTTTAAATACTATTATTAAGGTTACAAAAAGAGAATCCTATAAATCAATTAATGAAATATATAAAAATGGTGGGGGAAATCAAGAAGAAGAAAGAGTATTTACGTTTTTAGAAAATTTTTTACAAAAACTAAAAGAAGAATTTAAAAGAGTTGAAAGATTTATTGAATATGAAGCTAGTTTAGATATTTTGGAAACTAATAATAAAATAGGAAGTTTTAGTACGAATTTAGTTACTTATGCTATGTTATTAACAGGATTTAGTGTTGCAGATTACTTTGATAAAAATAATCTTCCATATTTATATCGTTGTCATGAATTAGATGATTTAAATATTAAGTTAATTACCGATTTAATTTTAGATCCTGATAATGGTTACTATTTAAAAATACTAAGAAACTTACGAGGTAATACTCCTAAATCTTTTTATACTAGATTTAACTGTGGGCATTTTGGACTTGGATTTTCTAGTTATTCTCATATAACAAGTCCGTTAAGAAGATTTTCAGATATCTTAAATATGCATATTTTAAATAAATGTTATTTTAGTACACCAAGTGATAAAGATATATATGAGTTAGAAAGAGAAATCGATAAAGTGGCTAGAATGCTTAATTTAGAAAGAAATACTATTGAAGATTATGTAAGAGAGAGTGAGAAAGTAAAAAAATGTTTGTAAATTTTCGAATTTTGTTGTATACTAATTATAAAGTAAAGGAGAGTTGTTAAAATGGATGAAAAGAAAAAGGGGATTATATTTGGTATAATTGGACTTGTTGCAGGAATTGCTATGATTTCATATGGGGTTATGAATTTAATGAGTAATAGTAGAGAAACACCTAATCCACCTAGTGAAAATGAAAATAATAATGATAATGATAATGAAGATACCGATAAACCAAGTATTTCAGTTAGTGAAGATGATGTTAGGACTTGGGTTGTAGATAATCAAAGTTTACTTAATTATTTTGCTAATAATGACTTTGATTTAGATACAGCAACTCCTGCTAATTTAAGTGATATATTTGGTTGGTATTTTGTTAATACTTATGATCATGGTGACGGGGAAAAGGCAACGGATAGTAAATATGCTAATCGTTATACTATGCCAAAGCAAGATACAGAAGGATTTGTTCAAAATTATTTAGGTGTTCCAATTGATATGCTTGATTTAAGTACAATTACATTAAGTAAAGATTATTATAACTTTACGAATGATGAGGAAAATTTTTATGTTGAAGTTGCTAAAACAATTGATACTAAAAATCCAACTATAATTTTTGATAGTACCAATATAGTATCTGATAGTGAAATTCAAGTAACTTTAGGAGTAGTAGAAAATGGTAAAACTTGTGAAAGTGGCGATAGAGAGTGTTATAGTAAAACAAAAACACTTACTTTAAGAAAAGCTGATAGTGGATTTACTATTTTAGGAGTTAAAGAAAATTCAAGTGATGATAATAAAACTGAAAATGAGTAATTAAGAATTAGTTAATCTAGTTCTTTTTTTGTATATTTTTTCCATTATTGAAAATAATAAGAATGGTGATAGTATGGAAAAAAAATTATATGATAAATTAGTAGTTAATCATAAACCTAAAGAAAAACGTGGTCAAAATGCATTTATTGCTTTTGTTGTTGGAGGATTAATGGGAGTTATTGGGCAATTATTAGTTGAATTTTATTCTTATTATTTAGGATTATCGTCAAGTGATGCTTCCGTTTTCATGATTATAACTCTTATTTTCTTTGCTAGTTTATTTACAGCTTTAGGATTCTTTGATAAATGGGTTAAATTTGCAAGATGTGGACTTATTATTCCAATTACTGGGTTTGCTCATTCGATGACAAGTGCTGCGATTGAATACAAAAGAGAAGGTTTTGTAACGGGACTTGGTGCTAATATGTTTAAACTTGCTGGAACAGTTATTTTATATGGAGTAGTATCAGCTTATATATTCGGATTTATAAGACTTATTATTATGGGAGGTGCATGATGACAACTAAATATAAAGATGTTTATATTAAAAATGTTGCAACAGTAGTTGGGCCATATGAAGCAAAAGGTCCTCTTGCAAAGCGATTCGATAAATACTATAAAAAAGATATGTATTTTGGCTGTGATACCTTAGAAAGAGCTGAAATAAAACTAATGAGTGATAGTATAAAACTAGTTTTAAAGAAAAGTGAAGTTGAAAAATCTGATATTGATTTATTTATAGCCGGGGACTTACAAAATCAAATTGCAGCAAGTTGCTATACAGCATATGAACTTGGAAGACCATTTCTTGGAATATTTAGTGCTTGTGCAACTAATACGGAAGGACTTATAATTGCATCAAACTTCATAGAAAGTAAAACTTGTGATAATGTCTTAGTAAGTGTAAGTAGTCATAATATGGTTGCCGAAAAACAATTTCGAAATCCAACCGAGTATGGAGCACCCAAGCCTAGCACGGCTACATTTACAGCAACGGGTGGCGCAAGTTGTATTCTAACCAGTCAAAAAGGCAAAGTTCGAATTGAAAGTTCAACAATTGGAACGCCAGTTGATTATTCAAAAAATGATCCTTTACATATGGGAAGTGTAATGGCAGGAGCAGCAGCCGAAGTAATCAACAAACATTTAACCGATTTAGATAGAACTATTGATGATTATGACTTAATTTTAAGTGGAGATTTAGGAAACTATGGAAAAGAAATCTTGCGTGATTATTTAAAACAAGAATACAATATTGATTTAAAAAACAAATATAACGATTGTGGAGTTATGCTATATGATTTAAAAACGCAAAAAGATGTTCAAGCAGGAGGTTCAGGACCTGTTTGTAGTGCTTTAGTTGTATACTCTGATATTATTAAAAAATTAGAAAACCATGAATTAAAACGTGTTTTATATGTTGCAACGGGGGCTTTATTTAATCCTACAATGGTATTTGAAAAAGAAAATATTTTAAGTATAGCACATGCTATAAGTTTGGAGAGTGTTCTATGATTTATATATATTCATTTTTATTTGCTGGAGTTGTCTCTTTAATTGCTCAGTTAATATTAGATAATACCAAATTAACTCCTGGGCATATAACTAGTATGTTTGTAATAATTGGATCAGCTCTTGATATATTTAATATCTACGATTTAATCGTTGCTCATGTTGGAGCAGGAGCCTTAGTTCCTATTACTTCATTTGGTCATTTACTAATTCATGGGGGATTAGTTCGGGCATCAGAAGTTGGTTTTATAGGTCTTGCAATGGGAGTATTTGATTTAACAGCATCAGGTATCACTTCAGCCATTTTCTTTGCTTTCATTTTCTCTTTATTCTTTAAACCAAAAGACTAGAAAAAATCTAGTTTTTTTTTCGACAATTTAAACTCAATTTTTAGATAACTAATTATGTTTTATTAATTCATGATTTAATTTTAATTATTGTCTTTTTAACCTTTTAGTGATATTATAAGATTGTATTTGGAGGAATCATGAAAGAAGTAGAAAAAGAATTTCAAGAAATAAAAAAAGAAATAGCTAAATGTTATAAACAAAATAAAGTTACTAAAAATATATCCTGGTTAAGTTTACCAATTGCTCTTATAATACTTATGATTAGTAAACTAATTCCACCTCTTGAGTTTTTAAATGTAATTCCAATTCTTTTAACAAGTCTTAATTTTTTAGTAACACCAACCTTTAACATTTTAAATAAAATAAAAGATTTAACTAATAACGCTATGTCCTAGTTTGCGCGTGATGGAACATAATGATAATCAGCATAAATTTCATCAAAATTCAGACCACTAT
>CANRIE010000130.1 GCA_947630585.1 uncultured Bacilli bacterium | reverse complement strand
GAAACAGTTAAAGCTTTTTTAGAACAAAAAGCTAAAGTTATATTATTTGGTTCAAAGAAAGAAACAGTTGATAAATCTCTTAAGGAATTAAAAGAATTAGGATATGATGTTAAAGGATATTATCCAAATTTAAATGATTACGAGGAAATCGAAAAAGTTATTAAAGAAATTTATGATGAATATAAACATATTGATATTTTAATTAATAATGCTGGAATGTCTGCAAATAAAAAAATAGAAGATACAACAAGTCTTGATTTCATGAATATCATGAATTTAAATGTTAATGCTATGTTTAATACAATAAAGGCAGTTGTTCCTTATATGAAAGAAAAGAAGAATGGTGTAATTTTAAATACTAGTTCAATGGTAAGTATTTATGGTCAACCATCAGGAGTTGGTTATCCAGCATCTAAATTTGCAGTTAATGGTTTAACGAAGTCTTTAGCAAGAGAACTTGCTCCATTTAACATTCGTGTTAATGCAGTTGCTCCAGGAATTACTAAAACTGATATGGTTGCAAGTTTGCCTGATGAGATGATTGCACCACTTATAAAAACAATACCTCTTGGAAGAATAGGCGAACCAAGAGATATAGCAAATGCATTTTTATTTTTAGCAAGTGATATGGCAAGTTATATAACAGGAGTTATATTACAAGTAGATGGAGCAGCAAGGAATTAACTAAAGAAATTTAAAAGGTAAAGAGTATGAAAAAAGAAAATAAAGAAAATATAAATCAAATACTTAGAGATACGAGTGAATTTTTTTCATGGTTTCGTAGTGATATACCACCAGAGCAAGATAAAACTTATATAGGACCAATAGATAAAAATCCAGGAAGTAATACAGCAAGTGGAAATCAACCTAGACCTAATATACCTAATTTTAAAAATGATATACCACCAGAACAAGATAAAACTTATATAGGACCAATAGATAAAAATCCAGGAAGTAATGCAGCAAGTGGAAATCAACCTAGACCTAATATACCTAATTTTAAAAATGATATACCACCAGAACAAGATAAAACTTATATAGGACCAATAGATAAAAATTCAGAAAGTAATGCAGCAAGTGGAAATCAACCTAGACCTAATATACCTAATTTTAAAAATGATATACCAAAAGAGCAAGATAAAACTTATATAGGACCAATAGATAAAAATTCAGAAAGTAATGCAGCAAATGGAAATCAAACAGGACCAGGACAATCATATAACCAAAACAAACAACTTGAAGCATTAAAAACTTTAAAAAATGCTATAAAAGCTGAAAAACAAACAACTATTTTAGATGTAAATGATTTAGAAGATTTATCAAATGCCATTAAAAAAGAAACTCAATGTATTGATGATATGCGAAGTATAACTAGAAAATGTTCTGAAAGCTTATCATCATTAAATTATGATATAAAAAATAGATTAAGATATCGAAGGCTAGAAAGTGATAGTCTAAATTCAGAACTATTAAGTGCAATATCAACTGTTGAGTCTCAATTAGAAGATATTACTAACAATATTAATACTCAAATTGAAAACATTGAACAAGCAAATGTTACAAGAATTTAAATGGAGGTTTATAAATGAATAAAAATTTAACAAAAGATAACAAATTTAATTATATGTTGTCTAACGAATATATAACAAGTGTTGATAATGTCAAAGGTACATCTTCAGTTGCAAATTACAACATGAGTGGGATGGCGAACAGTTTAATAGCTCAAAACGAAAAACTAAAAGATAATTATAATAATTATTTAAAATTACATTGTAGTGATACTTTTGAAAATTCTTATTTATATCAAATCTTAAAACAAAACATTGAACCAAATTTTAATAATTTAGTTGAATATGGAACAAATTTAAAAAAAAAATTAAAAGCAATTGAATGCCAAAAGTATGAAAACACATATAACAATTTAATAAATTTAACATCATATTTACAAAATAAAGTAATAGATGTTGCAAATGAAGATTACAAAATTATTGAAAATACATTTAGAGAAGTTTATGATGAATATAGAAAGAAATTTAAAAATAGTGAAAATTCTTATATTATTCATGAAAATAATATTGAAAGAATAATAAATACATCTAATAATAATTTAACTAAAAATATTAGTATAAGTAATAATTACGATCAATCACTTAAAAATGCTATTGATTTGGTTGAACAAGATATTAATAAAATGAATGAATTATTAGAAAGCGGTCTTAAAAAAAATAATGTATAAATTTTAAAAAAATAACCATTATATAAATGGTGATAAAATGGAAGAAAATATAAATGCATTAGATGAATTGCATAAAGGATCTTGTATGGGAATGGATGCTATTCATTTTATACTTGAAAAAGTAGAAGATCAAAGTTTTAAAGATATTTTAGATAAACAATATCAAACTTATAAAAATATTAATGAAGATATTGAAAAAATTTATCCTAAATATAATGATGGTAAACCACATTCAACAGGTGCTATGACTAAAGTTATGACTTATTCAGGAATTGAAATGAAAACCATGAATGATACTAGTAATTCTAAAATAGCTGAATTACTAATGCAAGGAACTAATATGGGTATAATTGAAGGAAGAAAACTTTTAAACAATAAAAAAGTAGATTCTGAAGTTGAACATTTAATTGATAGATATGTTGGAATGCAAGACAAATATCTTGAGGTATTAAAAAAATACCTTTAAGATATTTTTAGTTTCTTAATGTTTAAAATGCAGATTTGAGATGAAAAAAAAATTTTTTTTGAATATTTGTTGAAAAAAGGGAAGCAATTCACGAAATTGACCCTTTTTTTAGGGGGCAATTTTCCAAATTGAGACTAATTTTTCATGCAATTTGGCGATTTGAACGATTTTTGTCTACAATTCGTCAATTTACAAAATTTGACAAATTTTGAAACCTGTGTTATAGTGAATTTACTTAAGGGAGGTTTTTATGTCAAATTTAAGAAGCAGTTATAAAGAAGGAGAAATTA
>CANRIE010000129.1 GCA_947630585.1 uncultured Bacilli bacterium | reverse complement strand
TATTACTAACTCAATATTTTTCATACTACACCCTTATTAGTATAACATATAATTAAATAGAAAGTTAAGGTAATTTTATATGATTGAAATAAAATGCCAAAAATGGCAAAAAAATTCAATGTAATACTTGTCAAAATATATAGTTTGCTATATAATAATATTATAAAAAAAGTTAATTACTATAAAATTAAAGGAGATATATATGAAAGAAATAAAAAGAGATGCATATTTAGAAAAATTAATAAATAGAAAAGAAAATGGCTTAATAAAAGTATTAACAGGTATTAGAAGATGTGGAAAGTCTTATTTATTGGACCCTATATTTAAAAATTATTTACTTGCATCGGGAATTAGTGAAAATCACATTATTAAATTAGAATTAGATAAAGAAGAAAATAAAAAATATCTTGATGCTCATTTACTAAATGAATATATAAAATCTAAAATAAAAGATGATAAAATGTATTATATTTTATTAGATGAAATTCAACTAGTTGATGGATTTGAAAATGTATTAAATGGATTTTTATATGAAAGAAATTTAGATGTATATGTAACAGGTAGTAATTCAAAGTTTTTATCATCAGATATAATAACAGAATTTCGAGGAAGAGGAGATGAGGTGAAAGTTTTTCCTTTATCGTTTTTTGAGTTTGCAAGTGCATTTGAGGGTGATAAAAATGAGGCTTGGAATGAATATATTCTATATGGAGGTTTACCTCTTATATTATCTAAAAAAACTGATGAAGAAAAGTCTAAGTATTTAAAAGACTTGTTTGAACAAACTTACATAAAAGATATAATTGAACGTAATAATGTTCAAAGAGTAGATATCATTGATTCAATTGTTAATATGTTAGCTTCTTCGATAGGATCTTTAACGAATCCTAAAAAAATATATGATACTTTTGTTAGTAATGGTGAACGTGAAATATCAATAAATACAGTTACTTCATATTTAAAATATCTATCTGATTCATTTATTGTTAATAAGGCGGATAGGTATGATATTAAAGGAAAAAAATATATTCAAACTCCCCAAAAGTATTACTTTTCTGACATAGGGCTTCGTAATGCAAGATTAAATTTTAGACAACAGGAGGAAAATCATATTATGGAAAATGTAATTTATAATGAATTAATTGTTCGAGGATATAATGTTGATGTTGGGGTTGTTGACATAAGGGATAATGGGGATAGAAAGCAGTTAGAAGTAGATTTTGTATGTAATTTTGGAAATAAAAGATATTATGTACAATCGGCTTTAAATTTAGAAACTAGAGAAAAGACCCTTCAAGAAGAAAGACCTTTAATGAATATCAATGATAATTTTAGAAAAATTATTGTTGTAAAAGATAATATGAAACATTGGTATACAGAAGAGGGAATATTAATAATTGGAATTCAAGAATTTTTATTAAATAAAAATAGTTTAGATTTATAAAATCGTTCAAAAAAGAGATTTAGAATAAAAGCTAAATCTCTTTTAATATTTTTAATTTAATTTATATCCGCAGTTTGAACAGAAATTTCCGCCAGTTACGGGTTTGCCACAGTTTGAACAAAACTTAGGTGCATCTGGTTTAGAATTTGGTTCAGCATCTGCTTTAGCCTCTTCTTTCTCTTCAGGGATATCTTTAGGTTGTTCTTTTGTTTCGTTAATAGGCTCTTGAACATCCTTTTTCTTAAATAGAGTACCAGGCTCTGGCATTTCTCTTTCTTCTTTAGTAGGAGCAGGATTTTCATTATTAGAAACAGCATTCATCATGGTTGCTCCTGCTGAATTTGCCATATTCATCCCCATGAATCCCATCATTGAACCATTAGGATTTGCTGATGCATTTTGAAGAGCCTCAGCACTAGCATTAGCCATAAGTCCACTTTGAAGATTTCTATCTGAAAATATTGTTGCATCATCAATTTTAGATACTCTTTTCATTGATTCATCAGTTAAGTTAATATCTGCAATTGCAACATCAGATATTTTAATACCATATTTAGAAACTAAATCAGCATCAAGAAGATTGTTCATTTCGGTTGAAATATCAGTTCCATACATACCAATATCACCAAATGGTATTTTATGTTTTCTCATAACCATAGTTATAGCTTGCGTTAATTTTTCAACAAACTTAGTTTTAAATTGACTTTCCAAAATATCTGAAAAAGTAATTGTATCTTTAGCATTTGAACCAATAACATTAGCAACAAGAACTACGGGGTCATCGACTTTAATTGCATATTCTCCAAAGAAAGTAACTTCAAGCATTCCATATTTATCATCTGTTATTTTCTTAGGTTGAGGAGAACCAAACTTATTTCCAGTTAAAGCAAGTAAATTGACATAGTAGATTCTATCATCAACTGCTGCTTGACCTCCAAAAGAAAACCTTGTACCTATATTTTTAATACTATCAAGTAATCCTTTACCAAATCCTCCATAAAATACACTTGGCTCAGCACTTTTATCAAATGTATAGGTTCCTGCTTCAGCTGCAAAATCAAGAATTTTCCCGTTTTCAATAACCATCATAGCTGTACTTTCTGGAACTGAAATAATAGTTCCATTTGTTAATACTCCAGGGGTTGGATTTTTATTTCCTTTCCCATGTCTAACTTCTCCTTTTTGAACTAAAACATCATTATTCATTTCAGGACAAGTTACAAATTCTTTAAATTGATCACCTAATACCGAAGAAGTACTAGATGTCAAAGCTTTAATTAATCCCATAATCATTTCCTCCTATTTCTATTTCATTTTATCATATTTTAATTTATTTTTAAATTAATTTGTTAAAATTTCAACTAAAACATAATCATAATCTTCCTGATTAAAGATAGTATCGCAGTATTCACATTTACCTGATGTATTAACACTAATACTAGCACCACATCCAGGACACTTTCTTACTATTCCAATATCTTTAGCATTTAATTTCTTTTCAAATGTTAAAATATTTCTTTTTTCAATTCGTCTTGTATTATCTCCAGATATTAAATTACCTGAATTAATATCAATTATATAATCCATATATCTTGATATTAATTCAACTTTAATTATTTCTTTATCGTTATTTTTAGTTCTACTTATAATCCTCGTATTTTTAACATTTAATTCATCATACATATTTCTTTTTCCATTACTAGTTAACTCTTTAACATAATTATTAAATTTATCATATACGTCTTGACTTAAAAAATGTTTAACATCATCTAAATTTCCTTTCATAACAGATGTATATAGTTTAACAAAAATATTATCAACTTTCGTTTTAAACATAGCTTCATTAAATTCTTCCATTTTATCATTTCCTTTCTATTATTATCAAATATTAGTTTTTACCTCAACTCGCCTAAAGTGTTGCTCTAACTATTCCTATTAGAGTACCACTTTTTATATTCTTCAATGTCAAA
>CANRIE010000128.1 GCA_947630585.1 uncultured Bacilli bacterium | reverse complement strand
ATTTTAATAATTATCTTTTCTCTATTTTTACTACCTTTTTGGCTTCTTGCAAGCCATCTATTTAAGCCTTTTAATTTACGTTCATATCTTGCAAGTTGTCCTTTTATGTTTTCTATTTTTTCACCATTACTAGTTGTCATTAGAGTTTTTACTCCTAAATCAATTCCAACCATATTTAATGATGGCGTAGATGAAGGTACTTCAATACTCTCTGATACTAAAACATTAGCATAGTATTTTCCAGCAACACGTTTAACAGTTACATTAATTATTTTTTTATCAAATGATGTTAAGTTACGATAACCTCTTATTTTTATTTCAGATATCTTAGGTAATTTAATTGTTTTATTCACTAAATCAACTTTAATATTTTGATATTTAACATGATTTGAAGTTATTCCTTCTAAATAATTAGTTTTATAACTTTCCATTTGGGAATACTTTTTAAACTTTGGTTTATTACCTAATTTTTTTTTATATCTTTTATAAGAGTTCTCTAAATTATTAATTGTTGTTCTTAAAATACATCCATCAATCTCTTGTAACCACGTATATTCCCTAATTAAATTTGGTAAATCTTTTTTCATTTCATAAAATGTTAAGGCTTGATTATTTTCTTTAGCATCAAGATAATGATTATAAATAAATCTTGTCGTTCCAAGAAAAGAATTAAGTTTTTTCTTTTGGTCATTATCTGGATATAATCTAAATGTATAAGTTTTAAATTGTTCCATTTTTGTATCCTCGCTTTCTTGGTACATTATTATATATTTTATTCTTTAGATTGGCAAGACTTTTTTAGTACTTTTTAGAAAAAATTTTTTTAATTTATTTAGTTTACTTTTTTGTATTCAATTAAGTACATAACTGATTTATATGAATTTTAAAACGCAATTTCATATTATATAAAAAAAGCAAACTAAAAACATAATTTGCTTTTATAAATTATTATTAAGATAATATAAATGCAATGGTATTACACAAAACTGCCCCAAAGAACATAATGCCTGTTATTAAATCAGTTTTATCTTTTCGTATTTTATAACGACTTAAAAAAGTAACACAATTATATGCACATAATAAACTAACAATAGATGCCATAGGGGTACCCTTAAAAAATGAAATTAGCATTAAAATGATAGAAAATAAAGCCATTCCAATAATCCCATATTTCATAGATTTTAAATTTATTAATTCAGTTAATTTGATTATATTTTCTTCACTCTTCTTTTCTATGTCTTCAAAGTCAATCTTTTCTCCTGCAAGTATCTCATTTATACTTACTCCTAATATTTCACTTAAAGGTTTTAGTAAAGACATATCCATTAAAGATAAACCCCTCTCCCACTTACTAACCGCATTCTTAGTAATGTTTAATTTCTCTGCTAACTCTTCTTGGGTTAATTTTTTTTCTTTTCTACAACTAGCAATAAACTTTCCTATTTTCTCTTGATCCATAACTTCTCTCCTTTCAAGAACATTATAGTTAAAAACATTTATTAATTAAACACACCATTGGTTCACCTTTAATTTTTTCTTTATTTTTCTAGTCTTACATTAATACTATCACTTCTTAAATCTTCTAATTTTTCAATATGTCCTATCCTTGTATAACTATATGATGTATCAAAACTTTTATAGAAAATAACTAAACAATTATTTCCATATAACATTACATCACCTTTATTAATATGTTTAGGATTCATTTGATTGCTTGGATAATCTCTATCCATATAAACATATTTTTCATTACCATTTAATTCATCCATTTTTATATTTAATGGTAAATTTTCTAATAATTCTCTAGTTGTATCATTGTCTTCTAATACTAAACTATATTCTTTATCATCTATGATAACTTTTATTTCCTTAATAATAGAATTATCATCAACTATGTTATCTATATCATCAGAATAATTATCATTAGATAAAACTTTATAACCAATACCAATTAAAACTATTATTAAAGCAATAGTAACTATAATAAATATCTTCTTCATAAGTAACCTCTTATTTATTTTTATAAATATCATTATAACAGAAAAAGCAAACTAAATATATAATTTGCTTATAATTTAAATTATTGTTTTAATTTTTTATTAGCTCTTATTATCATATATATAGACATACTTGTATTTATAATACATGCAACAAATCCCATTATACTTGTCATTAGTATTTTAAATTCATTATCATTTCCACCAAACTCACTTACCATTGCAACTTCAAGTGAAATCATCGAAATCATAGCAACAGTTAAATTAATACATTTACTTGCTGCTAAAAGAGGACTATGTTTTTTTCGATATTTAACAACATTTATAATTGCACTTATTATTAAATAGAAATCATAAATAGCAACTACATAAATGATAAATCCTGCATAAGTTATTTCTCTATTTTGTTTAACTATTAGAACTATCATACCAGATAATATTAAATTTAAAAATAGTAAAATAATTCCTGTTAATCTCAATTTTTGATATTCTTTTTTTAAGTTTCTTCCAACATCATCTTTAATATCTTTTATAATTGCTAATTTCATTAAACAAAGAATCAAATAATAGACTGCAAAGGTAATAAACCACCAAGAGATATAATATATTCCTGTTACTAATTTAAAGATTCCATATAAGAAATTTAAAACAATAGATGATGCCAGAATAATCTTAGTTATTAGTAATTCATGTTCTTTATATAAACGATATAAATTAGATTTCTTAAGAGCCTTATTACTAAACTTACATATTTTATAAAACCAAATACAAAAGATAATTAAAG
>CANRIE010000127.1 GCA_947630585.1 uncultured Bacilli bacterium | reverse complement strand
GTAAAATATTGATATAAAGTTTTTAAAGGTACTCCCATTTCTAAACTAATTTCATTAACTGTTTTGTTTTCCTTAACTAATTCAATTAATTTTTTTAAATCATAATCTGTCATATACTTCTCCCCCTACAAGGTATGATAATAATACAAAATTAAATTTCTGTCAATTTAAAAGTGTCAATTAGACACTTATTTTATTTTGGAAATAATTTCCTGATGCTCAGTTGATCCTAAATAACTTTTAGGTAAGGGATTAGAATTTTCTAATTTTTTATATTTTAAAGTTAAAATTTTTTTAACTGAATCATTTATTTGTTCTTCACTTATCTTGCCAATTGCAATACTTTCTTTAATATTTTTTAGAGCACTTGAAGACGAATTAGGCATTAAAAGTAAATCAACTCCAGCATTAATTGCCATTTCATAGATTTCTTTTTCTTGATAATTTTTAGTAATTGCTCCCATATTTAAAGCATCCGTAATTACTAACCCGTTATAATTTAATTCATCTTTTAGTAAATCGGTAATTAAAGTTTTTGATAATGAGGCTGGTGTTTTATCATTAGTTAGTTTAGGAATTGCTAAATGTCCTATCATAATCACATCAGCATTATTTTTAATTGCTTCTTTAAAAGGGATTAGTTCTCTATCCATTAACTCACTCTTCGTTTTATTAATAACAGGAAGGTCGTAATGCGAATCAGCTACTGTACTTCCATGGCCTGGAAAATGTTTATAAACTGGAATTACCAAATTATCTTCTAAGCCTTTACCAACACTAAGTCCCATATCTGTAACAAGGGTTGGATTAGTTCCAAAACTTCTATTCCCTATAAAACTTTGATTTTTCGAGTCAACTATGTCTAAAACTGGTGCAAAATCCATATTAATTCCAAATACTCTTAATTCTTCGGCTATAACTTTTCCAACTTCATAGGCTAAATCTTTATCATTAGCCTCTCCTACTCTAAACATATTAGGAATATTAGTTACTTTATCTTTTAAACTTAATAGTCTTTGAACATTTCCACCTTCTTCATCAGCAGCTATAAAAAGTGGAATATCTGAAGTTTCTTTAATCTCATTAACTAACTTTAAAGTTTGATCATAAGTTGTAAAATTTTCACTAAATAAGATAAATCCTCCCGGTTTATACTCTTCTAATTCTTTTCTTAAACTATCAGTCATCGCACTAACTCGATTTGAAATAACTAACATTTGTCCAATCTTCTCATCAAGAGTCATACTTTCTAATTTACTATTAACCATTTTTTCTAATTTTTCTTCTTCGGTTTCTTCTTCTTCTTTAACTTCATTATTATTATCAACTTTATCTGGTTCTTTATTTTCCTTAACATTATTTTTACTACTATCAAATATAAATAAATAAGCTATAACTAAACCTAATATAATAACTAAAATACTTAAAATAATAACCACACTTTTTTTCTTCATAATAATCACATATTAATTTTATCACATTTTTAGATTTTTAATTCAAAATTTTTATATTTATTTTATTTTCTAAATTATCTACTAAAACATATAAATTTATGGAATTATCTAAAACTAAATGTTTCATGATTTCAATTACAAAAACTACAATTGATAGCATTGCAAAACATTCAACATTAGCCGGAATAAAAGGTATATAGTTAGGTGTTACACTATCTCCTTCAAACAATAAAATTAAAATAGCAATTAACATAATTAAACCATTTATTTTACTAACAAAGTCTCCCATTAAATATAAAAAATATAATATTCCATAAATTAAACCTTTAACAACAATAAATAATAGAAAATTAATTAAACAGAAAATACTTTTTAAGATTTTAAAACCAAGATTATCTTTATTATATTTTAAATAATCTAAATAAATATCTTTAAAACTAATATCAATATCATTGTATTTCCTAGTAAACTCTCCCTTAATAGTTCTATAAGTTTCTCCTTCAACTTTTGAAAATTGTTTAGAATATTTAATTTTATCTAAATATTCATTATATTCTTCCCTTTTCTTATCATTAGTTAATATCTCTTTAGCACTTTCTAAGACTTCTAAAGTTTTATTTTCTTCACTATGTTCATATTCCTTAACTAATACTTCATAAGACTCTATTATATCTTTCTTTTTTGATTTTTTATTTACTTTTAATAATTCATATAAATTAACCATCCAACTACCTCTTTTTTTCTATATTTTACCAAAATATCTAAGAAATAACAAGAAAAAAAACTATTTTATTTCAATAGTCTTTTTATCTTTATTATCATTGCTTTTTAAAACATCAATAACTAATACTCCATCCTTATATTTAGCATTTATTTTACTATAATCAACATTCCCGACATAAAAATCTCTTTTATAAACGCCATACGTTCTTTCTCTTTTAATATAGTTTTTATTATTATTAGTAGTATCATTCTTTTTACTAGCTAAAACTGTTAAATAACCATGATTAAATTCTATATTAATATGTTCCTTTTTAAATCCTGGTAAATCAATTTCAATATGGTATTTATCTTCTTCTTCATAAATATCACATTTCATATAAGAATCACTATCAATTATATCATCAAACATTTTTATCACCTGTTATTAATATAGTTAATTTTTTCTAAAATATACTAATCTTTTTTATTTATTATAAATTCTTTTAACATTTTAGTTAAAGCACGTTTTTCAATCCTCGACACATAACTTCTTGAAATATGTAATTTTTTAGCTATTTCTTTTTGAGTTAATTCATCTTGATTATTAAGTCCATATCGATATGCTATAATTTCTTTTTCTCTTTTCGTTAAAACTTTAATATAATCACTTAATAATTTGATATTTTCTTTTTCATATAAATCTAGTGCAAAATCTGGTTTATCTGACTTTAAAACATCAACAATTGTTATTTCATTTCCTTCTTTATCAAAACCAATACTTTCATTTATTGATATATTTTTATTGTATTTATTATTACTTCGATAGTACATTAGAATTTCATTTTGGATGCATCTAGCACAATATGTAGTAAGTCTTACATTTTTATTTCTTGAATAGGTATCAATTCCTTTAATTAAACCAATTGTTCCTATTGAGATTAAATCATCTTGAAACGATACATCATGTTCAAATTTTTTAACAATATGAGCAACTAATCTTAAATTATGTTCAATAAGTTTACTTCTTGCATCAGTCGAACCTTTTTCCATAGCAATTAAGCATTCTTGTTCTTCTTCTTTCGTTAACGGGTCTGGAAACAAGTTATTTGAGTAACTTCCTGTAAAAAATAACATTTCTTTAATTATATTAATAATATTAAAAAACATATACCACCAATTAAGTATATGTTTTCTTAAATAAAAAAATAAATAGTTCTGATAAAACTATCTATCTCGAGTTTAGAAAAAGTTGTACAATTTATATTATTTTTAAAATTAATATAAATATTTAATAAATATTATCAGTATTTATTACAACCATTTATCTTTGAGTTTCTCCTCTCAAAACAATTGTTCTACTTAGTGGCGATAATGATTATAGTTCATATAATTTTTCTACCGTTTTAACACTATATCTAAGTAATCACTTTAGGTATTAACAATAATACCAACATACCCTAAAGGTAACCAATGAATAAACTTAATTATTCCAAATAGTCATTAAAGACTATATGATTTGAAATCAATCAAATCAAAGACTTAAATATTATCCTTACGAATAAATATTGAGTCCATTACTTATAATAAATACTCTTTCGAATAAATATTAAAGCCATAAAGCAATTAACTTAAACTTCATGTATTTTTACTAAGCAATATTAGTATAGTATAATATTTAATAAATGTCAACTACTTTTTGAAATTTTTTTTATTTTATTAATTCTCAATGTAAATGCAACTTTTATAGAATCAATTGCATTTACTTTGAGAATACTATTTGCATTTACT
>CANRIE010000126.1 GCA_947630585.1 uncultured Bacilli bacterium | reverse complement strand
TTTCCTATTTATTGGAGGATTCATTGCAGCTTATAAAATGGGTGAAAAATAACTTATAGAAAGTTATTTTTTTTCATATAATTAAGTGATTTGACAAATTTCTGTAAAATTGGTACAATAATAATGTAGAAAATAGAAAGGGTTTAATATGAACGATGAAGATATTAAAAAGCAGTTAGAAGTAAAAAACCAAGAAATATATTTAAACAAACTAAATCTTGACCTTGATAATAACTTAGAAGTTCTAGTATTAACAATTGATAATCTTTTAAAAATTCAATTAGATGAATTACAAAGAAAGATTATAGAAATATCCGAAGGATATGAATATGAAAAAGATTTTAAAGATGGAAGTATCAAATTTATGGATTTATATACTAATAATTTAATGAATTTATTACAAGATAGAAAAACACATATGCAAGAAATTTTAGAGTTAGATAATGATATTGAAATATATAAAAATAAACTAAAAGAAATATATTCTAATATTACATTAAGTTTAGAAAATAAATCGGCTTTAATAATAAAAAAATTAGAAAAAGAATTAATTAGTTATTTAAATACGGATTTCCAAATTCAAAGATTAAATGCTTATTTAGAATATATATTTCTAAAAAATTTAAATAATAAAGTATGTGATGTTATAAGAAATAGGGATGTAATTTTAATTAATACTTTTAATGAAACTTATTTTAAATATTTAGAATTAAATAGAAATACAATAGGATTAAAATAGAAATTTGCGATATAGTTTCTTTTTTTTCTTATGATTTACTTTAATATAATTTGTATTTAAGTTGAATATGTATTATACAATTAAAGTTTATTTAGCAGTGAAAGATAAAATTGAAATATTAAGTAAAATAGAGGATGGAATTTTTGATTTTCATAATCTAGCTTTTGATTTACCAAAAACTCAAAGTTTAATTGATAGGTATGAATTTTTTTAAAACAATTCTAATTGTTCTACTTTTTGATAACAATTAGTTAAGATTAAATCTTTAATGATCTCATAAGATTTAGCAAATGAATTAGGTATTTCTAGCAAGATAATACCTTTTTCTTTACAAATTTGAGATTTTCTTGTATCACACTTTTCTCTATCAATATTACCAAGATGTTCGCCTCCTTGAAGTTCAATAGCAATTCTTGGGATAAGACTAGTATCATCTATTTCATAAAGAACAATATCAAATTCTAACTTTGATTTAGATAGTATAGGATCACTTGCAAATAAAGATGCAATTTTAACATTTCTTTTGACTTCAAAAATTGTATTAACACTACAAAAATGGGATATTGTTTTAAAGAAGATATCTTCATTTTTACTACCATTAGAATTTCCAATTTGAATAGTATAAGATTTATTTTCTGGTACGACAACATTACCATTTGCTTTAACGTATTTAACTAAATTATATAAATCATCATTTTTTTCTGATAAAACATTTAAAGCTTCAACGTCAGCTAGAACAATTAAATTCTTTTTAGCTCTAGTTACAGCAACATTAGTTATTTCCGAGTTATTCTTTATCCATTCAAATGTTTTTTTACTAGTTTTAGGTGATAATGAGGTTGATATTATAATAGTATTTTTTTCGCCACCTTGAACTTGATGGATTGTCGTGCAGGTAATATCTTGAATATTATTTTCTAGAAGTAGCCGATTAATTAAATTTTGTTGATTTTTAAATGGTGTGATTATCGTGGCATCTTGTAAATCATTTCTTTTAATGTATTGGATTATAGCTTGTGCTTCTTCATAATTTTCATTTCGTAATTTTGAATTAACATTTTTAACATCTATTAAAGATAAATTACCATCATCATTCAAGTAATCTAAATTAAGTTTTCCATTATAAAATCTTTGATTAGAAAAATTAATTATTTTCTTGCCACATCGATAATGATATGTAAGCATGATATCTTTAGAAATATTATCATGATTTCGCATTATATCTAAAATAGAGTATTTAGTATAATCATAATCACTTCTAATTTTATATTCTTTTTTTAAATAATCATTGATAACATCTTCTAAAACAACAATTGGTTTTAATTGATTAGGGTCCCCAACTAAAAGTAATTGTTTAGCTCTTGCAATTGGGATAAGTGAGATAGCAGGATTACTTTGACCTGCTTCATCCATGATAACTAAATCAAATGTGTGATAGGCAGTTCCAAGTCTTGATGCTGAGATATTCGTTGTAATTATTACAGGGAAAACATTTTCTAATAATTTTATGTTTTCATCATTTAAACACCATTTATTAAACGTGGTAACTCTTTCTTCTTCATTTTTAATTTTACAAATCTCAATTAAAGGTTTATATCTAGGAGTTTTTAGTTTCTTAATATATTTAATTGATTCTAAGTACATATATTGCATGAATTCTTTGTCCTTAGAAACAGTCGTAACTAATTCTAAAACACTTTGATTAGAAACTTTGGGCATCTTATCATATTCGGTAATTAATTCTTCAATTTGAGTTTTTACAGTTTTAAATATTCTGCTATTCCTATTTTCAATCGAAGTAATAAACTTTTTAGCACTTTCAAGACGAATTTTTAAGTCTTTTTTCTTTTCATATATTTCTAAATATTTTACTAAATCTTTATTACATTCATTAGTTTTAGCTTTTATTTTATTAATTTTAGCATCATTTGTTTCTAAGTTTGATTCAAATTCAAATAATTTTAATATTCTTAATGTTGCTTTTAAAACTTCGTCTCTATTTCCTAATCTAATATAGGGAAATGGAACATCATTGTTTTCTTTATAAGAAAAAGATAATTTTTCTAAAATACCATTGATAGGTTTATTATTAGAAGAGCAGACAAGGGTAGTCTTAGAATTAAAGAAAGCACTTAAAATAACATTTAAAATAGTTTGAGTCTTTCCTGTTCCTGGTGGACCTTCAACATAGGTAATTGGATATTTCATGGAATTATAAATAACTCGCATTTGGTCAATGTTAACCTTTTCATCATAAATAACAATATTTGGTTCTTTTCGCCTATTTCCAAACCGATTAGTATTTCCAAAGAAGGCTTTTAATGGATAGTCAAGACTACCTTCTTTCATTTTCTCTTCAATAACATTATAAGTTGCTTCTAAATTAGCTTTAATAGAACGCCTTAAAATCATAAATTCAGGCATTTGATTAATAACCTCATTACTCCTTAAGTTAGCTCTTATTAATTCTGTATAATCATTTAAATATAAATCTAAATTATTAGTAATATTATCGGTAAATTCTTGAGGGTCAATATCAATATAAGAACTTAAGGAATGCCTTTTATTTTTAATCAAGAAACTTTGATTTATTCTTGGAATATCAATAATAGTTAATCTTTTATTATAAGGATTATATCTAACATCATAATATAAAACAATATATTTTTTATCATCCTCATCAATTGCTAAAAAAGATAAAATAAGATTATTTACCCCACCATCTATTTTTCTTTTATCATAAGTTTTAATATAAGTTAGGACTTGTTTTTCTTGCTCACTATTTAAAGTTATTTGTTTATTTTTTAGAAAAAAATCTTTATCTATTCCTGGTATTAAGAAAGTGTCTTTTTGATATGGATCGTTATCTAATTCATTACATTTTAAATAATATCTTAAAATATTATTATTAAGAGAATCATATTTTAACCATTTTGCGTCTTCACGATTGTTTTCAAGTTTATTAATTAATTCTTCTCTAGTATTAAAGGTAGTAAACTCTAATATTTTGGCAGATTGAATTTTATTAAATTTTATTATAGCATCTAAAACATTATTAGATTTTTGTTCATTAAAAATAGATACAAATAATAATTTATTATGTAAATCAATATCTTTAATAGCAATCCAATAATAGGTTGTTTCATTTTGATTATTAATATAGGAAATATCAACCCATTTACCTTTCTTAATACTTTCTGATATTACTAACTCAATATTTTTCATACTACACCCTTATTAGTATAACATATAATTAAATAGAAAGTTAAGGTAATTTT
>CANRIE010000125.1 GCA_947630585.1 uncultured Bacilli bacterium | reverse complement strand
TCTTTTTCACGAATATTAACTGTTTCTTTATAATTAAATGTTTCTTTTACAACATCTGTTTTAGTATCATTATCATAAGAATACCAAATATTTATATCATAACTACCAGTAACTGTTACTTTTTCTCCCTCCTTAATTCCTTTAAAATTATGATTTATTACCCAACAACCAAGGACATTAGTAGGAATTTTTCCTACATCAATAAAATGACTATGTGTAAAAATTTTCTTACCTTTACCTAAAACAGCCTTTGTAACTATCTCTCTATAATTAGACATAAATCCTCCTCACTTTAATGTATGCTAATTTAAGGAATTTGAACACTAAAAAATGAACTATCAGATAAATTCTTGATAGTTCATTATTATTATTTACTAACTTCTTTTTCTTTTTTGCTACTTGCAATGTTGTAGAACTCTCTAATCTTCGTTTCTATTTCATTACTAAGTTTTGTATTTTGTTTTAGAAGTAATTTAACATTTTCCTTACCTTGACCAAGTTTCTCGCCTTGATATGAAAACCAAGCACCCGATTTTTCAATAACTCCAGCATCAACTCCTAAATCAACAATCTCGCCTTCTTTGCTAACGCCTTCTCCATACATAATATCAACACTTGCTGTTTTAAATGGCGGAGCAACTTTATTTTTAACAACTTTAACATTAGTTTTATTACCAATTATTGAATCTCCTACTTTAATGGCTTCTGATTTTCGAACATCAAGTCTTATTGAAGCATAGAATTTTAAGGCTCTACCACCTGGTGTTGTTTCAGGATTTCCAAACATAACTCCTACTTTTTCTCGTAATTGATTAATGAAAATCGCGATTGTTTTCGTTTTATTAATAGTTCCTCCTAATTTTCTTAAAGCTTGGGACATAAGTCTTGCTTGAAGTCCGACGTGTGAGTCACCCATATCACCATCAATTTCAGCTTGAGGAACAAGTGCTGCAACAGAATCAATTACTATAATATCAATCGCATTACTTCTTACTAAAGCTTCACATATTTCTAAAGCTTGTTCCCCAGTATCAGGTTGAGCTAATAAAAGTTCATTAATGTTTACTCCTAAATTTTTAGCATAAACAGGATCAAGTGCATGTTCAGCATCAATGAAGGCTGCCCTCCCCCCTTGTTTTTGTACTTCTGCAATTGCATGTAAAGCAAATGTTGTCTTACCACTAGATTCAGGCCCAAACACTTCAATTATTCTTCCCTTAGGGTATCCACCTACTCCAAGTGCTATATCAAGCGATAAACTACCACTCGAAACTACTTCGACATTTACATGAGTATTATCTCCTAGTTTCATAACGGCACCTTTTCCAAATTGTTTTTCTAACTCTGCTAAAACACTATCAAGCGCCTTATCAGCATCTTTTTTTGTATTATTCATAATCCTCCTCGTAAAAATCCTTTATTCCGTTAATATTGTCTCATGTTTAACCCTAAAAATCAAGTAATTTTGCAATATTTATCTAGCATTTTTTGGTTATTTATTATATACTTAATTCGTGATAATTATGATAATTGAAAATAATACTTATAATGAAATAGAAATTAATAAATCAAAATTTATTACCTATTTATATCAAGTTAAAAATAAGAGTGAATTTCTAAATTATTTTTCTGATTTAAAAAACAAATATAAAGATGCAACTCATATTTGTTATGCTTATATAATTGATAATGAAATTAGATTTGATGATGATAAAGAACCAAGTGGTACAGCAGGACTACCTATCTTCAATGTTTTAAAACAAAACAATTTAAATTATGTTGCTTGTTTTGTTATTAGATATTTTGGAGGAATAAAACTTGGAAGTGGTGGATTAGTAAGAGCTTATTCTAATAGTACTGCTTTATGTTTAAATAAAACCAGCATTATTAAACTTGAAAAACTATATAAAATAAAATTAGAAATATCTTACACTGATAATAAATTAATTGAAAAATTAGTTCTTAATAATATTAAAGATGTAACTTATAAAGATAATATAACCTATATTTTAGTTATAAATGAATATTTAAAAGATAAATTAGATAGTTATAATTTAAACTATGAAATAATTGATTATAATTATTTTTTATAAAACTATATGACTTATAAACATAATCATAAAACCGATTATTAAACCTAAAATCACTTGTTTTTTTTCATTATATTTAAGAGCTTCTTTTAGTAATTCTGATAAGCTGATATTAATCATGATTCCTGCTATCATACTAAATATTATTCCAATTATAAAGTTATTAATGAAGTTTTGTAAAAATAAATAACAAATAATAGCTCCTAATATTTCACTTATTCCAGAAATTAAAACATAAGTAAATGTTTTTAATTTCTTTTTAGTTGCAAAATAGATAGGAACTGCAATACTTATTCCTTCTGGTATATTATGAAGACTAATCGCAAGAGCTAGTTTTATTCCTAAATTTAGGTTAACTCCACTTACCATAAATGTAATTATTCCTTCTGGTATATTATGGAGGATTATCGCGATCATTGAAATTATGCCAACTTTTTTTAAAGAGTTATCATCGACATTTACTTTTAAAGCTATATAATAGGATATAAATATTCCTAAAACAAAGAAGAAACTCATGAGTAACAAGCGAAATATTAAATTATAATTGCTTAAGTAAGTAAATGATGATGGGATTAAATCAGTTAGAGATATAGTTAGCATTACTCCACTTGCAAAGGCAAGAGAAAAGGTAATGATTTTCTTTTTATCACCTTTAATAAAAATTATGAAGTACCCAATTAAGGTTGATAATCCAGCCATGCTTGTTAATATAAAACTTGATAATATCTTATTCATGTTAAAATATATGAAAATAAATAGAAACTATGCGTTTCTATTTATTAAATAAGTATTTTTTAGAATAAACAACTATAGAGATTCCTCCTAAAAAGCAAGCAAGACCAGCAAGTTTTAAGAAGAAAGGCATGTCCATTCCCGTGCTTGGAACTTCTATTTCTTCAAATTTATCATTTTTCATAGTAATGCTTTTCTGTTCTTTATCATTTTCTAAATCAAAATAGAAAGTTTCATCAGATAAAACATAACCTTTACTACTTTCAACTTCAATTAGCATATATTTACCCATTGGTAAATCTGTTAATTTAATTTGACCATTTATATCAGTATAACCACGATAAATAAGAATTGCTCCATCTTTTTCTTCTTTATATATTTCAATTAAAGTATCGGGAATTGGTTCACCATTTCCTGAATCAATCTTTAAAAACTCCAATTCACCTTTTTTTAACTTATTTTCAATTGTAAAAGTGATTACTTCTTCATTTTTAGTTATTTCAAACTCATATTTTTCACTTTCTAAAACATGATTAGAATCCGTTTCTAATTCGATTAAGTAATAACTTCCTAAACATAATTCATTAATTTTAGCATGACCATTTATATCAGTTACAATTGTTTTAATCAAGCTATCTTTTTTATAAACTAAAGTATCATTTAAATAAATATCCTCTCTAGCATATAATCCAAATTTGATATTTGCAAGTTTAACCTTTTCATAATGATAATCATCTTCATTAATTACTAGCTTTTCTCCAACTTTCTCAATTACTAAACTACCTTTTTCTAAGTAATTTTTTAAATTATAAGTTTTAGTAACTTTATAATTATCACTTGTTATTTCAAACTCATACTTTTGATTATCTAAAATATAGCCCTTATTAGTTTCTAACTCTTTTAAATAATACTTACCTAGAATTAAGTTAGTTAAAGAAGTTTTACCATTTGTATCTGTTACTAAAGTTTTAATTAAACTATCTTTTTTATAAACTAAGGTTCCATTTAGATAAATATCCTCGTTAGCATATAATCCAAATTTGATATTTGAAAGTTTAATATTTTCTAAAGTTCCATCTTTATTAATAGTTTCTCCTTCTTTAGTAATTTCAAGGCTTCCTTTCATCAAACTATTTTTCAAGTTATAAGTTTTAGTAACTTTATAATTATCAGTTGTTATTTCAAACTCATACTTTTGATTATCTAAAATATAGCCCTTATTAGTTTCTAACTCTTTTAAATAATACTTACCTAGAATTAAGTTAGTTAAAGAAGTTTTACCATTTGTATCTGTTACTAAAGTTTTAATTAAACTATCTTTTTTATAAACTAAGGTTCCATTTAGATAAATATCCTCGTTAGCATATAATCCAAATTTGATATTTGAAAGTTTAATATTTTCTAAAGTTCCATCTTTATTAATAGTTTCTCCTTCTTTAGTAATTTCAAGGCTTCCTTTCATCAAACTATTTTTCAAGTTATAAGTTTTAGTAACTTTATAATTATCAGTTGTTATTTCAAACTCATACTTTTGATTATCAAGGATATAACCCTTATTAGTTTCTAATTCTTTTAAATAATACTTACCTAGAATTAAGTTAGTTAAAGAAGTTTTACCATTTGTATCTGTTACTAAATTTTTAATTAAACTATCTTTTTTATAAACTAAGATTCCATTTAGATAAATGTCCTCGTTAGCATATAATCCAAATTTGATATTTGAAAGTTTCTTATTTTCTAAAGTGCCATCTTTATTAATAGTTTCTCCTTCTTTAATAACTTCAAGACTTCCTTTCATCAAACTATTTTTTAAATTATAAGTTTTAGTAACTTTATAATTATCAGTTGTTATTTCAAACTCATACTTTTGATTATCAAGGATATAACCCTTATTAGTTTCTAATTCTTTTAAATAATACTTACCTAG
>CANRIE010000124.1 GCA_947630585.1 uncultured Bacilli bacterium | reverse complement strand
ATTCCTTCTTCTTTAACAATACTATCAAGTAAATTAATATCAAGCCATTTAACACTTGAGTTTTCATCTTCTTTATTATGAATGAAATCCCCATCATTAGCTTTAAATAAATAAGTTACATTTAAATGAACATGAGGGGTCACCCATTTGCCTTTTTTAAAATGCCCTTGCACTTCAATTACATCTAAACTAATAATTTCAGAAGTTACAAGTTCAAAACTTTTTAAACTGCTTTCTTCTTTAGTTTCTCTTATTGCAACCTTAAGTAGATCTTCTTCACCATCTGCATGTCCTCCAAGCCAAGCATAAGAATTATAGATATTATGATAAGCCATTAAAACTTTTGTATAATCTTGATTAAGAACAAAAGAACTACTTGTAAAATGTCCAAATACATTATCTCTAGTTAAGCAATCCTTGAAGGTATTTAAATATTTTAACATAACTTCTTTATCACCTTCTTCTTGAGCATTATAAGGTTCATACTTTTCAATTAATTCTTTTAACATACATATCACCAAGAACATTATAACAGAAAAAAATCTATTTAACGATTAAATTAATTAATTTTTCAAGTTTTTTTAAGAATGGATAAAAAATTAAAATGGAAAAGAAATTAAATAGAGTATGAATTAAAGCAATATGAAATGAGGTAACTTGGATATCAAGTAATTTAATAGAAAAGAATTTAAAGATATAAAAGATAACAAGGAAGATAATAGTTCCAATTATATTATATAAAAGATGACTAACAGCAACTTTCCTTGCATTTTTACTTGTCCCAATACTTGCAACTAAAGTTGTTAAGCAAGTACCAATATTTTCTCCCATAATTATAGGTGATGCTGTTTTAAAAGTAAAGAAATTCGCTTCTGATACAGTTTGTAAAATAGCAATTGTTGCACTTGATGATTGAAGAATCGAGGTTACAATCATTCCTGTTATTACACCAAGGATAGGGTTATCAAAAGAACTAACTAAGTTTTTAAACCAAGCGTATTCTGAAATTGGCGAGAGACTTCTTTGAAGCATCATAAGTCCAAGCATGAATAAACCAAATCCAATTAAAATATTGCTTTTATTATTTCTTTTTTTTAAACTATAAATTAAACCAATTAATAAAATTAAAGGTATATAAGTATTAGGATTAAATATTAGAAGAATATTATTACTTTTCATTTCTAAAAAAGTAACAAACCAAGAGGTAATACAAGTTCCAAGATTAGCTCCCATCATAATACCTAAGGAATTATGAAATGTAATTAAATTAGAATTAACTAAACTAACTGTTCCAATTGTTGTAATTGTTGAACTTTGAATTAAAGCTGTTATAATAGTTCCAAAGATTATTCCTTTTAAAGGGGTCTTAGTATATTTTTCTAAAATATCTTTAATTTTATTTTGATAAATATTTTCCAAGGATGTTGAAAATAAATTAATTCCATATATGAAAAGTAAAATACTAATTAAAAAATTAAATAATATTGTCATACTATTATTTATTATAAAAATTAAAATTAATTCCAAAAAGTGTCAAGGATAAAATAATTTGCTAAAAAATATTGATTATGAGTTACAGGTTATGGTATTATATATTCGTAATAGAAAGGATGTGACCCTCATGGTAAATATTAAAAATGTATCAATCAAATATGTTAACAATTTGATAACCACGGGGTGGGTGGGTGTACTAAAATTATTACAAAATAAAAATACAATAAATGATAATTTTCGACATATAAAATTGGTAGAATAATACTACTAGGTTTTATATGTCTTTTTAATTTTGATTTGTAAAACGGGACATAATGTGATAAAATGTAAATAGGATAGGAGTCGTAAAAGTATGAGAAATAATAAAAAAATATTAATAGTAGGAGTAATTACTTTATTAGTTATAATAGGAGTAGTAGGTGGAACATTTGCATTTTTTATATTTGCAAATACAAGTGAAAATCAAGTTTTAGTTGCAGGGGATGTATTCATGAAATATACAGAAAGCAATACTATTATAGATGCTCAATTAATGATGCCAAGAAACGAATATGACCCAGAAACTTATTTTGAGTTTACTATTGAAGGAAAAAATACATATTCAAAAGATATTTATTATGAAATATTAATTAATCATGGAGAAGATCATGGAACTAGAAAAACTAGACTTGCTGATAAATTCTTAAGATTTCGACTTGAAGAAATAATAGGAGAAGAAGTTACTCCAGTTATAGAAGAAGGAACTTATGAAGAAATAAGTAATACAAAAATATGGGTTAATACAATTAAAGCTAATACTAAAATTAAGACAAGTATTAAATATAAATTATATATGTGGATAACAGATGAAGTTAATATCAGTGATAGTGGTGATTATACTAATGAAAAATGGAATAATGATGTTTTTGCAAGCATCAAAGTATCCGTTAATGGAGATTTTGAAGAAAAGAAATTAACAAATGAAGGACCATTAATAGAGAAGATAAGGGCAAATATAAAAGATACTAATTCTATAATTGAAGATGAAACTATTTATTTATCTGGAGATAATGAAACAATTAATTTTAACTATGTATGGTATTCCGGAAAGTTATGGCGTATAACTAGTATAAATCCAGATGGAACCATTAAATTAATAACAGAAAATAGCATATCGGCAACTACTTGGAGCGAATCTGGTTATTTTTATGGTTCATGGATATATCAATGGTTGAATGAAGATTTTAAGGATACATTATATAATTATCAAAATATAATTGTCAAAGATGTAAGTTGGAATTCTACGACAACTCGTGATTATAATGTAAAAATACCTGGAAATACGATGATACCAAGTGATGTAGGCCTATTAAATGCTTATGAATATTATTTATCATATAAAAAAACTACTCCAGAAAAAGATTATTTAAAAATGGGCGATTGGTGGTTATTAACACCATATTCTACTTATCTTATATACTATGTATCTACTTATTATAAAGGAATAAATTATTTAGATGGCAGATCCTATAGTGAAGGGATTAGACCTGTTATAGTATTGAAACCGGATATCATAGTTTGTGATGGAACAGGTAGCAAAGAAGAACCTTATCGTTTAAAGGATGATATTCAAATTGGTAAAAAGAATGAAAAGATAAATTCAAGAGTGAGTGGCGAATATGTTAATTTGAATAATAATATATATAGGATTGTTGAAATTATGGATAATGGAATAACTAAATTATCAAGTTATTATCCAGCTATGAAAGATGGTAGTATATATTATGCTACTTTTAGTTCACAAGCGCATCCAGTTTATGCAATTAGTTCTCCAAATTCTTTTTTAAATTCTACTTGGGTTACTCCAATTAAGAATTATTTAGTTGAAGGAGAGTATTATACATCAGAAGTAGGTTCGAATCGGAGTAAAAGTTATAAATCTGCAATTTGCTATGATTACAATACTAAGTTGACAACTAAAACTTGTACAAAAAGTTATGCATGGACTGGTTTGGTTGGATTACCAAGATTGGGGGAAATGTTTTCGGTTTCGGAAGGTGGGAATTCGTGGCTAATAACTCCAAGCGATTCTGCTTCAGGTGGAATTTATGCAAGCTCATCTGATGACACTAGTTCATATAATAGTAATAAATATACTGAACCTTCACGACCATCTATTACATTAAAATCAGAAGTCATAATAACAGGTGGAGATGGGATGAGCATAGATACTGCATATACAATTGCATTACCAGAATAATTAGTGGAGGTAGTATGAGTATAAATTAGGAAATTAAAATGTCCTAATTTATACTTGTCTAAATATATAAATCATGATATCATATTAATAGATTAAAGGTAGGTGACCCTCATGGTTAAATTATTAAATGAATTAAAAATAGTTAACAAGTTGCCAACTTCGGGGGGGGTATAGTACTTTTTTGTAACATAACAAAATTATATAATTTAAGAATTTAACACTTAAGAATGTGATTAATAGTCACTATTTTTAAGTGTTTTTTGCGTTTAAGAAAGGGAAGTAATAATGAATAATAAAAGAAATTTATTAATAATGATAATAACATTAAGTTTAGTGTTAATATTAGGTTCTAGTTATGCTTATTTAATGTATACTAAAGAATCAAATAATAGTTATGTTATTAATGTAGGAACATTAGAAGTTACATTTGTTGACTCTGAAACTCAGTTTTTAAATCTTACTAATATGTATCCAATGACAGATGAAGAAGGAAAATCTTTAGATTCTGAATTAGTTTTTCAAGTAAAAAATACAGGTAATTTAATTGCTAATTATAATGTTTATATAGAAGAGGTATCTACTGATCCTACATTTAAAACAGTTATAAAATATATAGTAAATAAAGATAATAAAGGATATTTTGAACCTAAAATATTAAACGATGATAAATATATAGAAAATAATGGTAAATTAAAAGTAGGAGAAACAAGTGAATATCATGTTAAAGTATGGCTTATGGAAACAGCTGGTAATACTTATATGGATAAAACTTTTAAAGCTAAAGTAATAGTTGAAGGTAATCAAAATTTAGATAAGGAAGTTCCTTTAAAAGATACTTTAATAGAAGCAATTGCAAGTAATACAAATGAAACTTGTACTCCAACTATAACTGATGATAATGGAACTTCAGAAGACGAAGACGATGATACAATCTATTTTTCAGGAACCAACGATTGTGTAAACTTTAACTATGTATGGTATTCAGGAAAACTTTGGAGAATAACTGCCATAAATCCAGATGGTTCCATGAAAATGATAACACAAGATGAAATAACAGCAATAAGTTGGGGAACTACAAAAGATTTTAAAGATTCTTGGGTATATCAATGGTTAAATGAAGATTTCTTGAGCACTTTATATAATTATGAAGAAATAATAGTACAAAATGCCGATTGGAATGCAACAGCAGATGGAAATTCAACACCAGTAAGACCACCAACAGATGAAAGTGCAACAAAGGTAACTGGGGATGTTGGATCATTAAATGCTTATGAATATTATCAAAGTTATAAAAATACGCGATATAGAGATGGATATTTAAATATAGGCTATTATTGGTGGGTAATAACTCCGTATGGTAATTCATCTATGCGATATATTCATCCGAATGGGGATTTTGAATATACTTCATCGTTTTCTTCGAACACGCGTGGTGTTCGCCCATCCATTAATTTAAAATCAAATATCGGAATAGTAGCAGGAGGAGACGGAACTCTTGCTAATCCATACAAAATAAATGGAGATAAAGGGTCTGGAAACAGTGGAGATTTAATAAATACTAGATCAAGTGGCGAATATGTCAAAGTAGATAGTAAAATATATAGGATAGTTGGAATAGAAAATGAAACTACAAAATTAACAAGTGTTGATTATGTAAAAAATGATAATGATGTAATTTTAACTAAATATTTTGGAGTTAATAATAATTGGGGCACATCATCTGTGAGTGGAACTGATGATTATTGGGACTATTACTTGAATAATACCTGGTTAACTAGTGAACTTGAAAAATATATAATTGATGGAACTTATTATTTAGGAAAAGTTGGTAATGCAAGTTATAAAAATTCCATGTGTAGTGCAAGTAATACAACAGAGTTAACAAGTAGTTGTGAAAAAACAACAAGTACATGGTCAGGATTAGTTGGACTTTTAAGAGCTGGAGAAATGTTTTCTGCAATGTTAGGAAAAGGTTATAATGATACTTTATATTCTATATGCTTAATAACACCAGCTGATAGTTCTTCGTACGTGCGTTTTATTGGAGATACGGGTGCCCTTGGAAGTATGTCTCATTCGTCTTTTTGTGGAACTCGCCCATCCATCTATCTAAAATCAGAAGTTATAATAACTGGTGGAGACGGAATGAGTCCTGACACTGCTTATACAATAGGGCTACCTAATGCCTAAAAATATCAAAAAAGTGTCAAAACTTATGTAGATAATATGAAAAAATGTCATAAAATAATAACACTATAAATTTAAGAAAGTGTCATAACAATACATATAGTAA
>CANRIE010000123.1 GCA_947630585.1 uncultured Bacilli bacterium | reverse complement strand
AATATTTGTAATCAAGAAAATTGTTCAGAAGATTATAAAGAAAAATATGTTTTAAATACTATAACTAAAGATGCTAAATATTTAAATATAGATAATAATAAAAGATTTATATTATTAGAAGATGATGGTTTGAAAATCTATGATTTATATAAAGAAAGTTATAGTAAAGTTAATTTTGATGATTATAAGAAATATACAGATTTTTATCTTTATAGTGATTTAGATAAAGTGTATGGAATAGAATTTGCTATATTTAAAGATTTTAATTCCGAAGAAAATAGTTATATGGTTTATGATTTAGAAAAAGAAAAAACTATTTATGAAGGAAAAGATCAATTATTAATGCGTAGTCCTAATTATGGTGAAAAATTAGATGATGAAAGGGCTTATTTAATAGATGTTAATACTAATAAGACAATTTTAAGTGATGGTTTTGAAGATGGAGTTAGAGCAAGTTATGATGTTTATGAAGATAAAGGTAATACATATATTCATGAATATTGTGCATCAGATGCACCATGTTCAACACTTTATACAAAAGATGGTAAAGAAATAATAGATTTAATAGAAAAAAAATCTAAATTTACAATTTATAATGGAAATTTATATGTTGCATCAACCAATGAAATTTTTAAGTATGATGCTAATGGTAAATTATTAGAAACAATAAAAGATTATAAAAATATAATTGGAATTAATAATAAATATATATTAGTAGTTGATAATAATAAAGTAAATATAATTGATTTTATCAACAAAGATAAACATGAATTATCTTCATGGAATAAAGAAACATATCTTGGTTCTTGGGAGTATTATCCAAAAAATACATTTAATGTTAAAGAAATACAAGCTGGATCTTATTTTGAAATTTATGATAATGGAAATTCTGAATGTTACTATTATAATCATCTAAATAATAAGGCTGAAACAAGTACTTGCCGCTAGAGGTTATAAATGGAAAAAAAGAATAAAAAGATAATTATAGTAGTTAGTATAATCGTATTATTACTAGTATTAATTGGAGCAAGTTATTTTATTTATCAAATGATAAATAAAAGTGATGAAAAAGAAAAAGAATCAAACATTGAGAATGATAAAGATAACTATGTTTTAGAAATACAATTAAATCAATCAGGAAATATATGTACGGATGATATGAAATGTATAACCTATAAAATAGAAACGGAAAGTAACGATGCCAAATTTTTAACAACTGCAGGATATAAATCAAAAGAAGTATTTATTCTTTATGATGATAATGGTTTAAAACTTTATAATCCAAATAGAGAAAATAAAATTCAAAAACTAAATTTAAAGAATGATTATGATGGAAGTTATGAATTAAAAGTTAATGATAAAACTAATGAAGTAATAGGAATAGTATATAGAAATAAAAATAATTATAGTATTGAAAAATATTATTCTTTAAATAAACAACAATTTATAAGTGATAATATAATTGAATTAGATATGGAATATGGATTTTTATATGATAATAATGGATTATATAGTTATAATATGTATAAAGATGAAAGTGAGAAAATCAATTTAGAAACAACTTATGATACATATATAATGTCTTATGCTAATGATACTTTATTTGGAATATATTATTCTAATGATAAAGAAAATGGCTATTATAATAAATTGACTGATAAAAAAATGTATAAAAATATGTATGTAGAAATTGATGCAATAAATGAAAATTATTTAAGAGCTTATAAAACAAAGCATTTAGGAGAATGTAATGGTTGGAGTTCTTATGATTATTTATTGTCAGCTCAAGAAGAAAAAGTTATATTTGATGAAAAAGTAAAAAATGAAGTATGCAATAGTTATTATGCAACTGGTGATAAAGATAAAGAATTTTTACTAGTTAGTAAAGGATTTCAAGCCTACCCTACGTATGATATTTATACTAAAGAAAAAAAATTAATTACAAAAGATATTGCTAATTATAATGTTTTATTTGATAATGGAAATATGTATGTTATAGAAAATAATACTTTGAATAAATATGATAATACAGGAAAATTATTAAATAGTAATAAAGAATATAAGAGTTTATTAGGATTTTTAGATGAAGATTTAGTTTATTTAAAAGATAATTATATTAGTTTAAAAAATATTCTTGATAATGAACAAGAAATTAAAGTAATTGAATGGGATGATAATTATAAATATGAAGGTAATTATTCGTATATAGATGAACAGATTAATCAAAAATGTTTAGCTATATCATTTAAAGAACCGATAACTAAAGATGGTAAAAAATATATGAATATGGAAAGTTGCTACGACATTATAACTATGGAAGTTAATAATAAGTATCTTGAATATGGATTTACCAATCAAATTTGGGATTAAGAAACTAGACAATAGTTTCTTTTTTTGATATAATTCTCCTTGAAATGAGGGATAATATGAATGACACAATTGCAAGTATTGCAACAGCACTTGGAATTTCTGCAATATCAATAATTAGGGTAAGTGGTTCAGATGCTATAAAAATAGTTAATAAAATATTTAAAGGAAAAGATTTAGAGAGGGTTCCTAGTCATACAATTCATTATGGACATATTGTTTATCAAAAAGAAACAATTGATGAAGTGTTAGTAACAATTATGAAGGCACCTAAAACTTATACAAGAGAAGATGTTGTAGAAATTAATTGTCATGGAGGAATTGCAGCAACTAATAAAATTTTAGAGATATTATTTTTAAATGGAGTCAGAGAAGCTATGCCTGGTGAGTTTACAAAACGAGCTTTCTTAAATGGTCGAATTGACTTAATGGAAGCAGAAGCCATCATGGATTTAATTAACAGTGAAACTGAAAAAGAAAGAAAAGTTGCTATTAATAATTTACAAGGAAATAGTAGTAATTTAATTAAAGAACTAAGAAAAAGTTTAATTGATATTATTTCTAATATTGAAGTTAACATTGATTATCCTGAATATGAAGATATTTATGAAATAACAATGAATGACTTAAAAGACAAAATAAAAGATGTGAAATATAGTTTAAATAAAATAATTCAAGAAGCAGAGGATGGGAAAATTATTAAAGATGGAATAAAAACTGTTATTATAGGTCGACCTAATGTTGGAAAAAGTAGTTTATTAAATCGGTTACTTGAAAGTGAGAAAGCAATTGTAACCGATATCCCTGGGACAACTAGAGATATTGTTGAAGGTGATATTTTAATATCAGGAATAAAATTAAACATCATTGACACTGCAGGAATTAGAGAAACAAGTGATAAAGTTGAACAAATTGGAGTTATGAAAAGTTTAGAAGTTTTAAATGATGCAGATTTAGTTTTATTACTTTTAAATAACAATGAAAAATTAACTTTCGAAGATAAAGAATTACTTGAAAAAGTTAAAGATAAAACGACAATTATTGTAGTTAATAAAAATGATTTAGAAGCAAAAATTGATTTAGGAGAACAAAAATTAGACAATGTAATATATATTAATACTATTGATACTAATGGTATATTACCTTTAAAAGAAAAAATTAAAGAATTATTTAATTTAGAAAAATTTGAAACTAGTAATTATAACTATATAACAAATACAAGACAATTATCAAAAATCAAAGAATGTTTAAATATAATTAAAGATATAGAAAAAGGAATTCAAGATGAGATTGGATTAGATATGTTAGAAATTGATTTAAAAAATATTTGGACAACTTTGGGAGTTATTATTGGAGAAAGTTATGATGAAGAGTTACTTGATGAATTATTTAGTAAGTTTTGTGTTGGAAAATAAATCCTCTTTTTATAATTTTTTCATGTTTTCTTTATATTGATCAATATAAAGTTGGGCTTCACTATAATCAATCTTATCATATTGGAGACATTTTTCACTTATGCCTTCGATTCCGGGATATTTTTTATCCATATAAGGTCTAAATGCATGGTCCATACTAGCAAAAACATTGGCATATAATTGAACAGCATCCTCCCCTATTTCGCTTCTTAAAATTTTAAATCTTGTTAGTAAATCAGAGAATGCTAGTTTATCACATATATCTTTCCCAAATAATTGTTGTAATTCATACGCAATTTTTGTTTCTTTAGGATAGCCACAACAAGATGTTTCTAAGCCATACTTTTGAGCTAGTTCTCTTGTTTTTAATTCGTTAAAACCTTCTGTTAGAGCATTAGAGCCATGTGACCCACATATATGCATTACTTCATGTAATAGAATTTCTTTAAAGTATTCAAGAGGAGAAGATCCTTTTAAAATCAAATGTTTTATAAATTCTCGATATGTATTATCATTTATTATCATATCATCATTATCATGAGTTTTATGCGATTTATCGCTTCCATACTCTTTGGTTGTTGATAATAAACGGATTACTTTATAAGCATCTAAAGGTAAATGAATTACACTATCATCTGGTGTTGCAAATAAAGATATGGTTCCACTATCTTCAATATTAACGTAATTACTAAAATCTTTAATTTTACTTAATTTTTCTTTTAAATCACTTGAAATTATATCTTTATATTCAGTTAAAATTATCTGTACATATTGATAAAATAACAAAGCAATCTCCTGTTTATCTTTTTCAATATCATAATTAAAATCTTTTTCCATACTTATCCTCTTTCTTACATTACAAATTAAGTATAACATTAAAAATAAAAATATTAAATAAAAAATATGAATAAATTAATTTTAAATGCTCATAATATAAGTGAGGGATGAATCATTAAGATAATCTCTCCTAGTTTATGAATTTTATTCATGGACTATGTAGCAAAAGTTATTATGTTAGTAGCTTTTGTTTTAGCAATATTTTTGCATAGTGCGCACGCTAATTTACTGGTACATCATTTCTATTTGAATATCATTATAGAAATTGATGTACTTTTTTAGTTTTTAAGATACACACTATTTTTGAATTTGTGCTAAAATGTAATAAAGGAGAAAAAAGATGAAAAGAAAAATTTATGATGACCTTTTAAAATGGAAGAATGAAAGTAATGGTAAAACGGCTTTATTAATTGAAGGTGCAAGACGAGTCGGAAAAAGTTATATTGTAGAAAAATTTGCAAAAGAAAATTATAAATCATATATTTTAATTGATTTTTCTAAAACCTCTAATGAAGTAATTCAATTGTTTGATAATTATTTAGAAAACTTAGACTATTTATTCACTTACTTATCTGAATATTATGGAGTTAAACTATATAATCGCGAATCTTTAATTATATTTGATGAAATTCAATTTTGTCCTCGAGCTAGAGGTGCGATTAAACACTTGGTTAGTGACTATCGATATGATTATATTGAGACAGGCTCATTAATTTCGATTAAAAAAAATGTTAAAGACATTTTAATTCCATCAGAAGAAGAAAAAATTGAAATGCTTCCAATGGACTTTGAAGAGTTTCTTTGGGCACTTGGAAATGATACTTTAATGGATTTTATAAAAAATTGTCGCTATGTCCTAGTTTGCGCGTGATGGAACATAATGATAATCAGCATAAATTTCATCAAAATTCAGACCACTATAA
>CANRIE010000122.1 GCA_947630585.1 uncultured Bacilli bacterium | reverse complement strand
TATTATTTCTAGTATTTTATATTATATAATTAATTATTTTGAAAAAAAATAGAAGTCTTTTCTATTTTTTTACTATGTTTATATATTCGTTTATTCTATTATTATGTTACTCGACAATTATAAATGTTTAATTTCTTTCATTATTTTATAAAACACAATTTCATATTATACAAAAATGTTAGATTCATTATGAGTAAATATTAGTAGTATAATAATTTTAATTAATTATTTTAAAATAAACACTATAATAGCAATTATCAATAACAATAACCACCCTAAACCTACAAATAATAAAATCTTTTTACTTTGATTTTTATATTTTTCTTTTGAAACTTGTCTATTAGCATTGATCTCATTGTAAATATTATCAACTTTTACTTTATCAAAATTATCTGTTACCCAATTTTCATTATAATATTTATTATCATCTTTACTATAAGTATATTTAAATCCTACTTCATGCCTTCCAAAAACTTCTCCACGATCCCATAAACTTAAACAATCTCCTAAAACAGTATAAAAAGAAATAATTGCATCTAAATTTTTATATTTCTCAAGTAAAAATATATATATTTTCCCATTTTGTTGAGGCAAAACTATTTGAGAAATTTGTTTATCTCCATCATAAATGGAAATATTTGCAATTGTTCCCGTTGCTTTTTCATGACAAGTAAATTTATGATTCTGAAAATCAATCTCCTGTTTATTAATTTTGCAATTAAGATTATTATTAATATCTAAAAAATCATAGTTTTTAACTTTAATTCTTTTAGAAAAATAAAGAAGTTTATCATCACTAGTTGTAATGATATAAGTATCACTAGATGGTAATTTCATATTAATCCAGGTTTTACCTGCCAAATATTTTAATTCACCATTTACTTTTATAGCAAACTTGTTATTCATAATATGCTCTATTTCTACTATCATATCGAATTCCTCCAATTTTATTTAACTATAGAAATTATAGCACAGAAATTACTATAAGTAAATTTATAAATTTCCTAACTTATACTTAGTCATTTTTATACTTACAAATTAAATATTTAGCAATTTTTAAACCATCAATTGCTGATGAGGTGATCCCACCTGCATAGCCTGCCCCTTCGCCACATGGATAAATTCCTTTAATGTTAGCCTCAAAATTCATATCTCTTACTATCCTAATTGGTGAAGATGTTCTAGTTTCAATTCCAGCTAGAATAGTATCATCAGAGGCAAACCCAGGTATTTTTTTATCAAAGTCACTTATTGCTTCAAGAATAGAATTAACAATAAATACTGGTAAAATACTTCTTAAGTTAGTAAGTTCATAATCTCCCTTAGTAACCGGCCTAATTTTTCTTAAAGTCCTAGACTCTTGATTATTTTTAAAGTCTTTTAATAATTGAATAGGAATTTTTCCATGACCCAGATTATAGGCAAGACGCTCTAACTCTCTTTGAAATTTAACACCATCTAGAGTACTATCTCCATAATCTTTACTTGACACTGTAACAACAATTGCTGAATTAGAAACCTTGGTATCTCTTTTATAATTGCTCATCCCGTTTACAGCAAGTCTTTCCTTTTCACTTGCCGCATTTACAACATACCCGCCTGGGCACATACAAAATGAATAAACACCTCGATTATCTTTAGTAGTATAAGTTAATTTATAACTTGCAGGAGTTAGATACTTACTAAATTTTCCATATTGATTTTCATTTATTAACTTCGCGTTATGCATAACCCGAACGCCAACTGCAAATGGTTTAGGAATAATTTCTAATTTATTTTCAAGTAACATTTCGAATGTATCACGAGCACTATGGCCAATTGCTAATATTAAATTCTTGGTCTTAATTATTTCTTTATTGTTAACCTCAATTCCAACTAGTTTTTGATTTTCTATTATTAAATTAGTTAACTTAGTTTGAAAGCAAAATTCTCCTCCCATTTTAATAATATTTTCACGCATATTTTTAATAACCTCTCGAAGATTATCCGTTCCAATATGAGGATTTGCTAAATACATAATTTCCTCGGGCGCTTTATTTTGAGCAAATATTTCTAAAACTTTTTGTTTTAAATTTTCTTTATCTTTAATTAAAGTATTAAGTTTCCCGTCCGAAAAAGTTCCTGCTCCTCCTTCTCCAAATTGCACATTGCTATTCAAGTCTAGAATATTTTCTTGCCAGAATTTCTCGACATCAATTATTCTTTCTTCAACCCTTTTTCCTTGTTCAATAATTAAAGGATGATACCCGTATTCTGAAAGTAAGTAACTAGCAAATAACCCAGCAGGACCAGACCCAACTATGACAATCCTTGAATCTAAGCGCTCTTCTCCTTTTGTAATTTCTAACTTTGGTTCTAAGTAAATACTAATATCATCACTTTTAATTTTCTTTAAAATCTCATTTTCATTTTTAACTAAAACTTTAAATTCATAAACAAAATAAATATTATTTTTATCTCTTGCATCAATTGATTTTTTTAAAATAGCAACTTTAATTATATTAGAACTTTTAATTCTTAACTTTCTACTAATTACTTCTAACCATTTATCTTCATTATCTTCTAAAACTTTAATTTTAACTTGTCTTATTCTAATCACTCATATCACCTACAATTAATCCACACATTATTGCAAATCCAAGATTGTACCCACCACATACTCCATCAACATCTAAGATTTCTCCTGTTAAATATAAATCTTTAACTTTTTTTGATTCAAGTTTTTTTATATCAACTTCTTCTAAAGGCACTCCTCCACTTGTAACTTGGGAATCTAAAATATCCCCTCCATTTGTTGGAATAAATGGATACTCCCTTAAAATATTTACAACCTGCATCTTGTCTACATCCTTAAATCTTGTTGTATTATTAATTTTTAACTTCTTTAAAATCATATTAACTAATTTATAATTTAAAAATCCTTCTAATATTTGACTTAAAGTATAATTTGTTTTCTCTTCTTCCCTATCTAAAAATTTAATTAATTCTTCATTACTTCCTTTAAACCAAGGAACAAAATTAATTAGTATTTTTTCATTTTTTTTGTTAGCTAAGCCTCTTATCACATCTCCACTTAAATTATAAACACAAATACCACTTATTCCCTCATCTGTAAAAATTAGTTCTCCATCTTCACTTTTTATCTTTTGATTATTTTCTTCTAAAGTTAATCTAACTTCTGCTCTTACACCTTTTAAATCTTTATAATTATAATTTCCCTTTAATTTTGTTAAAACCGGTAATAATTTATTAATGCTATGCCCTAATGCTTTAGCAAATTTATAGCCACTTCCATCACTTCCAGTTTTAGGGTAAGTCGCACCTCCCATTGCAAGTATTAATTTATCCGACCGATAAATACCCTTATTAGTTGTAATTATAAATTTATCTTTCTTTTCTATTTTTATAACTTCACATTCATATTCTATTTTAATATCTAAATTATTTGCAGTATTCAAAATAGCATTATAAACACTTAAAGCTTGATTAGTATAAGGATAATAATAACCATTTATATTTTTCTCAATAATTCCAATTGATTTAATAAAATCTAATACTAAATCTTTTTTTAAATTTAATAATTCTTCTAATAACTCCATATTACTTGCATGATAAAAACTACTATCAACATTTTGATTCCAAAAGTTACATCTTCCATTACCTGTTAATAATAGTTTTTTACAACATTTATTATTTTTTTCTAATATTGTAACTTTTTTTCCATTTCTTGCTAAAGTAATTCCAGCAATTAACCCGGATACTCCTCCTCCAACAATCGTTATTTCCATACGCCCTCCAAATTTATAAATATCATATCATAAATATTACTTATTTAAAACATTTTTTAATTAATTTTCATTTTTATGTTTATTTATTTAAAAAGTATGATATAATTAAACCATAAAAAAAGAACTATTATTTTAATAGTCTTATGTCTGTATAGTACAATGGATAGTATAGTTCCCTCCGAAGGAACAGATGTAGGTTCGATTCCTACTATGGACACCATTATAGTTTTTCCTACCTACATTTGTATTCAGCTAATTTAGCTCTACAAATGTATTTTTTTTATATTATAAACCCAACATTTATTTTATCTTGTAATTAGATTCAAATTAAAATAACGATTTAAATTGTAATAAGTTTATTCTAAAATAAAATATTTGACATATAATTTCTTGGAGATGATTATATGCCATTTAATATAGGTGATTTAGTAACTCGTAATTCATACAATAATGATACAGTTTTTAAAATAATGGATATTGATTCGGGAATTGCTATTTTAAAAGGTGTTAATATTAGACTTTTAGCAGATGCTGATATATCTGATTTAAAAAAAGTTGAGGTTAATAAAAATATTAAAGATGATCAAGTATTTCTTGATAGATTTCATGTTGAATTAGATAGAAATGAATACTTTTATTTACCAGGAAAAATAGTTCATATTGATGGAGATCAAGAGTATTTAGAAAGATGTATGGATTTTTATAAAAATGTTCATGTTAAAGCAATTGGAGTTAATATCAAAGAAGATGAAATTAGTAGCAATATAAAAGGTTTATTAGAAGAATATAATCCAGATATTTTAGTAATAACCGGACATGATGCTTATTATAAAAAATTAGGTTCCGTAAATGATAATGATAATTATAAAAATACAGCTAATTTTATTAAAGGTGTTAAAGAAGCAAGAAAATATGAAGACCATGATAGTTTAATAATTATAGCTGGGGCTTGCCAATCAAATTATGAGGAATTAATTAAAGCTGGTGCTAATTTTGCAAGTAGTCCCAAAAGAATAAATATCCATGCTTTAGACCCAGCCATTATAGCATCAAGTGTTGCCTTAAGTGATAAAAATAAACCCATTGATTTAATAGGTATCTTAGAAAAAACCAAATATGGTGCTAAAGGAATTGGGGGAATTATTACTAATGGAACTATGTATGTGGGGTATCCAAGATGATATCAAAGATAAAAAATGATTTAGAAAAAGAAATTGGGAAGCCCTTACATTTTAGATTTAATGGAGCCAGAAATCAAATTGAAGAATTTGAAGGCTGTATTGAAAATACTTATAACTTTATTTTTACAATTAAGACACTTGGTGATAATGAAAGGATTAAATCTTTTACTTATAGTGATATTTTAACTTTAAATTTAGAGATATTAGATTTAGAAAAAGAATAATTTATATGGTTAAAATTCGATTAACGAATAATAAATAAATTTAGTTCTAAATTTCTCTTGTTAATACTCAGCTATATATATTATATAAGTAAAGAAAGAAAGCTAGTGCTAAAAAATATATAGATGTAGCATTTATATTATAAACTTAGCTTTATTTTTTTCTTAAAAATTCTTTTTTTACTTTACACAATTTGACAAAGGTGAAGTGAAATCACCTTTTTTATTCCTAGCCTCTTATAAAATATGGTTAGAAAAAAATATTAAAAAGGTTGTCAAAACGACTTCAAATCCGTGTATATTATATATAGGGAGGATTAAATAAGATAGTTAATTATGGGGCGCCAATAATTAATTAGAAATTTAATTTTCCGATTGTAAGGAGGAAATTTATGTTAGAAGAAAAAGAAAAGACTAAAAAGGGAAAAAAGACTAGCCATATGCAAAAAGTTAAAAATGGTTTAAAACCTGGAGAGATTGTCGCACTCCACTTTGATGAGGCATTCTGTATAATGTTTGGTAATCCTGACCATTTATCAATTTTAACAATGCTTCTTTCTAAAATCTTGCAAGTTAGTTATGAAGACTTAGAAGGTAAGATAACTTTATTACCAAGAAAAACACCTAATGATACTGTTGGGGAAAAGAAAACCGAAATGGATGTTGCTGTTAGAATTGGAACTGATGAGACAGGAAAAGTGCTATTAGAGGTTAATATCAAATCAGGTTTCTATGAAAGTATTATAACAAGAAACATTCATTACATGGAAGAATTAGCTATTAGTGGCCTAGATCAAAATGCTGATTATAAAGATATTCCAGCAACGATATTAGTTAACTTTAATAATTTTTATGTAAATGGTGTCGAGAAAATATTTGATGAGTACATGTATCGTAATAGTGAGGGTAAGATATTAACAACAAAAAGGTTACAGTTCAGTCAAGAGATAGATAAATAAATCTATCTTTTCCTTTTATTATATAACTTTTTTTAGAAAAATATAA
>CANRIE010000121.1 GCA_947630585.1 uncultured Bacilli bacterium | reverse complement strand
ATTTCTTCTTGAGTCATATATTAACCTCCTCTCGTAATATTTCAAGAGTAATTCCTCTTGATAAATTCACTATAACATAGTCTTAACTAAAAGTCAAATCAGATACAATTGAAACCAATTTATCTGCAAATTGGCGATTTGAGACAAAAATTTTGCCAATTTTTCAATTTGCAGAAAATTAAAAAGCAAATCGACAAATTGAACCTATTTCAACACATCTATTATGATACAAAAATTAAAACCTGTGATATGTTAGATACTAAGAAAATTTATCTTTTGACGAAATTTGACATAAAATTTTTTTCAAAATTAAAAAAGATAGTTATTCATTTACCAAACTATCTATCCTTTTTCTCAATATTTTAAAATCATTATCACAATTATTATCTAAATCTCTAGGTAGGCTTTCTTCAATATCTGTTAACTTAACTAAACATTCTTCTCTTAAAGAAAGTAACGTATTTGGAACACTTGTAAGTTTAATTTCACTATCAAACTTTTTTATTCTCTCAAGCCCTGATTTATAATAATCTAAAAGAGCAGTTAATTCACTTGCTAACTTGGCTTTTTCTTCTAAACTTAAATCTGATTTTTTTACTTTCTCAACTATTTCTAATATACAAACTAGAAAAGGTTCTTTAATTTCATCAAAATTCTCGTCTTTTTTAGGAGTTAACATTTGTCTTAGTACCGTTTCACTTATTGTAGTTTTACCTCGAAATATATCCAAACTTTCAAGTGGTGTTAAATTGCCTACTACATATTCACCTACGTAATCTAGACATTTTAAATAATCAATTTTTTCAAAAATAGCATAAGTTTTATTTGTCAAAACATTTTTAACACATTTATTATTAATTTTCTTAACAATAATTGGTTCTGGTATTTCGCGAGCCTCATTATAATAAAATTTAAAACATCTTGAATCCCTAGTTAATAAAGCAGGATATGCTAAATATAACTTTTTTATATTCCATTTTTTTTCAAACATTACGATCACCTAGTTGCATATAATAGCATGATATTTTTCAATTGTCAAAACTATTCTAATACATCATTAGTAAATTTTTCATCATTTTTATATATAGTTAATTTCTCTTTATTATCAATAGTTACTAGTAATAAATCATTAATATCATCATATCCTTCTTTATTAAGCCTTGTATATAACCATTTTTCATCATGATTAATAGCTTTTAAACTATCTTTAATAATTACTCCATCAATAACTAAATTATAATTAATCGTCTTTTCACTTACTTTTAATTTCATATCACTTGGAGTTACAGGAGTATACTTAGCTTTGGGAAGAAAACTCACCTTTCCACTTGGTTCCATAACAGCATAATTAATTTCAGATATATCAAAATAACCTGATTCTCTTGCGTCTTGCAACAAATCATTTACATCTATCTTACATTTTTTAAGTCCTTCTTTACTTATTTTGCCATCTTTAATTATTATAATTGGGAACCCTGTTATAAACTTTCTTGATAAAATACTTTTTTCATTTAAATAAGAAACTCCTAAGGAAAACAGACCATAAACACTCATTGAAACCAGTCCTCCTAAAATAGGAATTTGGTCATTTACAGTCATTTCAGCAGCAATATTACCAAGAGATAGTCCTATTATATAATCAAAAATATTAAGTTCACTTATTTGTTTTTTACCTAAAACCTTAACAACTAAAAATAAATAGACAACAGCTATACTACCTTTTAAAGCCATCATTAAAATATCTTTTAGCATCTAATCACCATTATTAGAATAACCAAGATAATTTTTTTTATACTATTTAATCATTCTTCAAAAGTATCTTCTCTTCACCATCAGTTACAACTTTAATTGCCTTATCTAAGTATTCATTTATACTTTCTTTATATAATAATAATATTTTCTTAGTTGTTTCAATTACTTCTTCTTTATCTATCTTTAAAAATTCAGCAATCGCATCAGTTGAAAAATATTTTCCATCTATATATCCTAATTTTAAGGCTATTATTACAGCTTCTTTTACAGATAAGGTACTAATCATTTGCATAAATGAAGGTGTTCTTAATAATCCTAATATTTTTATATAATCTTCTTTTGACATTTTCTCATCTCTATCTGTTCTTATTACTTTAGATTGTTCTTCGCTTGTAGTTTCTATTTGCATACTTACTTTTTCTTTTTCCGTAACTTCTTGAGTTTCTTCATTAGTTTTAGATTCGCTTTCAATCTCTTGGACTACTATTTTTTCTTCATTTTTTATCACAGGTTTTACTTGTCTTGATTTCTTCTGTCTTCTCTTTCCATTTGGATTTGCTAATAACTTTTTCATTTTAGGAATTAATAAACCATAAAACTTATAAGTTTGCTCTTTATCTAATTTTGTTCCTTCTGGACTTTCTAAATTCTCTCCATAACGAATTTTTAATAATTCTATCTCTTCATTAGTTAACTTTCCTAACATTTCATTAACTTGTTCTCTCGTATACATATTAAAATATTCATAAATTGTTAAAGTTTTTCGCATTTTCTTCTCACCTTTCTTTTTTATTTCTTTCTTTAAATATGATTTATAATAATGATTTTTAACATCACGATAACTAGTTCTAATTTTTTCTAAGTTTTCCATAGATGTTTCAGAAGATTCAGTATATATAGCAAATTCTTCTACATAACTAGACGTCCTAATTTTCTTTAATGCAAGTGCTTCAATCTGTCTTGCTCTTTCTCTTGTTATATTATATTTATTGCTTATTTCTTCTAATGTTGCTATTCTATCACCAACAAAACCAAATCTAAGCATTAAAACCTCAATTTCTCTTGGTTTTAATTTACATTTTTTAAATAATTCTTGGAGTTCATATCTTAAAGACTTATTTGAAAAAGTAACATCAGCAAAATCCTCATTAACTGGAATTAAGTCTCCTAACTCTGTTTCTTTATCATCATCTATAGTCATATTTAAACTTATAATATTATTTTGCATTTTTTGTAATTCAATAACTTTTGAAATAGGTAATTTCATTTCTTTAGATACCTCTTCTAGAGTTGGAAGCCTTCCAAACTCTTTTTCAAAATTATTTACTACTTTTTTATAATTTATAATCATTACGTTAATATGATCAGGAAGCCTAACAACTCGCCCTTTATCAGAAATCGCTCTTGTAATTGCTTGTTTTATCCACCAAGTTGCATAAGTTGAAAATCTAAAGCCCTTTTCTCCATCAAATTTCTGGGCAGCTCTCATAAGCCCCATATTTCCTTCTTGAATAAGGTCTTGAAAAGATAATCCATTGCCAAGATATCTTTTAGCTATACTTACTACTAATTTTAAATTTCTTTCAACGAGTAAATTCAAAGCTTTCTTATTACCATCAGCAATTCTCCTTGCAAGGTTTTGTTCTTCTTGACTAGTAAGGAGTGGCTTATCTCCAATTTCTCTTAAATACATATAAACACTATTTTCTAATGGTAAATTAGTTTCAGCATCTTTATCATTTACTTCAATATTATTAATAATACAATAAGCTTCAATTATTAAACTCAATAAATTATTATTAAATATTTCTTCACTTTTTAAATTTATTATTTCATTATAATATCTTTTAAATATTAATTCTATTATTTTATTTAATATGGTATTTTTATTAATTAATTCAATTAATAAATCAAGATTAGGAACATAATTTAAGTTTTCTAGAAAATTATTTAAATTATTAAAACTATTTAAAGCATCTTTAAACTTATCTATATTTAAAAAATAATGATTTATATAATTATTTAATATCTCAAATGCTATTTTATCATCTATTATCATTAACTTTACTTTCTTTAATAAACCTAGATTAATTTCTTTAATAAATTCTTGCTCATCATGATAGTCAATTTTAAAATCAGTTATTTCTTTTATAACTATTTTATTAAACTCAACTTTACTAATATTTAAATATTGATATATTTCTTTAATAGAAGGATCTAATAAATCAATTATTTCGTCGATATCTAATTCTTGTTTTTTTTGAATATTAAATTCCATCGCTACCACCTTAGCGAAATATTATAACTATTATTTTTTTATTTGACAAGTTTTTTTAAAAGAAAAGACCATTTAAAATGGCCAATAATTTTTATACTATATTAATTTATTATATATAACTTTTAAGACTTTATCATATTTATATTCTAAACTTTTATAATATAATTCTCTTTGATATTTACTCAATATAGGTAAATCATTGTATTCAAAAGGAATACTATCAAATAATTCTTTGATTTTTTGTAAATCTATTTTAGGAAATACTCTAAGTAATGCTTGATTGCAATCTTCATTATCCATTTTTTCAATAAACTTTAATGGATTGATAACTTTTCCATTTTTACTAAATGCTGACAAAGAACTATCATAAATAACTTGTTTCATTTTAAATTCATCTTTTAATATTTCCTTAATTTTGGAATCAGCTGATTTGCTATAAAACGCAGCTCCATTATCATAAATAGGAGAAACTCTTAAATTTCTATTTTCTTTATTAAATATTAAACCCCAATTGTTATCATTTCTATCATTATTGCTTATAAAAGCATCAACTATAAACATATCCCAAAATAATTCTTTTAATTTAGGAACTTTTTTAAAATAAGAATTATTATTCATTACGATTGTTATTTCATCTATATCAGTTTTAGTTTGTTCTTTAGTTGATGTTAATTTCTCTATTTCTTTTTCAACATTTTCATCATAATCATTTTTTAATGAATTATAATCTAATATTATCTCATTTTTATCTAAAAAGTCTTTACATGCAACTACTACTTTAGAATTAGCTATTCCTAACTTTACTTCATGAGTTTCAAATTCTAATAAACGATAAATATTAGAACCTAAATATTCTGATATAGGTGATGTTGTATAACTAATTTCAAGAACATTCATGCTTTTAAATAATTTTGGATATTTTAAAAACCATCTTTCATTTTCTAAAATAATTCCTTTTTTACTACCACTATGACCACCATAAGCAAGTCCACTTAATTCTAAATTATCAAAGTTTTCTAATTTAATCATATAATCCCCATAATCACTTTTTGATTACTTAAAAACTCTTTCTATTTCTGCTACTAAATTACTTTTTAAAATATAATCACTAAAACCATCTTCAATAAAATGTTTTTTAATAAATTCGGTATCTTTATCAAGCATAACAATAACAGGAGTTTTAAATTTGTTATCCGTCTTTAATTCTTTTAATATTTCTAAAGCTCTTTTATCTAACATATCATCAAGTAATATATAAGAAAATTGTTCTTTAATTCTAATTCTATCTAAAACATCATTAGCATAAATAGAGGTTACAACTTCATATCCTTTATCTTGAATTAATTTAGAAATATTTTTTAGAAAATGCATATCAAGAGAGGCTATTAAAACTTTATCTTTTTTTAAATATTTATCTAAAACAATATCATCTGATATATCTATCTTTTGGTCAATTACTATTTTTATCTCAGTTCCTCTTCCTTCTTCACTTTTAATTGTAAAGTATCCTCCCATTTTAGAAACTAATTTTTTAACAGTATTGATATCAACATCCCCTGTTTCAAGACGTTTTAATTCTTTTTCTTCAAGAGGTTCATCAAGCATTAATAAGGTATTAACTTTATCAATTGACATCCCCTCTCCTGAATCAGCTATATCTATCATAAGACGACACATATCATATTTGTAAATTGTATTAATATTTAATTCAATAAAACCTTTAGTTGTATATTTGATAGCATTATTTAAAATAGATGAGATAACTTGTTCAAGCATCTTGGAGTCTCCATATAAATATTTAGGAATATTTTCAGATTTATTTATTCGAAATTCAACCTCACTTGGAATAGATTTTTCTTTCATAATCCTTATTTTTTCAATTAGATTTAATAAATTATATTTGTTTTCAATTAATTTAATATTACTATTACTTAAAGTTGATATATCCATAACATTATCAACTTGAAAAGACAAGGAATGGGCTAAATTATTAATTTCTTTAACTAATTCTTGATATGTTTTTATATCTTTAATTTCCTCTGTATCTTTTGATAACTCTTGAATTTTTTTAATTGGTTCTTTAATCTGATTAGAAGCTATAAATAAGAAATTTGATTTTTCTTCATTAGTTTGATTAACTAATAGCCGGTTTTTATTTAACTCCGTTATCATTTTAACATCGGGGTTTTCAATTGTAAAATACATTATAAAGGTAACAAGAGCAAATACAAATCCTAATAAGAATAATTCTTGATACCAAAATGTTAAAATGAAATTGATACTTCCTATAAAGATAAAAGCGTATAAGGGCGTAAACTTTGATTTAGCAATTTTTTTCCTATATTTAAAACATAAGTAAAAATCAATTGCTGTAAAGAATAAGCAAACAGCATAAATAAGGTAAACTGATATACCATGAGGAAGAATTGTATTTTCTAACTCTGTGTATTCAATTGGTAAAATTAAAACTAATATATATAAAATTGGAAATATCCTACTTAACATTTTTTGTTTTTTCGAGTTAACATTACAAACACTCATACAATAACTACACATCAAATAGCTCCAAACCATGTAATAAGATGCCGTTACTTTTGAGACAAATTGATAAAAGAATGAGCTTATATCAACTCCTTTTTGATACCAAAAACAAGTTACTATTTCTAAAATTAACCCGCATATTGTAACTAATAAAAGTCTTCCATAAATTTTTGTTTCATTGTTTTTTATTTTACCTTTAAAAAAGAAAATAGTTGCAAATACAATTATAAATAATAATGCACTTATTGAAAAATATACTCCCATAATGCCCTCCATTTATTTTTTTCTAGTTCTATTATATCATGTTTCTAAAAAAAAGAAATTATTTTTTTATAATTCCTTTTTTAAAGTTTTTTGTTTTCCTTTTAATAAACCATTTTCTATATCCCTAGCATCTTTTTG
>CANRIE010000120.1 GCA_947630585.1 uncultured Bacilli bacterium | reverse complement strand
ATGAAATTGAAAAAATAGTAGTCGACTATTTAAGCCAATAACTACTATTTTTGCCTACAAAAAAAATTTACACCCTTGCATTTTTTAACGTTTTTTTAGATAAAGTTTTTTATCACTTGAATGAATATATTCTTTTTCAAAAAGAATCTCATCTCTTATTCTTTTTAAATCTTCTAAACTTAATTTATCAGCATCATTTATAGTTAACCTTTTATTTACTTTTAAACTAAGATTTTCTTGATTAGTCTTAATATTCGTATTTATAAATTCTTTTTCTTTAAAGAAATATTCAAACTTTTCTAACTCTTTAATTTTCTTTTCTAATTTTTTAATATTATTATCTTTAACTAAAGTATCTATTCCAAATATCATACTAGTGATTCCAAAAAGTCCTAATAAATATATAACAACATTCATACTATAGAATATTCTAATTGCTGCTAATATCCCAATTAAACTAATAATAAATTTTCCAAGACTTCCCGTTTTATATATTTTTAAATCCTCTAAATCATCATTTATTTTTTCTTTTAATCTTGGAATATTTTGAAGTTCCTCATTCATTTGTTTTAATACTCTTTCTTCATTTATAGGACTATAAGGGATTATTTTATCATTTCCAGTTGCAAAATGTAATATTATTTTCCCATCTTCAATATCATAATTTAAAATAAATCTTCTTCTTTCTTCCTCATTTTCTGAATAATCATACATAATACTCACTTCCTTCGGAATATTATAGTTAAATGGGATTTAAAAATCAAGAAACTTGACATTTCTTGACTTATTCCATATTTTTCATAACAACATCATGAGCTCCACCTTCCCGAATACTTACGCTTGATACCATTGTAAGACGCGCTTTTTGATGAAGTTCAGGAATACTAATAGATCCACAATTACACATTGTTGATTTGATTTTTTCTAATGTAACATTTAAATTTTCTTTCAAAGTTCCGGCATAAGGAATATAAGAGTCAACTCCTTCTTCAAATGTTAATCTGGTTTTATTGCCACCTAAATCATATCTTTGCCAATTTCGAGCCCGATTAGATCCTTCTCCCCAATACTCTTTATAAAAAGCTCCATTCTTTTTAACAATTTTCGTTGGACTTTCATCAAATCTTGCGAAGTATCTACCCATCATTACGAAATCAGCCCCCATTGCAAGAGCAAGCGTAATATGGTAATCATGAACAATCCCACCATCTGAGCAAATCGGAATATAAGTATTAGTTTCTTCAAAGTATTTATCTCGTTCTGCACACACTTCCATTAAAGCACTGGCTTGACCTCTACCAATTCCTTTCGTTTCTCTTGTTATGCAAATTGAGCCTCCACCTACTCCAACTTTAATGAAATCAGCACCAGCCTCGGCTAAATAACGAAATCCTTCTTTATCAACAACATTTCCAGCTCCAATTTTAACTTTATCACCATATTTTTTTCTAACAAATTCTATGGTTTCTTTTTGCCAAACAGAAAATCCATCTGATGAATCGATACATAATACGTCACATCCAGCCTTAACTAAAGCTGGGATTCTCTCTTTATAATCCCTTGTATTAATACCTGCTCCAACAATATATCTTTTTTCATCATCTAAAACTGAATTAGCATTATTCTTTCTATCATCATAATCTTTTCTAAAAACTAAATATTTTAAATTTAATTTTTTATCTAGTATAGGTAGACAACTAATCTTCTTCTCCCATATCTTATCATTAGCATCTTTTAAAGAAATTCCTTCCATTTCATATACTAAATCTTCTCGTTTAGTCATGAATTTTGAAATCTCTAAGTCTAAATTATCCCTAGATAATCTATAATCTTTATCTGTTACAAGTCCTAAAAATTCCCCGTTAGCACTTCCATCTGACGTTATCATGACGGTTGAATGACCTGTTGTTTTAACAAGTTCAACTACTTCTCTTAAAGTTGCATTGGGAGTCACATTAGAGTCACTTACAACAAATCCCGCTTTATGTTTTTTAACACTTGCAACCATTTTCGCTTCATCTTCAATACTTTGAGACCCATAGATAAATGCAAGCCCACCTTCTCGGGCTAGTGATATTCCCATCTCAACTCCTGATACAGACTGCATTATGGCAGATACCATTGGAACATTAAGATAGATATCACTTTCTTCTCCTTTCTTAAATTTTACAAGTGGTGTTTTTAAACTCACATTTTCCGGAATACATTCCTTCGTTGTTAAATTAGGTAATAACAAAAACTCACTAAAAGTTCTTGAAATATCTGGTAATACTTTACACATTTTATCCTCCTTTTATTAATTGATATTATATAGTTTTTAATTAAATTTGGCAAGCAAATTTTAAAAAAAAACAAGTTATTTTAAACTTGTCTTAATACTTTCAATTGCAAAATTCTTATCATGATATTTAAGTTCAACTGTCTTATACCCAACATATTTATAAATATTTGTATCAGGTATTAATTCTTCTAAAGCAAATGTTACGATTACTTTATCTTCTTTAACATTAGTTGCAACTATATTATGCCTTAAAGATTGATATTCAAACTCACTGAAAGTTAAAGTAACAATATCCCCATCTTGATATAATCTTAATTTATCTTCATCATTATATTCCGTTTGATAATTAATCTTTAAATCATTAATATCTAAATAATTTTTAAATTGTTTCTTTAACTCATCAAAACTCATACTCATTTTGCTAACTAAACAACGTTCATCATCTTCCTCACATTTTTGATACTCTAAATCACTACTCCAAATAAAGTAACTTGCAAACTTAATTAAATCTTCATTTGTTAATTTACTTTTTTCAAAGTTATCATAATTATAGATGATAGCTCGTCCATTCTTAACAAAGTTTTCAATCATATCACGAGTTATTCCATAATCTTTTTCAATATAATCTGCACATACTTTATCATAATCAATTTCTTCTTTCTTTAAATAATTATTATATAAAACTATAATTAATAATATTAAAGCTAAAAAGATAATTACAGTAAATAAAATACTAATAAAACTTTGAATTTGATCATTAAGATTAGTTTCTTTATTCTTTTTCTCTTCCTTTATATCTTTCTCTTCTTCTTTTATTTCTTCTTTAACACTTTCCTTAATAATTTCTTTTTCTTTATTTTTTTCTTCTTTTGTATCTTTTATCTTATTATCATTTTCTTTAATCTTACTATCTTTTAAATTATCAAATTCTTGGAATTCAATTGTTTTAGGAACGTCTTTTCCATCTATTTTCTTTATTTCATATACTTTTTTAATTTCATCTTTAGTTTCTTTTTTAACAACTTTCTTTTGATTATTATTACTTTTCTTTTTATTACTTTTCCGACTCATAAATATCCCCCCTTATAATTACTATTCAGTAACTTCAAAATCTTTTAAAGAACCATCATTTGCAACAATCTTATTTACTTGTTCGGTTGCATTTTTTAACTTAGTATCACATATTTTAGCAATATTAGAAGCCTCCATAAATTTCTCCATTGCTTTATCAAGTTCAACATCTCCTGTTTCTAGTTCTTTAACAATACTTTCTAATTTTTTTATATTTTCTTCAAAACTTAATTCTTGATTTTCCTTTTCCATATCAATTCTTTATTCCTTTCTTTCGCCTTAATATTAATAACTCCATTGTTATCTCTAATTATTTCTTCATTTTCCATTTTAATTTCTAATTCATATTTAAATTCATCAGGAATGCTCCTAAAACTACTTTTAATTTTATCATACAAACTTAAACTACTTTCAATCTCATAATTTACAAGTTCTCTCATATAAGAATCAACTATATCTTGAACTAAATATTTCTTATAATAAGTCTCTTTCTTTTCAAAATCCTCATAGGCATAACTTCTAATTGATTCTTTATTTTCAACCTTTAATGTTATATAAGCACTAATCCTACTATTACTAAAATAATATTTAAATACACTATATTCTTTATTATCTTCTTTTATAATTAAAGCTCGTTTCCCTTTATAAGTATGAAATTTAATTAATTTAGTATCATCAATACTATTTTTAAATATTTCTTTTTTTAATATAGTTCTTGATGTTTTAAATTCTTTATCAGGCCCTTTAATTACAGATAAATTTTGATTTTTATCTATTTCTATCATGAATAATCTTGCTGTACTTCCCGTTGTGAAATCTCCAAGTGGTTTAGTTACTTTCTCATTTATTATTTTATATTCATATATATTATTAGCACTATTTTTATTATTTTCTTCTACGATAACCTTATTATTATCTAAATCAAAATATAAAATATATTTAGAATTTTTAAATGATTCTTTAACTGTAACATCTATATATATTAATTTGCCCTTTTTAATCATAAAATCATCAATAACAACACTTTGTAAATAATTAGGTCTCATTACCTTTTGCATATCTAAGTTACTTAATATTTCAATTTGATATCTAATATCTTGATAATCTAAATCTTCTCTTTTATCAGACTAAATATATCATCTAATATACTTATAATATCAATTCCAAATAAATCATAATATTCTTTTTTTAAATAATAATCTATCTCTCTATTTCCATAAATAATTTCTAATTTTTTACTTTTTTCTTTTGACATAACTTCTTATCACTTTCTAAAGTTTCAAGATTAATAACGCCATTTTTAACATTAATAACCTCAACTAAATTAGAATCTTTAATCTTAGTTGTAATTTTAAATTCATAATTAAATTTATCTGGAATATTCTTTAAAATATCATTTATTAAGGTATATAACATTAAACTACTTTCAATATTTTGCTCTTTTAAACTTACCATAAAACTATCTAAAATATCCTTAATTAAGAAATTTTTAACATTAATTTCCCCACTTGCAAAATCTTTTTCAAAATAAGTTTTAATTGATTTTTTATTTTCAATTTTAATTGTTATTAAAGATTCCATTTTATTATTTTTATAATGATATCTAAATTCATGATATTTTATTCCATCTTCTATATCTTCTAAACTACCCTTACCATTTTTAGTATGATTTTTTATAAATTTAATACCCCTCTTTTTATCTTCAAATATTTCTTTTACTAATATTGCTCTAGCTTTTTTATTAGTTTCTACAATCTTATAAATATATCTTGTTTTATCGAAAGCTTGAACTTCAATTAGTTTATTTGGAATATCAAAAAATAATGAATAATCTTTTTCATAATCATATTTTCCTAAGTTCTCTTCAACCATTACCCCAAGATATAATGGTTCCCCATCTCTTTTAATTTCAACATCATCAATTATAATTCTTTCAAGATAATTAGGTCGCATTAGATTTCTTAAATCTTTAGGGTTTCCCAATAATACTTTATTTCTAATATCTTCATAATCTAAATATTCCCGTTTTTCTAAACTAAATATACTATCTAAAATACCAAGAATATCTATATTAAAAAACTCCTCTAAATCCTCTCTTATCTTTTTATTATTTAAATCACTGCCTCTAATTATTATTTTCTTCATAACAATTTGTAACCTCGCTTTCTAAATACCCATCTTTTATTCTTGTTTTAATAATATCACCATTTTTAACTTTTTTAATACTATCTACCATACTATCATTAATAGTTGTAATACTATAACCTCTTTTTATAGTTGTAATTGGATTTAGAACTTCAACTTTATTTAAAAGATTTAAATAAATATTCGTTTTATCTTGAATTAATTTATTAATATTAATTCTAATTCTACTAACTAAATCATTATATTTATAAATAGAATTATTTATTAGAAGATTAGGATTTTTAAATATAATACTATTTTTTATAATATTTAAATTATTTTCTTTATTATTAAGATATATTTTTATACTATTTATAAGTTTTTCATATAATATATCAAACATTTGTTCTTTGATTTCATATATTCGTTTAGGATTTTTAAAAATATTACTACTAGTAATACTATCTAATCTTGATTTATATAAGTTAATTAAATGAGTAATTGTTTTATATAATCTTATATTAACTTGATTTAAGTAATTTTTAACATCAACTAGGTTTGGTACAGCCATTTCGGCAGCACCGGTTGGAGTTGGGGCTCTTTTATCAGCAACAAAGTCGGCGATTGTAAAATCTATTTCGTGCCCTACTGCTGATATAATAGGAATAGTTGAAGAGTAAATCGCCCTTGCAACTACTTCTTCATTAAAAGGCCACAAGTCTTCAATTGAACCTCCCCCTCTTCCGACTATTAAAACATCTAAGTTGTAGTTTTCAGCAAGTTTCAAATTTTTAACGATATCATCTTTTGCGAGTTCACCTTGAACAAGAGATGGGAAAAGGATTGTTTCACATAATGGCCAGCGTCTTTTAATAGTTGATAAGATATCTCTGATTGCAGCTCCTGTTGGGGCTGTAATAATTCCAATTCGTCTTGGAATTTTAGGTATTTTCTTTTTATGTTCTTCTTTAAATAAGCCTTCTTTCATGAGTTTTTCTTTTAATTTTTCAAACTCTAAATATAAGGCTCCAACTCCATCTTCTAACATCTCATCAACATAAATTTGATAACTCCCAGTTGCTTCATAAACGCTTACTCGTCCCGCAACTAACACTTTCATCCCATCGGCAACATTAAATTTAACATTCCTGGCATTTCCTTGAAACATAATAGCATTGATTCTTGAATTTTCATCTTTTAAAGTGAAATAGAAGTGTCCCCGTGAATGATTTTTAAAGTTTGATATCTCACCTCTTAAATACACAAGTCCTAAGTTAGGATCATTATCAAACTTATATTTTAAGTATTTTGATAATTGCGTTATACTTATGTATTTACTCTTTTCCATTTAAATCCTCATTATGATAAATTGCATCCATAACAGCATTAATCATTCCAACGACTTCATTATCACTATAATTTTTAGCCAATTCAATCGTTTCATTAATACAAACAATTGAAGGAGTTTTAGTATATAAAAGTTCATAAATACCAATTGAAAGAATTGCTTTATCAACTTTACTTAATCTATCAATGGTCCAATCTTTTAAATACTTATTAGCAATTTTAACTATCTCATCTTGATGTTTAATAACTCCAAACACTAATTCATTAACAAACTCATCTTCAATTTCACTTTGTTCTTTAATTAAAGTTTCAACATCATACTTAACATTAGTATTATTTAAAATATAAACTTGATATAACACTTTAACGCTTATATCTCGAGCCAAAGACCTAGTTCTCATATAAATCACCAAGCATATTGTACTAAATTTCTTTTCTAATGTAAAGTAAAACTAAATTATTTTTGAAAAAAATGTGATTTTTAAATGAAAATGTCTCTAATAAAAAAATAAATTTTAAGTGAAAATGTCTCTAATAATATAGAGATTTT
>CANRIE010000119.1 GCA_947630585.1 uncultured Bacilli bacterium | reverse complement strand
ACTCGATTTTTCATTTGCATTTACTTTTCTAATATATATCAAGCATTTACAAGTTGCATTTACTTTTCCAATTCACCCTTTTGTTAATTTTTATTTAAAAGAAAGTATTGAAATTTTATACATAAATTACCCTATAATTTTATTAATACTTTCTAAAATTTCTTCTTTAGTATATCTTTTAGAAGTGTTATTCATTTCAATCTCAGCTTCTTTTAATTTTCCATAAATAGTTTCATCAAAAGTATTAGTTTTAATTTCAAAAGGTAATTTTTGTTCTCGAAGTACAGCTTTAATAAACATATTAATAGCTGTTGATACATTCATTCCAACACTATTGCAAAATTGTTCAAAACTTTTTTTGTCATTAGCATCAACTCTAACATTTAAATTTAAATTTAAAGATTCCATAATATCCCTCTTTTCACTCATAATTATACAGGTTTTGATTATATTTGTCAACATAATGTTTTATTTTATGAATACATTGTATTATTATACGCAATATTTTATTTTTTATAATGTTCTTGTAGCACTTCCAAGATTGCAGGAGTTTTCTAAAACTTGCAAGAATGTTTGGTCACCATGTCCGCCACCTTTCCAACAACCAATTCGACTTCCTTGAATAGTTACACTTCCTGAATCATAGAAATGATCGTTATAAATATCTATAACTTGCTCTTCAACAGCACTGCTCATCGTGATAATTTTGAAAGTTGAACCAGGCTCATATGTCATCCAAATTGGTAAATTCCGATTTAAAACTTCAACACTAAACATTTTATAGTTATTAGGGTTAAATGTAGGTCTACTTGACATTGCAAGAATTTCTCCCGTATTTGGGTCAATTACAACCGCAAGAGAATCATCGGGCTTTAAGGTACTTTCAACATTATTTAATTCTCTTTCAACTGCCAGTTGAATATTAATATCGATTGTTAAAGTAATATTCATGCCACTTGCTGGCTCTAAATAAATCTCTGATAAATTGATTTTATTACCCTTCGCATCACTAAAGTATTTAATGGCCCCATTTTCACCTTGTAAATACGAGTCATATATAAGTTCAATTCCCCCTAAGCCTTGATTATCAATTCCAACATAACCTAAAACATGCGATAAAGTATCCCCATAAGGATAATATCTTTTGCTTTCTTTAACTAGATAAACTCCTGGAAACTCATGACTTTCAATTTCATCCGCAATTTCATAACTTAATCTTCTTCCTTCTGGGTGCACTCTTTCAATTGACGTTTTTTTATAAACATGTTTAGCCATCTCTTCTTCTGATACTTTTAAAATACTCGCTAAGACTTTCGTTACTTCTTCCTTATCTTTAATTTGATTAGGAACTAAAACTAAACTTGTTGTTGTAATGTTATCAGCTAAAACTACCCCATTTCTATCTAGAATAAGTCCCCTATTTGCTTCAATTGGTAAATCCCTACTCCAAAGATCAGTTGCTAAACTTGATAACTTCTTATAATCAATCATTTCAATATAAACAATTTTTAAAAATATAACTACAAAAAAACTAATAAAAAAAATTAAAACTAATTTAATTCTACTATCTATCTTTCGATTAAACATATTTATCCACCACTTAACTATATGTTTTTTAAATTAATATTAGTCTTAATTTCTATTTAATTATTTCTTATTCGAAAATTCTTAAATACCTTTACAAGCATTTTGAATTAATATATATTCTTGAAATAAAGATACTTTAACTGAGTCATCATTTGTATTCGCAAGTTCTATTATAATTTCTCTCATTCTTTTTTCAACTTCTTCTGCCTTATAATTATCAGTTATATCTCCTTCTTTTAATTTAACAGAAGGTGCTCCAAAAAACATATCCCAATATAGACAATAGGATTTTCTTTTCCCCTTGTTATTTCTTCATCATCATATAATCCAAATCTTCCTTTATTCACCTTTAACTATTTTAACTATTTCATATTTCATTTACCACTATCTCCTTGATTACTTTGTCCTAATATTTTAACTCCTCCATTAGCTTCAACGGTTTTAGTTGCTAACTCTTTAAGTTCAAGATAAGCTTTATCCATCTTTTCTTGTAAACTTATAGTTAAATTATTAGCTTTTTCTAATTCTTCTTTTAAAGATTCAATTTTATCATTTTGTCTTGCAACTTGATTTTCATAATCTTTCTTTAATAATTCTATTTCATACTTATGTTCTTTTGTTAATTCACTAGTAACTTCTTTTTTACCTCTTTCATATTCTTTTACTAATAAGTTTGGAATATCATTAACTTGTTTTTCTAAATCACTTAAATATCTTTCTTTTTCTTTAGCATCTTCAAGCAATTTCTTAGTTTCTTCTTCCATTTCTTTTAAACTAGCTTCTCTTGTTTTCTTTAAATCTAAGAAAGCATTATTATCAAGTTCTCTTTCTCTTTTAATCTTATAATTATATTCTTCAACTTCTCTTTCTCTTTCAATTTTTAAAGTTTTAGCTTTTAATTCATAATCACTATTAAGTTCATTAGCTTTTTTATTATATTCAGCTTCTAATTCTTTAATTTCATTCTTAATTCTTGCTTCTTCATTTTTCTTTCTTAAATCAAGTTCCATTAAGAAATCTTTTCCAGTATTAATTACTAAAGTTAAATTATTTAATTCTTTTTCAACTCCATATAAGTTTTTTAACTTTTCTTCTTCACTTGCAATTGCAAGTTCTAAATCTTTAAACTTATTAATAAGTTCTGTTGAGAATATATTTTCTTCAACATTCTTCTTGGTTTCTAAAACCGCTTTTTCTTCCTTTCTTACTTTTTCTTCCTCTTCAGGATTAGATTTCATCTTTAAATTATTTTTCTCTCTTAAAAGAGCTTCATTTAAAGCATCTAATATTTCTTGTTTAGTGTTTTTTAAAGTTATTTCTTCTTTTTTCATATAAAATTTCTCCTTTTCTAAATTATATAATAAAATTATTTAAAAAAAAAGCCCTAAAAGGCTTTTAATTAAATCAATGAACTAAACATAATCAATCTTTTTAAAATATTATAATCAATTTTTTCATAATCATATTTTAATTCATCATTTATAACTAAGGTAGGAGTTTTTTGTACTTTATATTTTCGTATATTATTTTTATCATTTACTTCTAATATATCAATATCAAGTTTTTCTTTTTTTGCAATACTTTGTAATTCTTTTTTTATTTTTCTTCCCAGGGGATTTTCACTTCCTATTATCTTAATTTCGATTTTATCCCTCCTTTCATTTATAAGTATACTAAATGAATATGATTTTAACATGAGGGAAATATGTTTTTTTTGTGAACTTATTCTAAATAGAAAGCTTTACAATCAAGTAATACAATATAATCATTGTAATTTTCATCATATTTAATAAATGTCGTATCTTCATTGCAATTATATTTACTATTTTTAAAACTACTAGTATCTATATTAAAGATTCCTCTTAATTCTTTAATACTAAATTCTATTTTAGAATTATCTCTAGCATACTCTTTAATATTACTAATATTATCTACATACCCTCGAACTATATTAGTAACTTCTTCTTGTCCTTTAACTATTTCTTCATCATTAAGTTTTTTAGTATTTATATCTTTATCTTTATTTTTCAATATAAAAAATAAACTAATACCTATAATTATTATTATAATAATCCCTATTCCAATCAAAACCCTTTTATCTATCTTTTTCATATCCACCTCATGTTTATTATACTAAATTTATTTATTAAAATCTAGTCTTTCGTAATAATAATTAATAATATTTTCTCCCTTAATAATTTCTATAGTAATATTTTTAGGACTCTTATATCCAGAAAAATCTAATACTTTAGGAGTAATAATTTCTCCTACTTTAGCATCATAACTATTACTTTTAACTAAAGTATAATTGACTAAATCTTTATTCATTAAATAATAATTAACTTTATAAGTAGTTTTAATATTGTTATTTTCTTTAACATCACCATCAAATATCTTATAATCATAAACTGTATTTCTTAATGTATAATTAGGATTAACATTCTTCATAGTAGTAATCATAGTATAATCTCCAATACTACTTTCTTTAGTAGTTTCAAGTTCGATATTCTCACCCTTCACACCAGTTGCAGTAGCAATAGGACTAACTAATCCTCCGGTATATTTAACTTGATTACTACTATAATTAACAGTTACGGCTTTCTTTTCAATTGTACAAGTTAATGTTTTACTAGTACTACCATCTGAGAAGAAATAACCATTTTTAGTTTTAGCATTTACTGTATAACTTCCAGCATCTTTACCTGTATTATTACTATAAGTTACATTCTTTCCTCCACTTACTAATGTTTGCTCTTCTCCATTATAAACAAGATTATTACACCTTCCTATACTTGCTGTTTTATTAGTACCTATATTATCATCAACAATTGCAGGTCCTTCTTGGTTATTAGGAGTAGAAGATACTAGAGATTCTAACTGATAAGGTGAATTTGAACTTCCATCTCCTCCTACTATATTAACATTATATTTTAATGTAGTTGTAGGTCGAATTCCACCATCTGTTCCAACACTAAAATCTGATACTTTAACTGGAATAAACCAGCGACTTGCGTAATTTCCAGCAACACCATCTGATGGAGACAACAACCATTCAGCATTACTACCACCATGATTATTTGGTTGTAGCCAGCTAGCATCTCTTAAGCTATCTGGATATTTATCCATTTTAGTTTCCCAATAATTACTAGTAGATGAATAACCAACATCGCTTGGATACAATAATGCAATGTTACCTTTCCAAGTGGCTATATTTCCCGTCCATACTTGACAACCTTTACTTGATACACCATAATAAGCATCACCAATATTATTAATGCAATTTGAAACATCTCTTTCATGAATATAAGCTGTTTTAGCATTATCGTCATCAGCTTGAAACGTTCCTAAATAATACGTTGTTTCTTCTATCATATTTTTCGCATTTGTTGATAGTGAATTATAATAAGTAGTGTTTAAATAACTTTTTATATAAGAATTTTCCCAATTATTACCTCCACTTGTAGCTCCCCACGAACTAGTCGTATTCAATCGATCACTTTTTACTATTTTTAAATGTTGGTAACCCCTTTCATAAAAAACACCAACTATTTGCCAAATTTCACAATTGGTCCTATTCTGTTCCATTTCATCTTTGCAATTAAAATATACATAATTATTAACTTTTGGACCTGAATATCTATACTCTCTAACAGACGAACTATTTGATAAATCTCCGTTTGAATCTATCTTAACTAATCCTCCTGTAAAATCACTACTACTTGCCGTTTCATAATTTACTGCAGAATTAGTTATTGCTCTAGTTGCAGTTGTTATATTTACTTTAACTTCATATGATAAATCTGATGATAGATTATAATTAACTAAATCGGTTGGTGTAAATGTAATTACTATTGATGTATTTCCAACACTTTTACCAATCAAAGTAATTTTATTTTCTAGTACAGTAGCAGTTACAAACTCAGGATTATTACTATTTACTTCATATGTTCCCGATACTGTTCTTGAACCAACTTTAGCTGAAACAACTAATGACTTAGTTTCATTTATTGAAAGTGTTGCACTTTGCGAATTTAAAGATATTATTGGTGTTGCTTTATTTATAGTTAGAGTTCCAAGTTCATAAGTTATATTATAGTTACTTGTTACATCTACTAATTCACTATCTTTAATAATAGCATCTTTAGGTTCAATTGTTCCACTTGTAGTTAAATCTGTTGTTGATTGTACCAAAGTTACTTTAGTTATATTGTGATTATCAATTAAACCAGTTGCAGTTACTTGACTTATAGCCTTATTTATACTATTTCCATAATCTATTGTTTGATCATTAGCTTTAATTGTTAAGTCTTTTTTGGTTATATTACATTCAATTGTTACATCTTCAGTAGATTTATCAGTCCAAAAATATTTATGCTGTTATTTGATAGTTACCTACATCTATTTGGCTATTGTTTTCTAAAGTATAACCTTCTGTTTCACTTACTAATTCTTGACTTTCACCATTATAAACCCTTTCTATACATAAAGAATTTGTTGGTTTATCAACTAACGTATATCTATCAGGATTTATATTTATTTGAAATTTATTATTACTACTTATTTTACCATCTTTATAAATTATATAATAAGTAAAAGTATCACTTTCAGATATTACTTTAGATACTTCCCATTTATCTTCATTTTTAATTGCTTCTAATTCTTCTTTTAAATTATTATTCTTACTTGCTATTACTACTTTATCTATTTCTTTTGTTGAACTTATGACAACTCTTATATCTTCTTCGCTCATTGGTCGCGTGTTTAAATCATACTCTTCTTCTGAATCTACTTTATATCCTTTTATATCTATTGTTCCTTCTATTACTTCTTCTTTTTCAACAAAGTCCCCTTCGACTTTAACATCTAAACTTATATAACTATTTTTATATTCTTCACTTGTATAAATATTCTTTCCTTCCCAACTAGTTTCTGTATCACTTATTAAGACATTGTCACTTAACCATACTGTTATTCATAATCAATTGTTACTTTATCTTCTTTTTTAATATTTCCATCTATTATATTAGAATATATTATAGTATCATTAAAATCAGTTAATCTACCTGGTCCAAAGACATCTTTCGTAACTCCTTTTTTCGTTTCAGTTAAATAAACCATGATATCTTCATCTTTAAATCTTTGTTTGTTTTCTTGTTCTTCTCCATAATTTAAATAGATTCCATAATGAATATCTTTTTTAGAATCGTTATAACCTTGAACACTAAATTTATATTTTTCCCCATTTTCTTTTCCTTCTTCTGTATCCATTGGTTTTATAGAATTAGTTATAATTCCATTGTCAGTTGCCTTCATAAAAATATCTCCAGCAATGATGCTTTGATTATTAATTTGATTAGTATAACTAATTAAAGCAAACGTGCCTCCTATTACTCCTATCATAACTAATAAAGAAATTATTCCTACTATTAATATTTTCTTATTATTTTTCTTTTTCAATTTTACTTCCATACTTATATCCTCTCTTTATTATAACTATTATTAGTATAACACAAAATGTGGCCTTTAGACTATAGATTTTTTTGCTTTTTTATAGAAAATATTTTACTGGTGGTAATATAATGTCTATTAAGTACAAGAAAAGGTATAATATAAGAAATAAATCTTATATTAATGATGATGAATATTATTATAGAATAATTAGAAATAATATTAAAAAATATCGTTTAGAAAAAAATTTAACTCAGCAAGAACTTGCTGATATGATTGAAATGTCTAGAGAATATGTCTGCGATATTGAAAATGAAAAAAGAGGTAAACATTTAACAATTGCAACTTTAGGAAGAATAGCAGAAGCTTTAAACATAGATATAACTGATTTCTTTAAATAATTATCTATCTTTTATTCCTAAGTAAAACGAGTGGCCCAAATTTTAATTTAAGCCACTTGTTTACTTTCTAATAAAATCTAATTATTTAAGATTGCTCTTATAATCTTCAATAATTTCATTTACTTTTTTAATTGGTAAATTAACATATTTACAAATCTTTTCAATTAAAGCATTGTCTTTATACATATTAATTACCATCTCTTTTTCTTTATTGGCTAAACGTTCTTCGCCAATTTTTAAGCCACGTTGCTCACCAATTTTTAAGCCACGTTGCTCACCAATTTTTAAGCCACGTTTTTCACCACGTTTTTCTCCGCGTTTAAAGCCAATCTTTTCGCCTTCCTGTTTGTATAAATCTAAAAGGGAATCATCTAATCTTTTTTGCTCTTCATCAGGATAATAATACAAACTTA
>CANRIE010000118.1 GCA_947630585.1 uncultured Bacilli bacterium | reverse complement strand
AACAACAATAACGTCAACAACAACAACGGCGTTCGGCCCAGCCCTTTATGGCTTGAATATTATGATTAAGGTTTTAATATGTATGTGTAAAGGACATTCCTATCCTTGATTTTATCAGAAGGGAAATATAGATAACTTAGGTATACGTACTTAAGTTTAGAACTATATATGAGTGTTTACAATAGATATTTGTTTTGTAAGAAAAAATATAATGATTATTTAATTTTAGTAGTTAATAAAAATAAAGTAGTTAGTTTTAATCGAGATTTAAAAATAATTAAATTATATGGATTAGAGAATCTAAAAAAACAAAATATTTATTATTTAATATTAGATGGTTTAGAAATTAAATTATTTAATAAGGGAATAAATAACTATTTTTACTACTTTAAGATTTGTTTGGTTAAAGATATTATTGATTATATAATGAAAAGATAATATTTATAAATAAAGGACTGCTCGAAAATTGCTTGCTTAATTTTCGGTCAGTCTCTTTTAGTAATAGATGTTGGTATTAGAATAAGGTGGATATGGAGGATAAACAGGTCCTGGTCCACCATTTGGAAAATAAACAGGAATTGGACCTTGATTATTATAATTTGGACGTCCAATTAAATAACCGCCAACTCCACCTAATAAAAATGGTGCTAAAAATCCACCACCTATGAAACGATCACCACTTGTGTAAGTAGATGTCGTGTAACTTGGGTAAGTTTGAACATAATTTCCATTATTTTTAAAATTTGTTGGTTTATAATAGCTTTTTTGTGGTATATTATAATTATACATAAATACTCCTTTCCAAAGTATTTTATGTAAAAAAGAAAGGAATGTTATAAATGGAAAGAATTAAAAAATTAAGTGAAATAATTGTTAATCATAGTATTAAAGTTAAGGAACATGAAAAAGTATTAATAACTTATCAAAGCAGTGAAACGATGCCTTTAGTAAGAGCACTTGTTGATGAAATATTAAAACATAAGGGAGTACCTACAATTAAGTATATTGACCCTGAGATAAGTAATGTTGTAAAAGAAAGTTTAAATGATGATATTATTGAAAATCTAAAAAATATTTTAAAATTTGAAGTAGATGAATATGATTCATTTATTCAAATAAAATATACTTTAAGTGATTATTATGATAGGAATGTTGATAAAGATTTGAATAATAAATTAAAGAAAGCCTTAAGTAAATATAAAGATATTCAAATTAATAAAAAGAAATGGGTTTTATTAAATTATCCTAGTATAGTTGATGCGTATAAATCAAAAATGACTTATAAAAAATTCTTTAATTTTGCTTTTGATGTAATGACAGTTGATTATGATAAAATGGAAAAAGATATGCAACCATTAAAGAAATTAATGGAAAAAACGGATAAAGTAAGAATTAAAGGCGAAGGAACTGATATCACTTTTAGTATTAAAGGCCTTCCTGCAATTATCTGCGCAGGAGAATCTAATATTCCAGATGGAGAAGTGTTTACAGCACCGGTTAAAGATAGTGTTAATGGAGTTATTACTTATAACACTGATTCACCTTATGATGGGTATATCTTTGAAAATGTTAGTTTAAGATTTAAAGATGGCAAAATAGTTGAAGCTAAATGCAAGAATAATTCTGAAAAATTAAATGAAATTTTAAATACTGATGAAGGCAGCCGCTATGTTGGAGAATTTTCATTTGGATTAAATCCTAAGATATTAACACCAATTGGGGATATTTTATATGATGAAAAGATAGGTGGAAGTATTCATTTTACACCAGGATCTGCTTATAAAGAATGTTTTAATGGTAATATTTCTGATATTCACTGGGATATGGTTTTAATTCAAAGAAAAGATTATGGTGGAGGAGAAATCTACTTTGATGATGTGTTAATCAGAAAAGATGGACTATTTGTTTTAGATGAACTTAAAAATCTAAATTATGATTTAAAATAAATAGTTAATGTTTACAACTTCATTTATAAAATAAAAGTAAAAAAAGAACTATTAATAGTTGAAATAAAATATATTTATGATTATAATATTAATTATGTCATATATGTATTTTTTTTAATTTAAGATATATGGTAATAGGTATATAGGAGTTAATAGAAGTGTTTTATCTATTGTTCATCAATTTTAAAAAATTTGGATTAGAAAGAAATTATCCATCTTTAAAGAAACTAGATAAAATTTTAGAAGAAGATTATAATAATATAGTATATTTAGTATTAGATTGTCTAGGTAAAAATATATTGAAAATCCATCAAGATGATGCCAAATTTTTAAATAGTCACTTAATAACAAATGTAACTTCTTTTTAATACTTAGATAAAAATAAGTTGTCTACTTTTACTAAATATGATCTTGAAAAATTGTGATATCAATAATAGTTTTAAAAGTAAAAAATGTTATTTAAAAAATAGTTTACCTAAAAGTATTTAAATGTTATAATTTTATTAGATTAAAAGTTATTATTTTTTATGAGAGTATTAATTTTTTTTATATCATTCGTTGGAAAAACTAAAGTTGCTGAGTTACTAGCTCAAAAATTAATAGATAAATATATAAAATAATTATAATTTAGAAGAAATTAAAATTATTATAAAAATAGGTTAATCAAAGGAGATATTTATGAATAGATTGATAGCTCATGGTTTGATAAAAATAAATGATAAATACTTGTTAATTAAAAGGACTAAGATAAAAAGAGGGAAGACTAACTCTTTACCAAATTATTGGGATATACCAGGTGGAATGGTTGAATTAAGTGAATTACCAAGAGATGCTGTTGTTAGAGAAACTAAAGAAGAAGTTAATTTAGATGTTAAAGTTATTAAAATTATACATGAAGATAGTAATTATGATAAAGAAAAAGATATAGTATTTACGAGACTAGTATACCAATGTGAATTATTAGATAATCAAAACATCTCTAATATTATTTTACAAGAAGATGAACATAGTGAATATAGACTTGTTAATAGTTTAGAAGAAATGGGAAATGAAAAAGTAGTTGATTATTTAATTGATATTATTAAATAAATAGATTGATATGAAAGGAGTAAAAATAGTATGTTAAAACCAGATTATAAAAGAAGTATTTTATCAATTAGTTCATCAATTTTAAAAAAATATGGATTGGAAAGTAATTATCCATCATTAAAGGAATTAGATAAAATATTAGAAAGTGATTATAAAAATATAGTATATTTAGTATTAGATTGTCTAGGTACAAATATATTAGAAAATCATCAAAATGAAGTAAAGCTTTTAAAAAGCAATTTAGTAACAAATGTAACTTCCGTTTTTCCACCAACAACAGCTGCAGCAACGATTTCTATTCATTCGGGGTTATCACCTTATGAAACGGGATGGGTTGGATGGATGCCTTATTTTCGCGAATATAATCGTATGATAGAACTATTTTCAGGATGTGATTTTTATACTGGTGAAAAAATAATTACAAGTCCTGAAGAAGGGATATTAAAATATGAATCCATTTATGAAAAAATAACTAAAAATAATCCTGATATTAAGTTTACTAAAGTATTTCCTGATTTTAGTAAAAAATATGAAAGTTCTTTTTCGAAAATATGTGATGGAATAAAAGATGCGTGTGAAAATGATGAAAAAAATTTAATTTCTGCTTATTGGATACAGCCAGATTCAACTATTCATAAATATGGAATTAATAGTTTGGAAGTAAAACAGGAATTAAAATCAATCAATGATACTTTAGAAAAATTAATCAGTGAATTAAAAGATACTATTATTATCATTACAGCTGATCATGGCGCAGTTGATGTCGAAGAAGTTTATTTAAATGAATATAAAGATATTGATGATTGCCTAGTAAGACCACCAGCAATTGAATCAAGATTTGTATCGATCTTCTTAAAAGAAAATAAAAAAGAATTATTTAAAGAATTGATTAATAAGTATTTTAAAGATAAATTTTTAATTTATGATAAAGATGAATTTTTAAAATTAGGACTTTTAGGTTTAGGAAAAAAACATGAAAGAATTGATAGTTATTTAGGAGATGTTATATTAATAGGTAATAGTAATATAAATATTAGATATACAATAACAAATGAAAAATTTAAAACTTTAAAAGCAGATCATAGTGGTATAACTAAAGAAGAAATGATGGTACCTCTTATTGTTATTAAAAGTAAGGAGTGATATTAAGTGGAAACAATAGTAAAAACCCATATTGGGGCATATGGAATTATTATTAAGGATGATAAAATAGCTTTAGTAAAGAAAGCTCGAGGAGGATATAAAGGCAAATTTGATTTACCAGGAGGAGGTATTGAACACCAAGAACTTCCAAATGAAACCTTAGAAAGAGAAATAATGGAAGAAGCTGGAATTAAAATAAATAAATATAGTTTATTTGATGTTACAGCTACTAATATAAAATGGGAAATGGAAGAAGACTTATTTGAGGACTTGCATCATATAGGAATTTTATATTTTGTTGAAACTAATGAGGTTAAATTAAAAAGTGATGCTGATGGGCTAGATTCAGAAGGTGCTAATTGGTATTTAATTAAAGATTTAGATAAAAATAGGTTATCACCTTTTGCTAAATATGCTTTAGAAAAAATGAATTATATTAAATAATCGCAATATAAATAGGAGGTTTTATCTATGTATAAAAATTATAATGAAGAAAAAAAATATTTGGGTAGTACATTAGAAAGATTTAAGGGAATAATCGAGGATACAGAACTTAGATTGGATGCTTTACCAAGGATGTATGCTAATAATCCAAGACTTTTAGAAAGTTTACTTATAGAGTTTACTAAAAGATTAGAATTAATGAAAAAGACTCAAAAGAAACCTTATTTTGCAAGAATAGATTTTACAAGTGAAGATTTAAAAAAAGAAGAAGAATGTTATATAGGAAAAGTTGGAGTTTTTGATGAAGATAATAATTTAGTAACGGTTGATTGGAGAGCTCCTATTGCTTCAATGTATTATGATAGTAATATTGGAGATGCATCTTATAAAGCCCCAGGGGGAGTAATAAAAGGTAAATTAACTTTAAAAAGACAATATGAAATCGAGGATGGCGAATTAAAAGATTTTCAAGATGTCGATACAGTTTCTAATGATGATTTTTTAAAACCATATTTAGGTACTAGTGTTGATAATAGATTAAAAAATATTGTTGCAACAATTCAAGCTGAACAAAATGCCATAATTAGAGATGAAATTTCTAATAACATTATTATTCAAGGTGTTGCAGGAAGTGGAAAAACAACTGTTGCTCTTCATCGAGTTGCCTATCTTGTTTATAATAATATGAAAAATATAAAACCTGAACAATATTTAGTAATAGGACCTAATAAGTTCTTTGTTAATTATATTTCAGGAGTTTTACCGGATTTAGATGTTGATGATGTTAATCAATTAACTTATGATGAAATAATAAAGGATTTATTAGGAATAGAGTTTACTTTAATTTCAGATAAAGATAAATTAATTAAATCAATTACTAATCCTGAACAATTATTTTATCAAAAGTTAAAAGTTTCAATGGCTTTTAAAAATATGTTAGATAAATTTATTAGTAATTTTGAAAAAACAATTATTCCAAGTAGTAATTTTCAAGTTAAGGGTTATGAAATTTTAACTAGTAAATTTATTAAAGATATATATGAGGATTTAGAAAAAGAAGTATTAGATTATAATATAATAAATAAAAAGATAGAGAGAGCTATTTTAATAATTGAAAGATATATTAAGGAACATAAGGAAGAGATATTTAGTAGAATCCAGGGAGAATTTTATAAGAAAATTAAGGTAATGAGTGGTGAAGATTCTATTAAAGAAAGAAAAAAAATAGATGCAATTGAGAAAGAACTTAATAATGGTTGTCATCAAAGTTTGAAAAAATATTTTAGTAGTGGAAGTCCTAAAATAATAGCTTTATATATAGAATTCTTAAAAAATATTGATTTATATTTAGATACTAATAAATATGATATTAAAAATGATGTTAAAGAAAATATTAGTAATTTAAAAACTAAGAAAATAGAATTTGAAGATTTAGCAGCTCTTATGTATTTATATTATCGAATTTTTGGTAGTAAAAATTATGAAAATTATAGACAAGTAGTTGTTGATGAAGCTCAAGATTTTGGAGAATTTAATTTCTTTGCTTTAAAAAAGTTGATGCCAAAAGCAACATTTAGTATTTTTGGAGATTTAGCTCAATCAATTTATGAATATCGAGGAATATCTAATTGGGAGAGAGTAATAGAAACAACATTTGAAGGGGATTGCAGTATTAAATATTTGAAAAAGAGTTATAGAACAACAACAGAGATAATGAATTCAGCTAATAACTTAACAGAATATTTGAAATTTCCTAAAGCTGAACCTGTAATAAGACATGGAATTGATGTAAATTATATTGATTTTAATGATAATCAAATGTTAGTAATTAGTCGAATATTAAAAAGTTATATTGAAAAAGGTTATAATTCAATTGCAATAATATGTAAAGATGATAAAGAAGCTCAATTAATATGTTTAAATTTAGGAAAGTTAGGTATTAAAGTAACTAATATAACTGATAAGGATACTAAATATGATGGAGGTATATGTACAATAACTAGTTATTTAGCAAAAGGCTTAGAATTTGATGCAGTTATAATAAGTGATGCAACAGAAGGAATCTATGATTCAAGTAAAAAAATTGATATGAAGTTACTTTATGTTGCAATGACTAGGGCTTTACATGAATTAAATGTACTTTATAATAAAGAATTAGTTAAACCATTAATAGGTGATTTAAAAAAAAAATCTAATGAATATGGAAAAGTATTAAGAAAAATTTAGGAGAAAAATATGAAGAAGTTTTTAGAAAATAATAAATTTGAAAATTATTTTGCAAGTGATATCCTTTTAAGAGGACAAAGATATTACGATGAAAATAGAATTTTAGATATATGGTATCAAGGAGATAAGGTTTGTGCTTATATTGATGGTTCAGAAATTTATAAAGTTCAATTAGAAATTAAAAATGGGGAAATAAAAGACTACTATTGTTCCTGTCCATATTCAGATGATGGGGAATATACGTGTAAACATATAGCTTCAGTTTTATATTATCTTGCTGATAATGAGGTTCCAGAGTTAGAAAAAGAAGCCAAAAATAAGAAAACTAAAGAAGAATCAGAACTTAAGAAAATTTATACCAAAATGCAATATGAAGCAAGAAGAATAGGTGATAAAAGTGGATTTATAGATTATTATAATGGAAAATATTTTGTAGATTTAATATCAAAAGTAGCTGACAAAATAGATGATTTTATTGATGATGAAAATTATGATGATGCTTTTGAATTAATTAAATATACTTATTATTTCATAAAAAATACGTCTATGGATGGATCTAATGGCGAGTATCAAGAGTCTTTAGATGACCTTAGTTCTGTAGCAAGTAAGTTATTATATGAAGAAACTTATTATCAAAAATTTTTAGAGTGGGCCATGGATATTGCAGATAATAATTCATTAAATGACTTTTCTGATGCACCTTTGTATGCTTTTACACTTTATGTTCATGATGAATATTCGGCTAAAAAAGTTATAAAAATTTTAGATGAATGTAATATTTTATATGGTATCTTTATTAATCCGATTTTAGATAAAATATTACTAGTACATGACTATATTGGTAAAGATGAAGCTATAAAAATATGCTATCAAAATATAAATGTATATGGTGTAAAAGAAAAATTAATTGAATATTTAAAAGAAGAAAATAAAATTGAAGAAGTAGTAAAAATACTAAAAGATGATTTAAAAAATCATGTAAGAAAAGATATAGTTTATGATAAACTAATTAAAGTATATGATGAAAACAATATGCTTATCGAAAAGAAAAAAATATTACCGGAAGCAATAGTAGCAACTAATAATTTTAATTGGTATAAAGAATTAAAAAGTATGTGTGAGATTTCGGAATGGGAAAATTTAAAAGAAGAAATAATATCTAAAATAAAACCTAATGGTACTTGGATTTTAGAAGATATCTATTATGAAGAAAATGAACCTGATAAATTATTTGCTTTAATTAAAAAAAAGCCTAATTTAAGTAAACTATATAAATATCAAGATATATTAAAAGATAAATATAGTAAAGAATTATTAGAATTTTATAAAGTACAAATAATTGAAGAAACTAACCTTGTATATAACCGTGAGGGTTATCGTAATTTATGCAAATATATTAAAAAAATGAATGAGATAAATAATTCTTCTTTGTTTATTTATGAAATGCTTAAGGAAATGTATCCTTTATATCAAAATAAAAAAGCTTTTAAAGAAGAAATAATGAATGTTTTAAATAATGAAAATAAAATGAAATTTTTAAATTTAATTACTATGAAAAAGGAGGAAAAATAATGGATAAAGTATTAAAATTTAAAGTAGGAATAGAAGGATTAGAAGATAAAATATGGAGAGTTATTGAAATAACTGATAGAATGACAGTTGCAGATTTAGCATATACAATTCTAGCATCTTTTAATTCATTAGCATATCATTTATATAATATAACTTATGATGGTAATAGATATAATTGTCATGTTAATTTAAACAAAAAACTTGGGTATGAAGATTTAAATGCTGTTACTTCAAGGTTAAATAGTCTTAATTTAAAAGAAAATGATCAAATGGAAATGGAATATGATTATGGTTCAACAACAACATTTATAATTACATATTTAGGATTAGAAGAGTTAGAAAAATATGATGATGCTAAAAACTATCCTTATATATTAGCAGGAGAAGGCTTAGGAATGTTAGATGATATTTCTTGTTATGATTTAAAAGATATTGTTCAAGAAACTGATGAATTAGGATACTCTAATAGTTATTTTACACCAGGGTATCGAACTAATAAAAAATATGATTATCGAAAATATAATATCAAGACAGATAATAAAAATTTAAAAGGCTTAATTCTTTTAATAAAGAATGGTTATGAAGTAAAGTAGGTTAAGGAAAAATATTATATTATATATTATTATTTTCAATAAATCGTTATTTGCATAGTTCGGCTGGCAGGATAAGTTTATTTACTAGTAACTTTAAATAATTCTCTATATTTTAA
>CANRIE010000117.1 GCA_947630585.1 uncultured Bacilli bacterium | reverse complement strand
TTTTACCATTTTTTTGCATTTACTCTATGATTTATATATCAAGGATTTGCGAGTTGCATTTACATTGAGAAGTAACCCTTTTTATATTTTTTCAATAATAAAACTACTCTTAATAATTTTAAAAGTAGTTTAATTAATATATACTTCTTTCTTATAAAATTATAGAAGACTAACTCATCATAATAAGTTTAAATCATAAATTTATTTTTTCAATAATCTCTTATTCTCTTTTCTCTCTAATTTTTTTCTATTATCTTTTTCAATTTTAAATAATTTGATTTGTCTTTGATAAGGATGAACTGCTAATAATTTAGGAGCAATTATAATTTCTAAACTTTTATTACTATAGAAAAATCCTCCTTCTATCCTTTCTACATTTGGTAAATTTATTTCTTTTAAATTCATGTTATTTCCAAGAAAAAAATTGCCTATTACTTTAACACTTGTTAAATCTATCTCTTTTAAATATATATTATGAGATAGAAAAAAATCTCCTATTTTTAGGGCATTAGGTATTTTTATTTCTCTTAAAGTTATATTTAAAGTTAAAAAACTATCTCCTATCTCTTTAACATTTGGTATAATTATTTCTTCTAATTTTCTATTACTTGCTAAAAAGAAATTACCTATTTCTCTTATATTTAATAAACTTATTTTTCTTAAACTATCATTGTTAGATAAAAAATCATCACCTATTTTTTCTACATTTAATAATTCTATTTCTTGTAAACTTATATTATTAAATAGAAATTTATCACCTATTACTTTTACATTAAGTAAACTTATATCTTGTAAATTTAAATTATAAACTAAAAAATTATTATCTATTTTTTCAATATTTTCATTTATATAACTAATTATTCCATTATATTTATTTATTTTTATAATACTTAAAAAATTATTTGTATTTGTTATTCTAATTTCTTTACCATAATCAGTTTTTAAAACACATATTTTATCTATTTCTCCTATTGTTTTGGGAAATGAATCGTCTATATTTTCATCATATAAATAAATTCTTTTATTAACTAAATCTAAGATAAAATAATCAAGTATAATATATTTACTAGCATCATATTTATGTACTCCCGTAATATCTATAATGATATTATTAGAACAATAATAAATATTATTTATTTCCGAGTTATATTTATAATACTTATCATCACTTGCAAGAACATAACCTGGTATTTCAAAGTTATGAGATTTAACTTCTTGTTTCATTCCATAATGCTCTTCAAAACTTTTAATTAATCCTGGTATTATATTATCTAAGTTATTTGAGTAAGTTGCATCAGGATTAAAAACTCTATGATTATAACGATTTTTTATAGATAATAAATGTGATTCGTCTCTTGAAAATTGAATACTAATGACACTTGTTCCATATAAGTCTTCGCGTTTCGGATTTTTAAAGTCTTCTCGTTTTATACTATCAACATCTCGTTTTACCGCAAAGAAAACATAACAACTATTTAATCTGCCACCTCTAAATGTACAAAGTTCTTCTCCCTCATGATAATATTTTTTAAATCTTTGAATATCACTTTCTGTTTTACATTCATATAAATCGTAGCCAGCAATGCTCATTAATTCTTCTGGAGATTTTGATGTTTCTTCCCTTTTCTTTTCAACATCTATTAAACTATAAATAAAATTTTTAAACTTCTCTTCTAAATTAAATTTTACTAAATCACTATATAAGAATTTACTTGGTTCAAATTTTTTAAGTAATAAACTAGGTAATAACCCCTTAGTTTCTAAAAGAATAGAAAAATAACCCCGGCAAAAATGAGCCATATCTTCTCCAAATTTCTTCTTAATTAATTTTAAATCTTCATCCATACTTATTTCTCATTAAATTGCCCTATATTATAGCAAATAAATACTATATTGTCAAACCCGCCTAACTTAACTTTTTAATATTTTTTTAACCCAATCATCTCCTAATATACTTCTATTTTCTTCTATAATTTTAAATAATATTAATTTATTTTGTCTTGGGTCTACTTCTAATAAATTAGGAGCATGTATTAGTAATTCATTTTCATTTTCAAAAAGAGCCCGATTACCTATTTTTCTTACATTAGGTAAATTTAACTCTTGTAAATTTCGATTACTAAAAAGGAAAAAATTACCAATTCTTCTTACATTTTCTAAATTTAATACTTGTAAAACTTGATTATTAACTAAAAAACAATCTCCTATTTCTTTGACACTCGGTAAAATTAATTCTTGTAGATTTAAACTACATCTAAAAAAATTATAACCTATTTTTTCAATATTTTCATTTATATAACCAATTATTCTATTATTTTTATCAATTTTAATAATAATTAAATCTTTCTTTGTATTAATTATTCTAATTTCTTTTCCATAATCAGTTTTTAAAACACTTGTTTTTTCTATTTCACCTATTGTATCAGGGAAGGAATCTTTTATATATGAATCATATACATATATTTTCTTATTAACTAAATCTAAGATAAAGTAATCTAAAAGAATATACTTACTAGAGTCAAATCGATGAACTTTCATAGTATCAACTATTCTATTATTAGGACAATAGTAGAAAAGATTTATTTCAAAATTATATTTATAGTATCTAGCATCTCCTGCAAATACATAGTTTGGTATTTCAAAATTACTATGTTTAATTATTTGTTTCATTCCGTAATAATCCTCAAAACTTTTAGTTAATCCTGATATTATATTATCTAAATTATTTGAGAATGTTGCATCAGGATTAGAAACTCTATGATTATAACGATTTTTTATAGATAATAAATGGGTAGAATTTCTTGCAAATTGAATACTAATAACACTTGTTCCATATCTATCTTCTCGTTTTGGATTTTTAAAATTCTCTCTTCTTATACTAGCAACGTCCCTTTTTACAGCAAAGAAAACATAACAACTATTTAATCTACCACCTCTAAATGTACAAAGTTCTTCGCCTTCATGATAGTACTTTCTAAAACTTTGAATGTCACTTTCTGTCTTACATTCATATAAATCATAGCCTGCAATAGCCATTAATTCTTCTGGAGATTTAGTTGTTTTTTCTTCTTTCTCAGTTTCAACATTTACTAAACTATAAATAAAGTTTTTAAATTGTTCTTCTAAACTATATTCTACTATATCATAAAAAAGTGATTTACTTGGTTCAAATTTTCCAAGTAATAAACTAGGTAATAACCCTTTTGTTTCTAAAAGACTAGGAAAATAATCTCGACAAAAATGAGCCATTCCTTCTCCAAATTTTCTCTTAATTAACTTTAAATCTTCATTCATAAGTAACACCATCAATTCGGGCTATATTATAGCAAAAGAAATAACATATTGTCAAACTTATCTGATGTTATTTTTTTTAATTACTATAAATCATTGTTCATAATATAAAGCACCTTCTTCCTTATAGTGTTTAGCTTTTAAAGATAATACTAATGGTAATTCTAATCCTTCATACGATTTATTATTGCCAAAATAATAATTGGCAAATGTTTCATATAAAATTTGAGGGTCAGTTTCATTTTTCTCTAACATATCTTTAATTGCAACTTCAATTGGAGAAACTTTAATTCCTTTTCTATCTATAAAAGGAATATTCTTTAAATCTTTTACTATAAAGCATTTTATATAAGGCTTATTGAATTCAAATTCAGAATAAACATAAATTTGATGTCTAAAGCCGCCATTTGAATACCCAAGTAAATCAGCAGCACTTTCCATACAAACAATACAATCTAAATCTTTTAATAAAACACGATAAACATCTAAAAATGATAAAAGTCTAACTTGTTTATCAAGGTCTCTTGCATATCCATAAATGCTCTTATTAATATCATCTATCATTCTAATTCCTTCTTTCTATTAAGATAATACATTTGAAAATATAGTTTGTCAATTGTATTAAATCTAAAAATTAGAAAATACTAATTATAAGGTGATATAATGGACTATATTGAAAAACTAAAACAAGAATCTAATAACTCTGATGATTATATATATAAAGAAATAAAACTTAATAAAAATATAGTTAACACGATTAATATAGAAACAATAACAAGTAGCAATGACATTAATGATTTTATATTAAAAAGAATTAGTATTTTAAATAAATTAAATTATCCTAATTTAGAAGAATTTTTTTTAAACTTTCTACCTTCTCCTAATATTAGTAAATTAAAAGATTATGATGAATTAAAAACCAAATTATTAAATGGTTATACCATAATAATTATTAATAAAGAAAGTATTTTAGCTGTTGAAACAAGGAGAGATTTAACAAGAGGTGTTGCAGAAGCGAACTACGAAAAAACTATCTTAGGACCAAAAGATGCTTTTATAGAACACTATAATACTAATTTAGGTCTTATTAGAAGACGAATTAAAAATATTAATTTACAAGTTAAAACAATAGATACAGGAGTATACACTAAAACAAAAGTTGGAATTTTATATATTAAAGGAATTGTTAAAGAAGATCTAGTTAATAAAACTTATAAGAAATTACAGAAAATTAATCTTGATGGGATAATTGATAGTAATTATTTAAAACGTTATTTAAATTCTTCCAAAAGTTTATTTCCAACTTTAAAAGGAACGGAAAGACCTGACCTTGCAAGTGAAGCCTTATTAGAAGGAAAGATTATTATCGTTGTTGACAATAGTCCGGAAGTTCTAATCTTACCAACATTCTTTATTGATTTTTTTCATACAAGTGATGATTATTATCAAAAACCTATCAATGTAACTTTTATTAGAATTATTAGACTTTTAGCTTTTATTATCGCGATTTTCTTTCCAGCTTTATATGTTGCTTTAACAACGCATAACCCAGATAGTATGCCAATTAATTTACTTATAAGTTTTAAAACCCAACGAATGTCTGTACCATTCCCCGCGTTTGTTGAAGCAATACTAATGATAATTGCTTTTGAAATTTTAAGAGAAAGTGATATCAGGATTCCCTCATCAATGGGAACTGCAATTTCTATATTAGGTGGATTAGTACTAGGGGACGCTGCTGTAAATGCCGGAATAGTCTCCCCTATCATGATAATCGTTGTTGCAATAAGTGCTATTTCAGGACTCCTAGTCCAAGCAATTGAAGCTATTAACTCAATTCGTTGGTACCGATTTTTATTAATAATTCTTGCAAGTATCTTTGGTTACTACGGAATATTTATAGGAATAATATTTATTTTAATTAACTTATCAGATACTAAAAGTGAAGATAAAGATTATTTATATCCATTTGCACCTATTAATCTTGAAGAACAAAAAGATGGTATTTTAAAAATCAATACAAAAGGTAATAAACTTCGTAATCCAATTTTAAGTAATAATAAAGTGAGGGGAAAATGAAAAAACTATTAATATTAATTATAATTATCTTTATAACGGGGTGTGACTCTTATATCGAACTTAATGATTTAGCAATTATTAATACAATTGGTTTAGAAAAAGAAAATAATAACTATAAACTATATGCAAGTGTTGTTGATATAACGGAAAAAGAGTCTCTTGATATACCAACTACTTCTTATCAAGTAACTGGTACTTCCTTAAATCAAATAATTGATAACTTAAGTATGTCTTTAAATAAAAAAATTTATATGTCGCATTTAAATTTATTAATTATAAATGATTCTATTAAAACGAAAGAGTTAGAAGAGATAATTAACTTTTTTTTAAACAATAATGAAACAAGAGAAGATTTTTTAGTAGTAAACTGTAATAATATTAAAGATATAATTAAAAAAATGAAATTTCAAGAAATAAATGATTTAATTGAAAATAATAGCAGGAATGCAAGTGAAACTATTAAAACTACCATGTATGATGTTATTAAAAACTTCTATGATAAAAAAAATATTTATCTGCCTTCTATTATTTTAGATTCTTCCATATCTTTAGATGGTATTAAAGAATTTAAAAATAATAAATATAAAGAAATTAAAGGAGAAGATATTATTTACTTAAATTATTTTTTAAATAAAATTGATACTTATAAATATAGTTATACTTGCGATGATAATAAATATTTATATTTAAATATTCTAGAGTCTAATACTAGTTTTCTAACTAAAGAATTATTAATAACTAATGAAATTAAAGTGATTACAAATGATTGTAACTATAATAAAGATAAAATTGAAAATATCTTTAATACTAATTTAAAAACTAATTTAGAAAAATTAACTAATAAAAAAATAACTATTAAAAATACGATTCGAGGTACTTATGAAAATTAAGAAAATCGAAACTAGAATAACTTATTTTATTATTACAATTGGTTTATTTTTACTAAATATTAAAAATCTAACTTTATTATCTATAATTATAAGTAATATTTTATCTTTATTATTTATCTTTCTATTTGAAAAACTAAATCTTTCTAAATTTAAATTAACTAAGTTTTTAATTATGATTATTTCTTTTATCTATTTGCTCTTTAATTTAAATAATATAACTATTTTTATAGGTGATAATATTTTAAGAGAATATTCAATTATTGTTATAAGCCTAACTTTATTATTCTTAATATTTTATTTAGCAAATAAAGGTTATCATACTTTAATTAAAGTTATTTTATTAGCAACTTATTTTATAATATTTTTAATTTTTATAAGTTTTTTAATTACTATTCCTTATATTGATCTATCTAATTTAACTATTAATATATTTAAAACTAATAATTTATTTAAGGAAACTATACTTTATACTTTTAATCTAATTTATCCTTATTTATTAATTTATCCTCTTAGTAATACCAAGTTTAAAGTAAGTGATTTTTTAGTAACCACCTTATTTCAAATATTAATTTATTTATTAATAATAAGTATTTTAGGATTAACCTTAGAAAGTATTTATAAATATCCTTATATTACTATATTTAAAAAAGTTAGTTTATTTGGCTTTATTGAAAGAATTGAAATAATACCATCTCTTAATTATTTATTTTGTTTTTATTTTCTCTTAGTTTTATCTTATTATCAAATTTTAAATTATTTATCTTTATACATAAAAAAAGACAAGAACTTAAATATTATAAAAATATTTTTATTCTTGCTAATCTTCTTAGTTAGTTTAGCTATTCAATAATACTGCAAGTCATTTTTTGACTTTCATAATAGATTTTTTCTTCATCAATATTCTTTCTTAGATCATCTAAAAGTAGTCCATTATAGTCAGATGCCGAGAAATCAAGTTGAACAATTAATCCATCTTCGGCTTCTTGTTTTAAAATCTGAGAATCCTTACTTAACTTATCAAATATTTTATCAAATTCCGTTTTTTCTTCATTATCGGGATTTTCATTTGGACTAGGCGTTTCATTGGTATCAGGAACACTTTCTTCATCTTGACTTTCTTGATTACCACGATTATCAGTTCCACTTTCTTCTTCATTATCAGTTATATCTTTGCTATCACTAGTTTCAGTATCTTCTTTAACTTCAATCTTTTTAATAATTACCGTTTTTATTACATCATTTTCATAACTACTTCTTGTTAAATAGATATCAGAATCGCAACTTAAAGTTTTTCTTACAATAGGCGCTTCTTCTACTTCCTCTTCCTTATCATTTAAAACAATTCTTAAAACGGGTGGTAAAACTATTAAAAATAGTAAAAATATTATTCCTAAATAACATAAAACATTCTTCATCATGCACCTCTTTATTCTTTATAATCTTATCATATTTTTTAATATTTTAAAAGTTATTTTTGATATATTCTAAAATATCTTCTTTTTTATTAATTAAATTGCCTCTTAATATCTCAATTTCTAAGTTATTATAAATATCATTTAAGAATGCATCTGGATTTTTATTTAATAATTTACAAATATCTAAACTAGTAACTTGAATATCACTTTTAGCTTTAATTGGTAACTTATCATAAGCCTCATTTATCTCTTTTTTACTTAAACCCTTATTAATACCTGCTAATATGTTAACATATAAACCATATTTATATAAAACTAATTCATTTAAATTATCTAAATCATAAACTATATTAACTTTTTTGATTAACTCTTTTTCATGTTTATTAAATTTATAACATTTAGAATTTATCATTGACCATATACCTACAATATCTGTATAATATTTAATTCTATCTAAGTTTTCTAAATCTAAAGCACTTGCTAAACCTAAGTTTTTAATTAATTCTATTCCACTTTTAGCATTTAAACTTGTGAATATTTTATCAAGTTCAATTTTTTTTCGTTCATAAGAAATATTTTTTAAAAGATGCTTATTTTTAGAAATTGCTATTACTATATCACCTGCTAATTTAAAGTTTAGGGTAACACTAAAACGTAAAGCTCTAAGGATTCGTAAGGCATCATCCTGAAAACTTTTATTACTCTCGTTTATCGTTCTAATTATTTTATTTTTGATGTCTGCGCCTCCATTTAAAGGGTCAATTATGTTTCCCTCTTTATCCATACAAATAGCATTTATAGTAAAATCTCTTCGTTTTAAATCCGTTTCTAAGTCATCAATATATTTAATTGATGATGGATGTCTGTTATCAAAGTATGATGATTCTTCTCTAAAAGTTGTAACTTCAAAAGGTAAATTTTTATAAATAACTTGAACTGAGCCATAGGAATCCTTGGTTATTTTCGCATTTTTAAATATTTTTTTTATTTCTTTTGGAGTAGCACTTGTTGTAACATCAATATCGTTTGATTCAAGGTTCATCAAATAATCTCTAACATAACCCCCAACTATATAAGCTTTAAAGCCATTATCATTAATTATCTTAATAAATTCTAAAGCAATTTCTTTCATATATTTCCTTTCTAAGAGTTAGTCAAAAAAACTAAAAAGTTTTTTACTTTTTAGTTAATTGTTTGTTTTAATTGAGTTCCAGCTTTGAAAGTTACAGCATTACGTGCAGGAATGTTAACTGCTGCTCCTGTTTGAGGATTGCGTCCTGTACGAGCTTCTCTCTTAGAAACACCAAAAGTTCCAAATCCGATTAAAGTGATTTTGTCACCTTTCTTTAATGTTTCTGTGATTGCTTCAAATGTTGCATCGATTGCTCTTAAAGCATCAGCTTTAGATAATCCAGCACTTGTTGCAACTGCTTCAACTAATTCAACTTTTTTCATTATGTTTCCTCCTTCTAATTAGTGAATAACTAAGCAAATATCTAAAATATCATGCTTACATATACAAGTTATCATACTTTTATTTTTAAATCAATACTTTTTACTATTTTTTACTATTATTTACGTTCTTTTGACTACTTTTTTTAGTTTTACTAGTTGTTTTCTTAGCATTAGTATTAGTTTTACTTCTTGTATTAGTTCTAGTACTCTTACTACTACTATTACTATTTTTATTTTTATAATTAGTAGTTTTCTTTTTAGGTTTAGGTTTCTTAACTTCTTCTTTTTCTTTATCCATAATAACATCTTCAATAGCTAAATCAGAACTCTTATAGTTATTAATATCAATATTCATATTTTTAATTTCAACCATTTCTGTATCATTATCTTTTAAGATATAGAACATAATTGTAATTATAATTAACATAATAATTGATACAATAATATTACTTAGCATCATATTAACTATAAACATAACATCTTGATCATAAAGCGTTAAGATTTGATAAATTATATTATTAGAAAATAAAGCTGCAAGCAATCCTAAAGCAATTCCACATAACTCGCTTCCGTAATTTTTAAAGCTATCATAAATATAAACTAAGAAGCAATTAGAGGCTATAAAAGAAATAATAGATGCTATTATATTCCCTTCTCTAACTGTAAATACAGAGTTAACTGCACTTGCTAAATCAGGAACATCAGATTGAACTCCAAGTTTAACAGCAATATAATAACTTATTGTAATAAATACTTGGATAATTGATGCAACAATTATTCCTCGATAAGCCGTCTTTTTACCACCTAAATTAATCAACAACAAAGTACATAAAAATGTAAAGGGGTAAACAAATACGGAAACTGCAACAGTCATATCAAATAAATTTGTATATTTTAAACATAATAGATTTGATATAACTAATAAAACTACTAATAAGCTAGTAAAAAACGTTTGTTTAAATTCTTTACTCATTTCTCCTCCTATTCTATTAACATTATATAATATTGAACTCTTAAAGTAAAGTAAATTTT
>CANRIE010000116.1 GCA_947630585.1 uncultured Bacilli bacterium | reverse complement strand
ATGCTCCAACATAACTATTTTCTAAATCACAAGAGTTTCCCTCACTATCAAGAACCTCAGTATCAAGATACCCCTCATCCTTTAAATCTTTTATTTTAACTTTCGCAGTATCTCCAAATATACTAGGTCCCATTCCTTTATTATAACTAAAATAATTTCCACCTGGTATTAATAAACTCTCTTCTAACGCACTATAATAGGTTTTATTAATTTCTCCTCTAGTACTTCTATATGCAACAACAGCAAGACCAAAAACAATTCCAAGAATTACCACTACTCCTAGTAATTCTACTAACGTAAATCCCCGTTTATCTTTCATAATAATCACTAGTATAATTATAACAAAAAAACAATCTAAAAAAAAGAGGATAGCAAAAATTAAATTAATTTTTGTTATCTCGTTTTTCTTCTACAAACTTAAGGAATTTATCAAGACTTAATGTCGTTGTATCTTTTTCTCCGTATAATCTATAACTAATTTCTTTGTTTTCCATTTCTTTGTCACCAAGAATTAAAGTAATAGGAATTTTTTTAGTTTGACTTTCACGCATCTTGTAACCTAATTTTTCATTTCGATTATCAAGGTTTACTCTAAATCCCCTCTCTTCTAAAGTATTTTTTATACTACTCGCATATTCAAAATGAATATCATTGTTAACTGGAATTATATTAATACCAATTGGGGCAAGCCAAAGTGGGAATGCGCCCTTTGTTTCTTCAATTAGAAAAGCTGTAAATCTATCAAATGTTCCAAAGATTGCTCTATGAAGAACAACTGGAGTTTGCTTTTCCCCATTTTGGTCAATATATGATAAATCAAATCGCCTTGGAAGAAGGAAATCTAGTTGGCAAGTTGATAAAGTAACTTCTGGTCCTACTGCTGGTTTTACTTCAACATCAAGTTTTGGTCCGTAAAAAGCAGCTTCTCCTATTGCCTCTTTGTACTCACATCCAAATTCATTTAAAACCTCACGTAGTTTATCTTCCGCGGTATTCCACATTTCCTCATCATCAAAATATTTTTCCTTATCTTCTGGATCTCTTAAAGATAATCTAAATGAATAATCTTTAAGTCCAAAATCTTTATAAACATCAAGAATTAAAGAAACAACTTTTTTAAATTCTTCCCCAATTTGGTCAGGACGAACAAATAAATGAGCATCATTTTGACACATGCACCGAACTCTTTCAAGGCCTTTAACAGCACCACTTGCTTCATATCTAAAATCCGTTGCAAATTCGCCAATTCTAATTGGTAAATCCCTGTAAGAATGCAAACTATTTTTATAAATTAACATGTGATGTGGGCAATTCATTGGTCGTAAGACAAACTCTTCGTCATCTACTTTCATTGATGGGAACATATTTTCTTTATAGTGATCCCAGTGTCCGGATGTTTTATATAAGTCAACTGTGCCAACACATGGTGTATAAACATGTAAGTAGCCTAACTTTTGTTCTTTTTCATAAATGTAGTTTTCAAGTTGTTTTCTAATAATTGCTCCATTTGGTAACCATAAAGGCATGCCTTTGCCAACTAAATCATGAGACATGAATAATTCTAAATTAGCTCCAATTTTTCTATGATCTCGCATCTTGGCTTCCTCGAGTTCCATTAGATACTTATTTAAATCATCTTCGTTTTTAAAAACAACTCCATATATTCTTTGAAGCATTTTGTTTTTAGAGTCTCCCTTATAATATGCTCCACTTACCTTTAATAACTTAAAGTATTTAAGTTCTTTAACCGAATCAACATGAGGGCCACGACAAAGATCTGTGAAATCTCCCTGACTATAACAACTAATAACTGTGTCATTATCCATTTCATTAATTAAATCAATTTTATAAGGATCATCTTTAAACATGTCTAAGGCTTCATCTCTCGTTATCTCATGTCTTATAATCTTTTTTCCATCCTTACTAATTTTTTTCATTTCCTTTTCAATTTTTTCTAAATCATCTTCTGTTAATTTCTCATCCCCTAAATCAACATCATAGTAAAACCCTTCAGTAATTACTGGTCCAACCCAAAATAAAGCTTTGGGATATAAATGTTTAATTGCTTGAGCCATTAAATGAGCACAACTATGATTTAAAACATTTAATTCAGGATTTTCTTTAATATTTATCATTTTTATCATTCCTTTCTTAAATATGTTAAAAATAAAAAAGATAGTACCAAGGAGTCAAGACGACGGTACCATCCTTTATTTTTCTTAATCACTTAACGAGTTTCCCCGGGAATCTCTTTCGAGTCCAATTCATAGGTAGTAATTTATTAATTATTTATTAGTTTCCACCAACCACTAACTCTCTTTTAAAATACTTTAATAAACCATGTCCTAATCAACATATTTATGCCTAAAATTATAGCACTTATTTTTAAATTGTCAAGATTATCCATATAATCTTTTTAAAATTATTTCTTTATTGTCACTTATTATTACAACTATATCTTTATCCTGGCTACTTTTAATATCTCTTCCATAACTACTATCAAGATTTCCAAAAGCTAATAAATAATTAATACTTAATAAAGATTCATCCATAAATATATAATCATTTACTTTTGGTTCATCTATATCATGAAATTCTATTTTTAATTCATATTCCTTATTATTTTCATCAGTTAAATAATATTTAAAATTATCTATCTTTCTAATTTTTAACTTTATCATAATTTCATTCCTCTCTCTCGATTTTCTCTAATTATTTCACTTAATCGACTTTGAAATCTTTCTTTACTTACTCGATTTACAAACTGAAGCTTTGGAGCATTAAAGTCTATTTCATTTCTATTGAATAGTAAAATTGAACCCGCTCTTTTTAAATTAGGAGCATTAAATTTGGTTAAAGTTTGATTATTAATTAACATATAATCTCCAATTATTTGGACATTTGGTAAATCTATACTTTCTAAATTCTCATTATAGTATAAAGCATCATTTCCAATTCTTTTAACACTAGGTAAATCTAATTCATCTAATACTCTATTTCCGTATAAAAAACTATCTCCGATTATCTGAACTCTTTTTAAAGATAAGTTTTTTAAAGAATACGCCCAACATAAAAACTTATTACCTATTTCTTTAACATTATCATTTTGATAACTAATTAAAGAATTTTTAGAATCTAAAACCATAATAATTTCCCTGCCATCACATTTTTTTATCACAATTTTTTTTCCATTATCTTGATTAGTTATTTCAATTTTCGCATCCCTTATATCACCTATACTTTGAATGAAAGAATCATTAATTAAATTATCAGCTAAGAATATTTTCTTTTCACCATCTAACTTTAATATAAAGTAATCAAATACTATATATTTGGCTTTATCATATTTTTTTACTTCTCCGTTTTCAATAATGATATTGTTAGGACAATAATAGGTATTATATAGTTCAAAGTTATATTTATAATATTTGCCATCGCGAGCTAAAACATAACCTGGTATTTCAAAACTAAAATGACGATATTTTTGTTCTAATCCATAATATTTTGCAAAACTATCGGTTAACCCTTCAATTATATTATCTAAGTTATTTGAGAAAGTTGCATCAGGATCATTCACCCGATGGTTATAACGATTTTTGATTGATAAGTTATGAGTGTAATCACGATCAAATTGAATGCTTATAACACTTGTTCCATATAAGTCCTCTCGTTTTGGATTTTTAAATTCTTCCCGTCTTATACTATCAACATCATGCCTTACAGCAAAGAAAACATGACAACGCTCTAATCTTCCTCCCATAAATGTACAAAGTTCTTCACCTTTAGCATAATATTTTCTAAAGCTTTGAATATCTTCTTCATTTTTACATAAATATAAATGATACCCAGCTTCCTCCATTAACTCTTCTGGGGTTTTGATTGTAATCATGCGTTTCCCATTTTCAACATCAACTTGACTATAGATAAAATTCTTAAATTCAACTTCTAAGTTATTATTAATAATATCATCATATAAATCCCGATTAGGTTCAAATAATTTTAACATAATACTTGAAAGTAAACCTTCTTCTTCTAATAACGTTGGAAATAACTTGCGAGCTAAGTGCATCATTTTTTCTCCATATTTTCGTTTTATTATTTTTAAATCATTTTTCATGTTTGTTCCTCTCTTTATTTTCTTCAATAATCATCATTATTTGTTTTTTAAATTCAAAATCTTTTAAAACCCCAACCCTTTCTAAATTATAAGCCTTAATATTTATTTTTCTTTTTATATTATAAAATGAATAATCACCTATTTTAGTAACATTTGAAATATTTAAATTAGTTAAGTTTTCATTTATATATAAAGCATTTCTTCCCATTACTCTTACAAGAGATAAATCAAGACTTGCTAATCTTAAATTATTTCTTAAAAAATTATTACCTATTATTTCTATATTAGAACCATTAAATTGTTCTAAATCTTGATTCCAGAATAGAAAATCATCTTGAATTACTTTTACATTTGGAATATTTATTTCTCTTAAATATTCACTAAAATATAAAAATCTCGAATTTATCTCTTCTACTAAAGGATTAGTATAACTAACTAGTTTATTTTCATTATCTAAAATTAGTTTTATAACTCCATCATTCTTAATAATTTTAACTTCTCTATAATTACCTACTAACGTAACTTCAATTTTACTATCTTTAATACTTCCTATACTACTTATAAATGAATCATTAATACTACCATCAAATAAAGTTATCGTTTTTTCACTTAACGATAAAATAAAATAATCAAATACTATATATTTTGCTTTATCAAGTTTTAAAACGCACGAGTCTTTAATAATTATATTATCAGGACAATAATAAACTCCTCTTATTACCATATTATATTTATAATATTTATTATTTACTCTAACATAATTAGGAATTTCTAAATTAGTATTTATATATTTGGGTTTTAATCCGTAATATCTTGCAAAACTTTCACTTAAGCCTTCAATTATATTATCTAAGTTATTTGAAAATGTTGCATCTGGATTATCTACTTTATGGTTATAACGATTTTTAATTGATAAGGAATGACTTGCATCTCTTGTAAATTGAATACTTATAACACTCGTTGCATATTTATCTTCTCTGCTTGGAAATTTAAAGTCTTCTCGGTTTAACTCTTCTGCTCCATCTTTAACTGCAAAGAAAACATAACATCCCTTTAGTCTTCCTCCCCTGAATGTGCAAAGTGCTTCTCCTTCATGATAGTATTTTCTAAATTTATAAATATCATCATCACTTAAACATTCATATAATTCGTATCCTGCATCCCTCATTAACTCCTGAGGATTTTTTAAAGTATCTCTCTTCTCAACCTTAACTTCAACTTTACTATTAATAAAGTTTTTAAAATCATTTTTTAAATTATTATCTATAATATCTTGATATAAACTTCTACTAGGATAAAAATTTTCTAATAAAATACGAGGCAATAACCCTTTAACCTCAAGAATACTTGGAAATAATTCTCGTGCAAGATGCATCATCTGCTCCCCATACTTTTGCTTTATTATTCTTAAATCTTCCTTCATATAGCACCTAAAATTCTTTAATATCATTATACATAAATATAATTTTATCAATTACTTTCTCAGTATGAAAATGTCCACAATACCAAAGAGCATAGTTATTAGATTCTTCTACCTGATCTAAAAAATATTCCATCGAGTAATCAACTAAATTTGGATTAACATTACTTAAAAATACTTCTCTTGGCAAATATTTATAAGGACATGTATGAGATAAAATAATATCAATTTTCTTACTTTTAATTATTTCTAAAGCCTTCTTTTTATCATCATCACTCATTTGTTCTGATGGATACCAATTATACCCCATAAGTAATCTATAATCTTTATCTATACTATATGCTCCTCCTAAAACTAAAACTTGTTTTTTGTTAAATTCATAAATAGTACTATCTTTAGCAAATAATAAATTAGGATATTCTTCTTCATAATAAACTATTCCTTTATGAAATACTTTTGTTTTATAACTTTTTATGTTTTCGGTTCTTTCTTCATGATTACCATGAATAATAAAGAATGTTAAAGGAACACTTTTTAATTTATCTTTTAAAATATAATCATATTGATTGTTATAATAGTTAATACCTGAATCTCCCAATATTATCATAATATCATCTTTAGTAGTTTTATAATTCTTACAAAATTCAAATATTAAACTAAAATCAGCATGTTTATCTCCGGTTATATAAATCATTACATCACATCACCTCTATTCAAATTCTTTTAAAACTTCATTTAATTCTTCTAAATCATTATCTTCTTTTTTTATTTCTTTATCAAACCAAACTGGCAAATCATTAGTTTCAACTCGCGCGTTTACTTTATTATAATCATTTTTAAATATGGTTTTCTTTAACTTTTTATGTTCTTTTTTACATACTTCCATAGCATCAACTACCGTTTCTACTCCTAATCTTTTCCATTGTCCGACTATTGCTTCAACATAATTTTTATTTAATTTTTTATTATTAATTTTTAAAACATAATCAATTAAAACATTAATAACCCCAGGATTTAGTTTTTGCTCTTGCATTAAGTTTTCAATTAGTTTTTTATCCCGATTAGTAGGTTCAACATTACCATAACTTTTTCTCAAGAAATCATAAGGAGTTGTATTTTCAAACATATAAATTACTTTAGCAAGTTTCGAGTCAGATCCAAGTGGAGTTTTCAAGTATTCTGGTTGTTTATTATAAATTAGAGTTGGAAGTTTACCGTTGTTTTCAAATTGAAAATGATTCCTTGCACTTTTTCTAAGTTCATTTTTATCAATTAATCCTCGTTCATTTAAAGAATTTCTAACTAATCCTTGCATTGTTAAATTATCAATTCTATAAATATAGGCTAAATTTATTATAAGTTCTTTAATCTCTTTTGTAAAACATTTTTCATTTACGAGAATTTTCGGAATACTTTCAATTAATAAATCTATATCAAAATTACTTTTAACTGCTAAATTAATCTTTTTATCACTTTTAATATCTAAGTTATCAAATAATAAACTTGTATTAGTATTAGGTGTATAAACATCTGAAAAAGCCGTTGTTATATCTTTATAATCTTTAACTAAAATTCTGGCTGATTTATAATGATTTTGTAATTTTTGATATTCACTTGCACCTATATTATTATATAAAACTATATTTAGAATTGGATGATTAAAAAATTCAAAGGCTGATATTGGAGAATATAATATATATATATAATTATTTATTTCTCCTGTTTTAAAATATGTTTTAAGTAATCCAATTCCTTCTAATTTAATCCGTGCATCTACAATTAACTCTAACTTTAATTGCATAAGTGTCATTAAATGATGGTGGGTAAATTCTTCTATATCTGAATTTTTACCATTATAATCATTTAATAAAGTTAAATATAATGATATAGCTGTATACCCTATAATTGGTTGATATAATCTAGTTAAGATTTCAATTTTTTCAGAGGTTATCATTCCTCGTGAATAAACTTGATAAGTATCAGCTGGTGTTAAATTCTCTTTCATTTTCCCCACCCCAAGTTAAATTATATCATCTTTTATCTATTTTTTCTATATAATATTCTTATTTTCTTTGTATATTTTTTTATACTTTTTCATAAAATATTATTGACAAGTAATATCATTTATGATATTATTTAGTTGTTGGAGCGAAAGCTTTGGGGTTCGCAGTATTGCGGATGAGTTAAAGATGACGTTAGTCATCTTTTTCTTTTAAATTAAAGAAAGTTAGAATTTCTAAAATTCTAGCTTTTTTCTTCAATTACATTCTCATAAAAAGTTGCTGGTAATTCAAAGTTAACAAATTTATAATTATCTCCTTCTTTTTGAATAGCATAATCATGTTCATAAGTTCCTTCTTTTTCCATTGAAGTATCGGCTCCAAAAACTATCTTATCATGGATTATAAACTTCTCATCACTTATTTTTCTAACACTTAAATTATTTTCTCGATTAGTATATCCATATTGCCCTGCATACCCACCGAATCTATAAAGTTTTCCATCTATTTCTTTATATAGTAAATAATTTTCTACTTTCGCTTTTAATAAATTATCTACAATACTACTTGTAAAATATTTATTTAATTCATTTCTAATTTTATCTAAAGTATCATACTTAGTATCAGTTACTAAATAATAATTATTATTAGATTCCTTATCAAATACAAAAGTTCCACTAGTTTTAAAAGTTCCATATGACGTAAAAGAAGCATATAGTTTTTCAGCATCGTAAAATAATTTTCCAAAATCAATATTATCAATAATTAATTCTTCATTAGAAACATATTCTTCATCATTAGTTTGTATATTATTAGGATTATTATTATTATTATCATTCTTATTTTTTAAAGTAGGTTTAGGTAAAACTATAACTATAATTGTTACTAATAAAATTGCAACTATTCCTATCACAACTATTTTTAAATTATCTTTAATATTCATTTAAACTACCTCATTGCTTTAAATATCCAAAGAGCAATCATAAATATATCTAAAAACCAAATTGCAATTATAAATAAAGTTGCAAAACTTGAAAATCCTAAAGAAAAAGCAAATCTAGTTTTCTTATTTTTATTCATTAACTCTTCATAATTATTATCTATTTCATCAACATCTTCAATTACTATATTTTCTACATTTTCTACTTTTGGAGTAACTATTTCTGAAACTATATTATTAGTTACATTAACTAAATTACATCCCATTAGTTTTAAATCTGAATCATCAAAATTAATAAATGATAATTTTCTTCCAATTAGAAAATTAATATTATAAATTTTATCCATACCATACATTACTAAGCCTTCTTTTTCAATTTCTTTATCGCCTTTCATTTTAGTTATTAATTCTAAAACTCGACTTTGAAATTCACTTTTACTAACTTTAAGTATAGTTTTATTAATATGGTCAAATGAATAAGATAAACTAACTTCCACTAAATCATTTTGATTTTTAATTTCAACAATAGTATTTCCACTTCTTTCTTTATTTAAGTATAAATCTAAAACACTTAATAAATAAGCCATATTCATAAATACTCCTCCTATTCTTTATATTAGTATATCACAAATTAACTAAATAATCTATATTACTTCATCATCATCATCATTTTTTTCAAGTTTAACTAACACTTCTCTTGGTTTAGAACCATTTTGAGGACCTATAATTCCTCTTTCTTCTAGTAAATCAACAATTCTTGCTGCTCTATTATAACCTAATTTAAATCTTCTTTGTAAAAGAGAGCTACTAGCTTTTCCTTGAGTGATAACAAATTCAACAATTTCATCATATAAAGGATCATCATATTCTTCTTTTAAGTTTGTGTTAGCTGTAACTTTACCGCCCGAATCTTCTTCATTAACAGGATTTAAGTTAAGCATTTTTTCATCATACATAGCTTTTTGTTGGCTAATTGTAAAATCAACGACTCTTTTAACTTCTTCTTCTGTAATCCATGCACCTTGAATACGAGTTGGAGTGGATTCACCCATTGGTAAGAATAACATATCGCCTCGACCAAGTAGTTTTTCTGCTCCTGTCATATCAAGGATAGTCCGAGAATCAATTCCACTTGAAACGGCAAATGATATACGGGACGGGATATTCGCTTTAATAACACCGGTGATAACATCAGTTGATGGTCTTTGCGTTGCTATGATTAAGTGAATTCCAGCAGCTCTTGCCATTTGAGTAATTCGCATGATTGAGTCTTCAACTTCTTTTGATGCAACTAGCATTAAATCGGCAAGTTCATCAACAATAACTACTATATAAGGCATCTTTTTTAACTTTTCATCATCACTTAAATCTTTATTTTTCTTTTCAACCATCTCATTATAAGTACCAATGTTTTTAACACCCTTTTCTTCAAAGATGTCGTATCTGTCTTCCATCTCTTTAACGATTTTAGCAAGCGCAACACTTGCCTTTTTAGGATCCGTTACAACTGGTGCTAATAAATGTGGTACACCATTAAAGACTGATAATTCAACCTTTTTAGGGTCAACTAGCAATAACTTAACCTCATCAGGTTTAGCATTCATTAAAATACTAATTAAGATACAGTTAATACAAACTGATTTACCAGACCCAGTTGCACCTGCAACTAGTAAGTGAGGGGTTTTATTTATTTCACAATATTTTGGTTTACTTAAAATATCTTTACCAAGTGCTACTAATAATTTATTACTAGAGTGTTCTGATACTAATTTCTCCATGATTTCTCTTACATAAACTGTTGTTGGTGTTTCATTAGATATTTCAATTCCAACTGTGCTCTTCCCTGGAATTGGAGCTTGTATCCGGACATCTTTTTTAGCTAAAGCCAAACTAATTTCTTTATTAATACTTGTTAATTTACTTAACTTAGTTCCTGCTTTTAATTCAAGTTCATATTGAGTTATAGCAGGACCTACAGTTACCTCAACAACATGTCCAATTATTCCAAACTCTCTTAATACTTCTTCTAGTTTACTAATATTACTTTCAATATTACCCTGATTATTAGTTTTAACTTTTTTAGGTGGATCTAAAAGATTTAAAGGTGGTAACTTATAATTTTGATTAATAACTGGTTTTTCAACGATAACCTCTTCTTCTTTATCTTTTATTTCTTCATCTACTTCAGGATTATTAATTTTAGCCTTCTTTAAATCATTAATGTTCGTGATAACTCGTTTTCCATCTTCACTTACTTTTTCATCTTCTTCTTCATCACGATTATCATTTATTTTAACTTCATGGGCTCCAACATATTTTTCTTTTTCATGTTTCTTAGGCATCATCTTCTTACTTTGTTCTAAGAATTTCTTAACAACATCAGCAATACTAATACCAGTTATAATAATAACTCCAAAACTAATTAAAACAATATAAATTATTTTAATTCCTCCAACATCAAATAAACTTCCAAATAAACTTATAAAGAAGCCTCCAATTATTCCTCCCCCAATATTTTGAAATGTTAAATTCCTACTTGCTCCATCTACAATATCAAATACACTCATAACATTAGAGAAAGTTACTTTCATAGTTTCTCCAAACCCTGGAAATCCCTCTTTTATATATGATGTATGAAGTAACATCAATACTCCAATTATTAATATATAAAATCCAATTAATTTTGTATTTAAAAAATCCGGATATTCTTTTTTAATTATAATATAAGCCCCTACTACCATTATAAAAATTAAGAATAAGAAATATAAACATCCAAACAAGAATGCTGAAAAAGCACATATTAACTCTCCACATGGACCATATCCACATATTCCTAATATGCCAATTAATATATATAAAATTCCATATAATTCTGCTTGATATTGGAACTTCTTAGCCGGTTCCTTTTTCTTTTTTTTCTTTGCCATATTATCATCTCTCTACATTATTAATTATACTATTTTGATAAAAAAAAGACAAGAAGTTTCTTATCTTTTTTATTAATTTTATAGTGATATTTCGTAGGCACTATCAGGGCTCATTCCATCTCCACCAGTTATCTTGACTTCTGATTTTAGATAGATGGATGGGCGAGCCCCGTACACGCTCGAGGAAGGCGAATAACCATCAATCCTAAGTTTGACAGTTGTATTTTTAAAAATTGCATTCTAAGCCTTATATCATTTTATTTTTTTTTGCATTTTTA
>CANRIE010000115.1 GCA_947630585.1 uncultured Bacilli bacterium | reverse complement strand
TTCTTATTAGAAAGAGATGGCGATATTTATTCTTGTGTAAGAGGTCAAAAAAATCCTAATTTCTATTATGGAAATATTTATAAAGATAGGGTAGAAGATATCTTGAATAATGCAAAGTTAAGAATATTTGAAAGTCATAATAAGGGTGGATTTAATAAAGAATGCTTAAGTTGCAAATATTTATATTTATGTAAAACTGGTTGTCCATTTGTGAAAAATAATTATAAAATAAATAAATCATATACTTGTAATTTACAACAAGAAATTTATAAAGATAATAAAGAATTATATATGGAAGATGAAAATAATAATGAATCAATATATATGTATTTAAGTAAAATGCATCCTAATATAGCTCAAGAATATTATCCACAAGTAAATCAAATAAATGTTTTAGATATTGTTAAATTAAAAGAAATAATAGATAAGGATCCAAATTTAAAAAATATTTATGATTCTAATATCTTTATATTAAAAGTTGATGATTTTGAATATAAGTTAGAATCTCAGATATTGAAAACTAAAAGAGATATAATTTATTTAACAGATAAAAGTAAAATAAAATTATATATAAAAAAAGGGGTTTTAGAAGATTGTGATTATCCTGTTAATAATTCTTTATATATAATGTTATTAAGTGGTAATTTAGTTCAATATGGTGATGAAAATAGAATTAAACAAGAACATATAATGACTCATCAAATATATACTAATACAATAATTAAAAATGAATCTGATAAAAAATGTTATTATTGTATAGATATAACGAAGATAATATCTTTATACTATAATGATATTTCTAAAGAATCTCCAAACAATATTTTCTTTACAACAAGTGAATTAAGAGATTATCACTATAGTAAACAAAAAAATAATGCTTATTATCATATTCAATCAATTAACTTACCATTTCAAAATATTGAATTTTATTATGTAGATTGTGAGGAGGAAAAATGATTAATCAAAAACCAAAAACATATAATGAAATAGTTAGAATGAAAAAATGTTATACTTTAACTAAATATTATTCTAATATAACTGAAAATATGTTTAATGAAGTTTATAATTTTTTAGGAGAATCACCTGATAATACAGTTGTTGCTAATCAAAATTTATTATCATTTGTTAATGCTAGTAATCAAGTTGTTAAAACTTTACCTTTAATTCCTCGAGATTCATCAATTGATAATATTAAAATAACGAAAAGTGGCGTTTTAATAACACCTCATTATACACCAAGACCTACTTCTTCTACTTCTTCTAGTTCAGGCACTTCTCGTAGTAGTAACAATAATAATAACAACAACAATAACAATAACAATAATAATCGATAAAAAAGTATTTTAAGTATAAATTTATAATATTTACCAATAATAAAATTGGGTGATTAAATGAAAACAACTGGTATGGTTAGAAGAGTTGATGGATTAGGTCGAATAGTTATACCAAAAGAAATAAGAAAAGTTTTAAAAATTAAAGAAAATGAACAAGTTGAAATTAATGTTCAAGATGATTGTATTGTTTTAAATAGATATTCAGATTTAGATGAATATGATATTTCACTTACTAATTTAATAGAATGTATAGAAGATATTTATAATATAGATTTTCTATTAACAAATTTAAATAGTATAGTTTTAACATCAAATAAATACAAAGAATATCAAGGAGTGGAACTTAGTCCCTATTTAAATAGTATTTTAGATGAAAGAAGAGAGGTTAAAGAACATATTCCGGCTAAATTATCATTAAATAAAGATAAAGAAGATGTGAAAGTATCATATGTAATTAAAACAATTATTAAAAATGGCGATACAGTTGGTTTGTTAATACTTCTTTCAGATACTAATTTAGAGAATAATGATTTAAAGTTACTTGATTTAATGAATAATTTTTTAGATAAATATCTTGAATAATGAAAAGTAATGTGCTAAAATATAAGCATGTTGCAGGGAAGGAATAGAGTAAATTAGGAATTTTTAAAGAGATGTTTTGGGTGGTGGAAAAAACAATTAGACCTAATTGAAGGATGGTTCTGGAGCATAGGGAAACCTACGTTGACTCACGTTAAGAGAATAAGGCATAGTAATATGCAAAATAAGGTGGTACCACGAGATTCTCGTCCTTTAGGATAAGAATCTTTTTTAATTTTAATTAATATAAGGAGGAATAGAAAATGGAAAAGAAAAAATATTATATAACAACCCCAATTTATTATCCATCAGCTAATTTTCATATTGGGCATTGTTATACAACAGTTATAGCTGATGCAATTGCAAGATTTAAAAAGTTAGAAGGGTATGATGTTTTCTTTTTAACAGGAAGCGATGAACATGGTTTAAAAATTCAAAAGAAAGCAGAGGAAGCTGGAGTTACGCCAAAAGAGTATGTTGATAAGATTATTGATGATGCAAAAGACTTATGGAAAAGTTTAGATATTAACTATGATAAGTTTATTAGAACAACTGATGATTATCACAAAGAAACTGTTCAAAAGATATTTAAAAAGTTATATGACCAAGGAGATATTTATAAGGGTGAATATAAAGGATTATATTGTACTCCTTGTGAATCATTTTGGACTGAAAGTCAATTAGTAGACGGGAAATGTCCTGATTGCGGAAGAGATGTTAATATGGTTTCAGAAGAAGCTTATTTCTTTAGACTTAGTAAATATCAAGATAGATTAGTTGAATATATTGAATCTCATCCTGAATTTATTGAACCTGTATCAAGAAAAAATGAAATGATTAATAATTTTATTAAACCAGGTCTTGAAGATTTATGTGTTTCAAGAACAACTTTTAATTGGGGAATACCTGTTACCTTTGATTCTAAACATATTGTTTATGTTTGGATTGATGCTTTATCTAATTACATCAGTGCTTTAGGTTATTTAGGCCGCGATGATAGTTTATTCAAGAAATATTGGCCAGCTGATTTGCATATTGTTGGAAAAGAAATCGTGAGATTCCATACAATTATTTGGCCTTGTATTCTAATGGCTCTTGACCTACCTTTACCTAAACAAATATTTGGACATGGTTGGTTAGTTATTAATGGTGGTAAGATTTCTAAAAGTTTAGGAAATTATAGAGATCCAAGAGAGTACATTAAAGAATACGGAGTTGATGCTATTCGTTACTATCTATTAAGAGAAGTCCCATTTGGAAGCGATGGAACATTCAGTGAAGACTTACTTATTACCAGATACAATACAGATTTAGCTAATACCGTTGGAAACTTAGTTAATAGAACTTTATCAATGTTAAATAAATATTTTGAGGGAGTAGTTGTTAATTCAAATGTTGAAACTGAGTTTGATAAAGATTTAATCAGTTTAGTCGAAGGAACGAAAGCAAAAGTTCAAAGTTATATGGATAAACTAGAAATTCCAGAAGCATTAGATAGTATATTTGATATCTTTAGAAGATGTAATAAATATATTGATGAAACAGCTCCTTGGGCTTTAGCTAAAGAAGATAATAAAGATAGATTAAAAAATGTTTTATATAATTTACTTGAAAGTATTAGAGTCGGTGCTATCTTACTTGAACCATTCCTTATCAATACTTCAAAAGAAATATTAAGACAACTTAATACTAAGAAAACTGGATATGACACGATAGATAAATTTGGAACGTTAGAAGAAGGTATTAAGATAAATGACTTTAAACCAATTTTCATGAGAATCGAGAAGAAGAATGAACAAGAATAGTTTAACTGATACCCATTTTCATTTAGAATTAACTGATGATATACCAAGTATTTTAAAAAGAGCTAAGGATAATAATGTATGTAATTTTATTATCTCAGGCTGTGATATGAAAGGGATTCGGGACGCGATAGAAATTATTAATAAATATGATGATATCTATTTAACAATTGGACTTCATCCTGATGAAATTAAAGATTTTAATTCGGATACTATTCCTTATTTTGAAAAATTAATTCATGAAAATAAAAAAATAATTGGAATTGGTGAGATTGGACTTGATTATTTTCATAATAAAGATAATAAAGAAGATCAAATTAAATTATTTAAAGCTCAACTAGATTTAGCAAGTAAATTAGATTTACCAGTTGTAATTCATACAAGAGATGCCTTCGGGGATACATATGATATTTTAAAAAATTATAAATTAAGAGGAACTATTCATTGTTTTAGCGGTCCTTTAGAAAATGCTAAGAAATATCTTGATTTAGGTTACTTACTTGGAATTGGAGGAGTATCTACTTATAAAAATACCAATTTAAAAGAAACTTTAAAAAGTATTCCTATAGAAAGTATTGTTTTAGAAACTGATAGTCCATATTTAAGTCCTGAGCCTTTAAGAAGAGAGACTAATGAACCTAAAAATATTAAGATAATTGCTGAAAACTTAAGTAATATTAAAAATATATCTTTAAACGAAATAACCAAAGTAACAACTAATAATGTTATTAAAAATTATAAGTTAGAAACTATTAATAGAGAAACTATATAATAGTTTTTTTTTTCTTATAAAAAAGCATTTGTTATATGAATATAATTTAGTTATTGTGTAAAAAAGTGTCTATTTTTATGAAAAAGCATCTTTTTTTATTGAAATATAAAAAAAAATATGATAAATTGAAAATGTAGTTATAATATGTTAACATTAAAGACTATAATTTTCCAAAAAAAACAAATGGAGGTGTTAAAATGGGAGATTTCAAAGCAAGCTATCAAGAAATGGCATCAATAGCATCGACAATGTTATCTTTAGCAGATAGATATAGAGAGTATGTTAAAGGTATATATGTTGTTATTAATGAGTTAGAGAACGATTGGAAAGGAAACGATAATATATCTTTTACAAGTAAAGCAAAAGACTATGAAGGCGATTTAAATGCATTAGGAGAGATAATTAAAAAATATGGAATATTTTTACAAAAATCAGCATCGGCTATTAAAGATGCACAAGATGATGTAGCAAATCGTGCTGGTAGAATATAAGGAGGTAAAAAAATATGGGAGATGAATTAAGAGTATCACCAGATGCTTTAAAAGATAAAGCTAAGAATATAAATAATAAGGTGCATGAAATAGAAGAGGTGTTAAATGAGGTATCTCAAACTGTAAGAAGAGTACCAGATGCATTTCAAGGAAGAGCAGCAACTGAGTTTCAAGAAAAGTATGATTCGTTAAGAAAAAATTATGAAAAATTTAGTGGAAAAATGCGTGATTATGCAATATTTTTAAACGAAACAGCAGAAAGATATGCAAGAATGGATAATGAAATTGCTAATATTGGCAATCAAGGTTTAAATGGATAGTAATTGATTAATTTCTTAATAATTGTTTAATTTTGTTCATCTATTGGATTAATTTTAGCATTAGAGTTATTAATAATGGAATTATTATCATAATAAGCAGCATATTTTTATATAAAACTTTAACGCAAAAATGCTGCAATAAAGATGAATTTGGCTTATAAATAAGAGACGAATAATGCTTATTATGGGATTTCAATTAATCCAAAAAAATTGAAATCCTTTTTGTTTGAAAAAATAGGCTTTTTATAATTGTTATTATTAGTAACTATTTTTAGATAAACAAAAAATAATATAAGTTTATTTAAATTAATCTAGAATAGTTAAAATATTGTTAACAATAATGTGATAAATCAATGAAAAATTCGTTAGGTATCGACGAAGTGATAATTAAAAAAACAGCAAAGATATCAGAAAGGAGATTAATTAATTAAAAGAGCAATAATCTTAAGATTAATTAGATGAGATAATTATGGATGAAATGCCTTTAATATATGGAGAGCCCGGCGAGGTTTTACATTTTGATGGAAGTGAAATTAGGGCGGTTGTAGGGAAAGATTTACAAGTAAATGTGCAACTTAGTAATTATGGAACGGAGACACGAATATATAATTATATTACTAAGTTGTTTGATGCGGTGGATGCAGCTAAAAAGGCTTGGAATAATGTTTGTGATGGTGCAATTAATTATGCAGATATAGGTGATTCAACTAAACCTGGCGATGATCCAATAGGAACCAATGATTTTCCAGATGAAGATGTTGATCCATCAGCAACAGGAACACCATCTTCTGATAATAGTGGCACAACTAATACTGGAGAAAGTTATATAGTTGCAACTCAAGGTGGTAGATTAAATGTTCGAAGTGGGCCTGGAACGAATAATCAAGTTCAAGCTCAATTAAAAAATGAAACGCCGATAACAGTAATTGAAAGTGATGGCGAATGGGCTAGAGTTAAGTATCAAACTGAAAATGGTGAATGGGTAGAAGGATATGTATCTAATAAATTTATTACCAAAACTGATACTGGAAGTAGCCAAAACGCAGATAAGCCTTCTACAACAGGTAATACAAATCCAACAACTAATGCAACATCAGGTGGAGAAGCACAAGATACTTCTAATTCGGAAATTTGGAAAGTTACAACCCAAGGTGGTAGATTAAATGTTCGAAGTGGGCCTGGAACAAATAATCAAGTTCAAGCTCAATTAAAAAATGAAACACCAGTAGAATTTATTGTTAAAGAAGGAGATTGGATAAAAATCCGATATCAAACTGAAAATAATGAATGGGTAGAAGGATATGTATCTAATAAATATTTAACAAAAGAATAATTAAATTATTAAGTGAGGGAATGTTATGGAAAAAAGAAGAGATCCAGTTGCAATTGGAAATGTTGGTGCTTATACAGAAAAGGCAGGCGAGTTTTTGATATTTGCACGTGATAAACTTATTAAAGATATAAATAGTATTTTAGATAATTATAAGGGTGTTGATGCAGAGATTCAAGTGAGTAAATTTATAGAAAAAGTAACTAAGTTAAATAGTGTAATTCAAAATTTAGATTATTATGGAAAATATATGTTAAATGTCGCTTCAGTTGATAGAGAGAATTTGAATTCAACTAAAAATAAATTTATTCAAATGGCAGGTCCTATAATTGAAGAGCCAGCATTTCAAACATTTGCATTGGATTCGATAAAAATAGATAGGATTGGTGATGAAGCGAATGAGTGAAAATTTAGTTGTACAATATGAAGCATTAAGGAATACGTTTAATGTAATAGAACAAGACATTGATTCAATAGAAAGGGTATTATTGAATGTTGTTAAAGCAAATAATTTTTTAGATGATAGTAAATGGAAGGCTCCAGAAAAAGCTAAGATGGATTCTGATTATATTCCATATATGATTAAAATGTCTGTTAATGTTCCAAAAACTTTTCGCAAACATTTGAATTTATTAAGAGAAGCTGTTAACCTTTATGAAAGTACTGAAAATGAGTTAAAAAACGTTGTTGATAATGGTTTAGAAGATTTAAAAATGGAAGAAACGAAATAGGTGATAAGTATGGGAAAATATTATGAGGGAATATATAATGCTGAGTATAAGACACAGTATTCTGATGTAGATGAAGCTTGTGAAACTATAACTTCTAATCCTTGTAGTGTCTTTGCAGAAGAAGTTGAGACTATTTATAATAAATTAGATAGTTTAGATTTTACTAACTGGGATGACGATGGTAGAAAAAGTTTTGATCCAGCTAAGCAAAATGCAGTAGATAGTTTTAAAAAAATACATACTAGCATTACTACTGTATTTGATGGGGCAGAAAAAACATATCAGTCATTGCAAGACCAGTTAAAAGCGTTAAGTCAAGCTGATAGTAGTTATAAAACTCTTAAGGCTAGCGAACCTAATCAGTATAGTGATATATATCAAAAGACCTATACTTTGAGTGATGGGACAGTGAGGAGTTATACGTCAAGTTCTTATTACGTTGACCATGCTTCTTGGAAGAACAAAATATTTAATTTAGAAAAAAAATGCGAAGAGATGATTGATAATATAGATAAGTATACATCTGCATTAGAAGATATAAACGGATTGGGGGTAGATGATACATATGACTTTGCTGGTTTACCTTCTGTAACTAGTTTTGAAAACACAGAATTTGTTTACGTTCCAAAAAACTTAGATATTAACGTGGAAACCGTTACAGATGAAGAAATTAAAAAATTTAATCTTCCAGCAGATGCTGTAAAAGTAAAAGTTGGTGATAGGTTTTTGTATTTTGAGGCAAATTCAGAAGATATGATAAGCATTGTCCAAGAAGTTCAAAATATACCTCCAGCAGTTATTGATAAATTAGGTTGGGATTATATATTTTTTGGTGAAGGAAGGGTTTATTCAAAGTCAAATGGAAGAGGGGAGTTTTGTGGTGGACGTAGATTTGATGATGGAATAATAGATATTTCGGGTTGGGTAGCATTTTGTGTAAGTGAGGTAAACACCGAGAGTGATATTGGTAGATTCACTGATAATCCTAATTTTGCATCCGATTTGGATACTTATTTACGTGATCCAAGCGTTAGATTAGATCCACAGTATAAATATATCACAGATTTAATAGAGAACAATTTTGAAGGGGAAAAAGTAGTCAGAAATAATGATGACATTGTAGAAGATTATCTTGTGGATTTAATTAATTCAGGAAAAACTGTAAACCAGTTAGATGCTGATGCTCCTATTTCAGAAAGAGGTATTGCAGAAGCTGAAGAATTGGCCGGCAAAATTTTGAGTTATAATAACAAAGATTACCAGCCTACTAAATATGAGATAAATAATTATGATGATTCTTTCGAAGTCATATGTGATAAAGTAACCTCTAATGGCGGTGTAATAGTTTTTGATAATTCTGCACTAGGCGGTTCTGTAGTTTATCAAACAGAAGACGGCTGTAAGTGTGTTATACCTAAGCTACGTCAACAATATGATGGTATTGGATTCAATGGCACTTTTCTAGCAATAGAAGATAACCGCCACCCCATGCATAGTACTATTACGGTATATAGTAATGAAGATTTATCGGATATTGAAGGTTGCCATAAAGTAGAAAATTAAATTAAATGAAAATTTATCAAGTAAATATAGCTAGAGTTATGTTTACTTTTTTTCTTTTTAGTTAAATAATAAAAATGATGTTAATACGAAAAAAATATAAAATTATTTGTTAATAAATTGACTTAATTAAAATTAAGTGATATATTATTTATACAATAAGAGGTGGTTTACTTTGAAAAGAAGTAGAAAGCAAATCAATTCTTTGACTACTTATTTTGGAACTTTATTATTTATCATTTTTATATTATTATTAATAGCAACTACTGATAATAAAAATAGAATAGTTGTTAGTAATGTTAATACGATTAAGTCAGTTGAAGCATCAAGAATTATGCCGATTGAAGGGACTAATAGTATTGAAAATTACGATGAATTTGTTAAAGTGTCATCAGTTTTTGATATTGAAACCCATAAGAATGAAAAGATAGAGTTCACAGGAACTTTAACAGGATATGGGCCTGATTGTGTTGGCTGCAGTGGTAAATTAGGATGTAGTCCTTATCAAAATGTGCAAAATGGAAATATTTATTATGAAGATAGTAAATATGGTAAAATTAGAATTTTAGCAGCAGATCCTAGTATTCCTTGTGGAAGTATTGTAAAAATAAGTAATTATAAGAATGTTGATGGGGATTTTTATGGTATAGTTCTTGATAGAGGAAGTGCAATTAAAGGTCTTACAATGGATTTACTTTATAATAGCGAAGCAGAAGTTAAAGCCTTAGGACGGACTTATGATGTTAATTTTAGGCTCGAAAGATGGGGTTATTAAGGAAAATTTAGTTTACACAATTTGACAAAGGTGGAGTGAAATCACCTTTTTTTATGCGCAAATGCTTATAAAATATAGTTAGAAAAAAATATAAAAAAGGTTGTCAAAATGACTTCAAATCCGTGTATATTATATATGAGGGGAAAAATAGCCTTTTAATAGAATTATATTTACTACCAAACCAAAATATAAAAAAATTAGTCTGTAATTCCCCTCATTAATTTGATAAAATAAATAGATAAGTGAGTATAAAAATTTATCTATTTTTTTTCGTTATTTGCTTGCTAAATTTTGATAATTTTAGTACAATACTTGAAAAGGTGAAGTTAATGGATTTAGTTATAGATTTATTAGAAAATAAAATTAAATTAAATAAAGATGATAAAGTTGTAGTTGGGGTTAGTGCCGGACCTGATTCTATGTGTTTATTGGCAGTTCTTTTAAAGTTAAGGAGTAAGCTAGGATTTACTATTATAGTATCTCATATTAATCATAATAAAAGGGTAGAAAGTGAAGAAGAAGAAGAATTTTTAAAGAAGTATTGTGAAGATGCTCAAGTAATATTTGAAAGTATGAAAATAGAAAATTATGGAAAAGATAATTTTCATTCAGAAGCTAGAAAAATTAGGTATAAATTTTATCAAGATTTAATAAATAAATATGGTGCTTCTTATTTAATGACTGCGCATCATGGTGATGATTTAATTGAAACCATATTAATGAGATTAGTTAGAGGATCAACTCTTGGTGGGTATAAAGGAATATCTTTAATTAGTAATATGGAAAGTTATTTAATTGTAAGACCACTTTTATATTTAACTAAAGAAGAAATTGAAAACTTTGATAAAGCTAATAATATTCCTTATCGAATTGATAAAAGTAATTTTTCAGATAAATACACGAGAAATAGATATCGACATTATGTATTACCATTTTTAAAAGAAGAGAATAAAAATGTTCATCTAAAATTTTTAAAGTTTAGCAATTTAATAGGAGATTGTAGTAATTATATTGAAAATGTAGTAAATGATAGTTATAACAAAGTCTATAAAGATAATAAAATAGATATTCGTTTATTTAGTGAGTTAGATATTTTTATTCAAAAATTAGTATTAGAGAGTATATTAATGGTAATTTATACCGATTTAAATAAAATTGAAAGTAAACACATTGATATAATTTTAGAGTTAATTAAGAAAAATAAAAGTGGTAGTAGAATTAATTTACCTGGAGGGATATTAGTAATTGTTGACTATGATTATTTAGTATTTAAAGAAAAAAATGAAGAATTAGAGTATAAATTAGAATTAAAAGATGGATTAGTTTTACCTAATGGAATGAAATTTATTAAATATGATGGTAAAGAAAATGGGAATGATACTTTACATCTTGAAAGTTCTATGATAGAATTACCTTTATACGTGAGAAATAAACATGATGGTGATGTAATAGAATTAAAAGGGACTAGTGGTGTTAAAAAAGTAAGTGATATTTTTATTGATAAAAAGATAAGCCGAGAGGACAGAAAAAATTATCCTGTTGTTGTTGATAGCAATGATAAAGTAATTTGGGTTCCAAACCTAAAAAAATCAAAATTTGATAGTCAAAATAGAGAAAAATGTGATATAATATTTAAATGTTTGTGAGGAGGAAAAATTTTATGAATAAAAAAGATATAAGAAAAGGAGTATTACCATACGTTGTATTATTAGTAATAATGCTTGGAATAGTTTATTTCTTTAATGTATTTAATGTTAAATTACATGAATTTACATATGATGAATTTATATCAGAATTAAATAATAATAAAGTTGAAGAATTAACAGTTGTACCTAGTATTGAGGGTGGAGTATACGATGTTACTGGTAAATTAAAAGATTATAAAGATAATGAAAGTTTTAAAGTAAGAGTACCACTTTCAGAAGAAATAATTAAAAAGATAGTTGAAGAACAAGATAAATATGATTTTAAGATGGATACTAAGAGTGATCCTAATAGTAGTGTTTGGCTTTTAGTTATTGTTAATTTCTTACCGATTGTTTTAATTGGAATATTAATGTTCGTGCTTATTTCAAAACAAGTTGGTGGTAATAATAAATCATTTGATTTTGGTAAGAGTAGAGCAAAACTAGATGATAGTCAGAAGAAAGTAACATTTAATGAAGTTGCTGGATTAAAAGAAGAAAAAGAAGAATTAAAAGAATTAATTGATTTCTTAAAAAATCCAAAAAGATTTCAAAAACTAGGGGCTAGAATTCCTAAAGGTGTTTTATTAGTAGGACCTCCAGGAACTGGTAAAACTTTACTTGCAAGAGCAGTTGCAGGAGAAGCTAATGTACCATTCTATTATATAAGTGGATCTGATTTCGTTGAATTATTCGTTGGAGTTGGAGCTAGTCGTGTTAGAGATATGTTTAAACAAGCTAAACATAATGCGCCATGCTTAATATTCATTGATGAAATTGATGCTGTTGGACGTCAAAGAGGAACTGGTTTAGGTGGAGGACATGATGAGAGAGAACAAACTTTAAACCAATTACTAACTGAGATGGATGGATTTGGAGCTAATGAAGGAATAATTATCATTGCTGCAACTAATAGAGCTGATGTTTTAGACCCAGCCTTACTTCGTCCAGGAAGATTTGATAGACAAGTAACCGTTAACTTACCAGATGTTAAAGCAAGAGAAGAAATATTAGAAGTTCATGCTAGAAATAAGATATTAGATAAAAATGTAACGTTAACTAATTTAGCTAAAAGAACTCCAGGATTTTCTGGAGCTGACCTTGAAAACTTACTTAATGAAGCAGCTTTACTTGCCGTAAGAAGAAATAAAGATGCAATTACAATGAGTGAAATAGATGAAGCAACTGATAGAGTATTGATGGGACCTGCTAAAAAGAGTAAGAAATATACAGAAGATGAAAAACGGCTTGTATCTTACCATGAAGCTGGACACGTTGTTTTAGGATTAAAATTAAATTCAGCTAATGTTGTTCAAAAAGTAACAATTATTCCAAGAAGCTATGCTGGCGGATATGCCATGATGGTTCCAAAAGAAGAAAAATACACACAAACTAAACGCGAATTACTAGAACAAATTACAGGATTACTTGGTGGACGTGTTTCAGAAGAATTAAACTTTGGAGAAATTACAACTGGTGCTCATAACGACTTTGAAAAAGCAACCAAGATTGCAAGATCAATGGTAACTGAGTATGGTATGAGTGATTTAGGACCAGTTCAACTTGAACATCAATCAGAAGGAGTATTTTTAGGAAGAGATTATAATAAGAGTCGTAACTTCTCTGATATTGTAGCTCATGAAATTGATGAGGAAATAAGAAAAAT
>CANRIE010000114.1 GCA_947630585.1 uncultured Bacilli bacterium | reverse complement strand
AATTTTAAAAGGTTCAAAACCTTGCTGTCATTGAGTTTGAACCTTATTTTAATTTTTTTTCATGTCTTTAACCTGTTCCATTTCTAAATAGATATTATCTTTATCAAAATATATTTCTTTAGTTTTATTATAAATCCATAATATCACTTTACTAAAAATAAATATCATATATTTTAGTATTTTAAAACTCGAAACAAATAGTCCGAGTTTTCTATCAATTTGGTGCTTGTGGAGGGAATCGAACCCTCACATCAGAGATACACGATTTTGAGTCGTGCGCGTCTACCAATTCCGCCACACAAGCAAGATATATAAAGATTATAACATACTTTTTAGAAAAAAATAATATTTTTTTAAAATTTAGTAGATATTTTTAAAAATTTCCTTTATAATAACCATTGGTGGTTATGATGAATGAAAAATTAAACAAGATTATTGAAAAATTTAAATTTCAAGGAACTTTAATTCATATTGAAGAAAACAATCAAGGGAATATTAATAAGAGTTATATTTTAACTTATAATGATAATAATGTTGAACGTAAGTATTTACTTCAAAAAATTAATTCAAATGTTTTTACAGAACCTTATTTAGTTATGAAAAATATTGAATTAGTTACTAATCATATTAAAAAGAATTTAAAAAAGAATAATGATACTATTCATAAAACTTTAAATATTATTAAAACTTTAAAGGGTGAAAACTTATATACTTATACTAATCGTGAAGGAGAAAAAGAATACTATCGAGCATTTGATTATATAGATAATTGTATATCTTATGATAGTTTTAAAGATTCTGAAAATTCATTAGAACTTGCTTATCAAGCTGGAAAAAGTTTTGGATTATTTCAAAGATTATTAATTGATTTTCCATCTAATTTATTAGGAGAAACGATTAAAGATTTCCATAATACTAAAAAAAGATTTGATGATTTACTTTTAAGTATTGAAAATAAAGTTACTAATAGGGCATATGAATTTCCAAAAGAAATCATTGATTTAATATCTAAAGTTAAAGAATGTTCAGTTATTGTTGAATCCTTAGGAAAAACTATTCCTTTAAGAGTTACTCATAATGATACTAAATTAAATAATATTTTAATGGATAAAGAAAGTGGAGTAGGAATTGCGGTAATTGACCTTGATACCGTTATGCCGGGTTCTAGTTTATTTGATTTAGGAGATGGCATTCGTTCTGCTTGTAGTAATTCTTTTGAAGATGAAATTGACAGACAAAAGATATATTTAAATTTAGATTTAACCGAATCTTATTTAAAAGGTTATTTAGAAGAAATGGGACCTTACTTAACTCAAGAAGAAATAAATTACTTAGGTTTATCAATTAAAATTCTAACTTATGAACTTGCTCTTCGTTTCTTAACTGATTATTTAAATGGGGACACTTACTTTAAAATAAAATATGAACATCATAATCGGGATAGATTTATGAATCAATATATATTACTTAATGATATTGAAACAAAATTAGAAGAAATAAATGATTTTATTATGAAAACTATTGATTGCGAAACTAATTAATAGTTTTTTTACTATCGAAATCACTTAAAAAAAACATTTCCTTATTATATAAAAATTTTAAACTATTGATTTTATTTTCAATAGCTTCTTTTTTTTTCACATAATTTTTCAATTTTTCTTTTTGAAACCAATAAGGTTTTTCTAATTCTAAAACTTCTAACCTTAACTTATATATTTTTAGTTCCATATCTAATATTTCTAAAATTTTAGTATTATCAAAATTAACATTTAACTTCTTATCATTTACTTCTTTCATTTTAAACCTCGATTATATTATAACACAAAGTAGCCAAAATAATAACTTTAAATAGCAAAATATAATTTTTAAAGTTCTTCTTTTTAAAATAATCAATGGTGGTAGTATAATGATTAGTTTTAAAAGGCTTAGAGACATAAGGGAGGATCACGATCTAACGCAAAGTGAAATGGCAGAGATATTAGGTGTTGATAGAAGTGCTTATTCCTTATGGGAACTTGGAATAAATATAATTCCAATTAAGTTTTTAGCAATGTTTGCTGATTATTTTAAATGTAGTATTGATTATTTATTAGGTCTTTCTGACCAAAAAAATAGTTATCAATTAGTTCCGGGAATAGATTTTAAAGTTGTAGGTGATAATATTAAAAGAATTAGAAAAGAAAAGAAATTATCTCAAGAAAATATTGCTGATATTTTAAAAATAAGTCAGGCATGTGTTGCTAAATATGAAAAAGGTACAATTCAAATATCGACTGCTAATCTTTATGAATTTTCTAAAGAATTTTCCATATCTATAAATGAGTTATGTGGAAAGACTAAAAAATAAATATGTTCGTATATAACTTTAAATAGCATTCTTAATAACTAAAAATAGCAAATATAATCCTTTATATCATTATAATTTTACAATCAAAGTGGTGGTAAATATAATGATAAGTTTTAAAAGACTTAAAGATATACGTGAAGATAATGATTATTCCCAACGTGAAATGGCTTTGATTTTGGGAGTTAAAAGAAGTGCTTATTCTTTATGGGAGCTTGGGATAAATATTATTCCTCTTAGGTATCTGGTTACTTTTGCTGATTATTTTGATTATAGCTTAGATTATTTACTAGGTCTTTCTAATCGGAAAGGACGAGGAAATATGATAAAAGGAATAAATTTTCAAGAATTAGGTTTGAATTTAAAAAAAATAAGACTTTATAATGGCTATTCTCAAGAAGATGTAGCTTACTTTTTAAATGTTAGTCCATCTTGTATTGTTAGATATGAAAAAGCCTATATTGAGATATCTTTATCTAATCTTTATAAATATTCAGAAGTATTTAATATTTCACTTGATGAACTATGTGGTAAAAAGAAGGGGAGTAATGTCTTAACTTAGACTTCTCCCTTTTTAATTTGAATTTGGTATTAAGAGAATTTGACCTATTGATATATCATCAGTTAGCAAATTATTAATTTTTTTTAAATTGTTGATATCAACTTTAAAATAATTAGCAAGATTTTGTAAGGTATCATTATCTTTTACAACATACGTTTTATAATTACTAGTATCAGGAATAGTTAAAATATCTCCAATTTTAAGTAAATTATTATCTAAATTATTAATATTTTTTAAAATATCAGCAGTTGTATTATAACGTTTAGCAATATTGTATAAAGTATCACCTGGTTTTACAACATATTTTAAATTATTGTCATTATTATCATTGTCATTCTTAACTGGAATAAGGATTTGTTCACCTATATTTAAAAGAGTAGTACCTTGTTCATTAAAATTAATTAATTCTTCTAAAGTTATATTATATTTTTTAGCTATATTATATAATGTATCGCCCTTTTTTATAGTATATATTAAATAATCACTTGCAAGTGCTTGATTAGCAAGGGAAGTTGGAAGTTTTAAAACTTGTCCTATTTGTAAAATATTAGATTGTAAGTTATTGAGAATTTTTAAAATTGCAACCTCAGTATTAAATTTTTTAGCTATATCATATAAATTATCATTTTCTAAAACTGTATAAGTATCCATAATCACCTCGATTAATTATATGATATATTATTTAAATGTTGATTATTAAACTATTATTTTTGATTTAAATCAGGTAGAAATTAAATTTTAGGTATTTAAAAAAAATAAAAAAAATGGTATATTAATAATAGAGGAAATGAATATGAAAAAAGGATTTACTTTAATTGAATTATTAAGTGTTATTGTAGTACTTGCAATTCTTGCTGGAATAGCCGTTACATCAGTTACTTACATTGTTAATAATGCCCAACTTAAAGTCTATAAGGATTATGAAGCAACTTTATTATCAGCAACGAAGAATTATTTTTTAGACGATATGACTGATTCTAATCACGATCCTAATAAAGTTAAAATGCCAAGTGTTTATGGATCAGTAATTGTAAAATATTCAAATTTAAAGAGTAATGATTCATCATTTAGTACTTTAAAAGATCCTAGGGGGGGTGCTAACTGTGATTCTAGTTATGTTAAGGTTACAAGAAATCCTGATAAAGGAGTTAATTATGATCTTAAGTATAATGTTTGCTTAATATGTCCAAATTATAGAAGTAATGGATGTTAGGTAAGAAATTATTGATTTAAGACTAAAAAATGCTAAGAAAATAATATTATTGAAGATTATAATAAAAAATAAGCGAGTAGATTTACTCGTCTTATTTAGTTAAGATATTTTTGATGTCTTTTAAATCTTTTAAAATATCTTTATTAGATAAATATTTAACTTCATCGTTCTTATAACGTGGTATAAAGTGAACATGATAATGTTTAACTTCTTCAGCATATTCTAAGTTAGTAGTTAAAGTTAATCCATCACATTTTAATTTTTCTTTATAAAGAGGATAAAGTTTATTAATAATATTTAAAATATGTAAATTTAAATCATCTGGAGCCTTGCTTATATCAAGACAATGTTCCTTAGGAATAATCAAAGTATCACCATTAGTAGTTGGATTAATATCCAAAAATACTAAAACTTTATCATCTTCATAAATAACTTCACTAGGAATTTCTTTCCTTATAATTTTACAAAATAAACAATCATTCATAAATGCCTCCATGAAAATTATAAAATAATTAAGTTAGATTAGCAAGAATTTTTAGAAAAAAAGAAAACTATTCTTGGCATTTAGATTAAGATATGATAAAATTAAGTAGTTTGAAAGGAAGATAGTATGATTACAGTTAATAATGTATCCTTAAGATTTGGAACAAAAACTTTATTTGAAAATGTTAATTTAAAATTTACAGATGGCAATTGCTATGGATTAGTTGGAGCTAATGGAAGTGGAAAATCAACATTTTTAAAACTTATAAATGGAGATCTTGAAACAACAACAGGAGAAATAATAATTCCTAAAAATGAGAGAATTTCAGTTCTTGAACAAGATCATTACAAATATGATGACTATACTGTTATCGATGTTGTTATTATGGGGAATAAAAAATTATATGATATAAGATGCGAAAAAGATGAACTTTATTCTCATACGGAATTTACTGATGAAGACGGAATTAGGCTAGGTGAGTTGGAAGCCGAGTTTATGGAATTAAATGGTTGGGAAGCCGAAAGTGAAGCAAGTTTATTACTTGCTAATTTAGGAATAAAAAATGAATTACATTACTTAAAGATGAAAGAGTTAGAAAACAATCTTAAAGTTAAAGTATTACTTGCTAAAAGTTTATTTCAAAACCCTGATATTCTTTTATTAGATGAACCAACTAACAACTTAGATATTGAAGCAGTTAACTGGTTATCCGAATTTATCATTAACTACCCAAACTGTGTAATTGTTGTAAGTCATGATAGACATTTTTTAAATAACGTTTGCACGTATACAGTTGATATTGACTATCATAAAATGACTTTATATGCTGGAAACTATGATTTCTTTAGAAAATCAAGTGAATTATTACAAAAACAAATTAAAGAATCTAATCGTAAGAAAGAAGATAAAATTAAAGAATTAAAAGATTTTATTGCAAGATTTAGTGCTAACGCCTCTAAAAGTAAACAAGCAACTTCAAGGAAGAAGATATTAGAAAAAATTGAACTTGATGAAATTGTTCCTTCATCAAGAAAATATCCTTATATTGATTTTAAATTTGAAAAAGGCAATAGTAGAGAAGTTTTAAATGTTACTAATTTAACAGTTCAAGTTGACGATAAAAAAATTCTTAATAAAATATCATTTAGTATTTTAAAAGATGATAAAATTTTAGTAATTGGGTCAAATATAGCTAAAACACTACTCTTTGATGTACTAACTAAAAAGAAAAAATATACAGGTGGAGAATTTAAATGGTGTGTAAACTCATGCGTTAGTTATTTTGAAAGTGATAATACTGAGTATTTTAAAGGAAGTGAGAACATTCTTGAATGGCTTCAAAAATTTAAAAAAATTGATGATATCGAGGTACTCCGCGGATTTCTTGGCAGAATGCTATTTTCAGGTGATGATGTATTTAAAAGCGTGAATGTGTTGTCGGGAGGAGAAAAAGCAAGATGCATGTTATCAAAGATGATGCTAGAAAATCCTAATGTTTTAATTCTTGATGAACCAACTAACCATTTAGACCTTGAAAGTATAACTTCCCTAAATAATGGATTAAATAACTTTAAAGGTGAGATAATATTTACAAGTAGTGATTATGAACTTAATGAAACAGTTGCGAATAGAATTATAGAAATATTTGAAAATGGCACGATTGTAGATAGAAGAATGCCATATTCTGAGTATATGCAAAATGAAGAAATAAAAAAACTTCGAGAAAAAAATAAAAATTAATGTAATTAATAAAAAAATGGTGTATAATTAAATTATGAATATCAAAGGTTGTAGGTGATAGTATGAAAAAACGGATATTAGTTGGAAAAATAATTGGTTTTATTGGATTCTGTATCTTTGCATGTGGAATGACATATATTGTAACTCATTATTTTGAACAAGAAAAATATGCTAATATTAACTTAATTGCAACTTTTGAAGATAATAAAGAATTTACATTAGAAAATGTTGAAAAGTTAAATCATGATGAGGCTTTAAAAACTTATCCTTATATCTTTACTTTAGAAAATAAAGGTAAATATAATGTTGATTTTGATTTAAAACTTAAAGATGATGGTAATAGAAGTAATTTAGATTATATAATTATTAAAAATGATAAAGAAGTTAAAAGTGGTAGTTTAGATTCTTTAAAAAATGATATTCTTTTAAATAGTTCAGTTGATAAAAAGAAAACTGATACTTATAAAATTTATATTTATTATAGTGAAAAAGTTGAAAAGCCATCTTATAAATATTCCCTTGAAGTTATTGCCAGGTGATACTATGAAAGGAAAACTTAATAAAGTAATAGGAGACGGAAATATTGTTATCCCTCTTTATATTTTAAAGTACTTAAAAGAGTTAAATTTAACAATGGATGAGTTTGTCTTTTTAATGTATCTTTATAATCGTCAAGATAATTTAGAGTTTAATCCTGAAAAAATTGCTAATGATTTAAATTATGATATTATGGAAGTAATGGGATATATTTCGGTTTTAACTGATAAAGGATATTTAAATTTAGAAGTTTTAAAAAGTGAAAACAATATGTTAGAAGAAGTAATTAAATTAGATAGTTTTTATGAGAAGATTAGTACACTTTTAATTAATTCAGAGAGTAACAAGGAAGAAGAAAGCATCTATGCTTATATTGAAAATGAATTAGGAAGAACCTTAAATTCTGTTGAAATTAAAACAATTGAGGGATGGATAAATAGTAATATTAATATCGATTTAATTAAAGAAGCAATTAAGAATGCTCTTGATATGGGTGTATATAATTTAAAGTATGTTGATAAAATGTTACTTGAATGGCAAACTAATGGGATTAGAGCTGTTGAGGATTTAAAGAAAGATACGAAGCAAGAAGAAACTGAAGAAGCTATTGATTTTGAGACAGAAGATTGGAATTGGTTGGATGATGAAGAAGAATATATTGGAAATTGAAGGTTATTTAGATGAACTATTTAAAGAACCTAAGTGTGAACTTAATTATAATAAAGATTATGAATTAGTAATTGCTGTGATGTTATCTGCTCAAACAACCGACAAAGGGGTTAATAAAGTAACTAAGGTTTTATTTTCAAAATATGATACCCTTGAAAAATTAAGTAAAGCAAATATTGATGATATTAAAGAAATTATTAAACCAATTGGGAATTATAATAAAAAAAGTATTAATGTTCTAAATATTACAAACACGATTCTTAATGATTTTAATGGGAAAGTTCCAAGAAGTCACGAAGAACTTGAAAGTATGAGTGGAGTTGGGAGAAAGTCTGCTAATGTTATTTTAGGAGAACTATTTAATATTCCATCATTTGCAGTTGATACGCATGTAATAAGAGTTTCTAACAGGTTACAACTTGTTGATACTAAAGACCCAGTTATAATAGAAGAAAAATTAAAGAAAATATTTAAGGAAGAAAATTGGAATAAATTACATAAACAATTAGTTTTATTTGGAAGATATAAATGTAAAGCTATTAAACCAGATTGTAAGGATTGTAAATTAGAAGAATTTTGTCATAAAGAATATGAAAAGAGGTAATTATGTCAGTATGTACGAATATTTTATTTTTAAGAATTTTATCATATGTTCAAACTGCTCTTCAAATATTAAGATTTGCTATTCCGATAGTTTTAATTGTTAAAATTGCAATTGATTTTTATAAAAATTTATTTTTAAATGATCCTCAAAAACAGATAGAAAATAGAAATAATGCGATAAGACGGATAGTTGCAGCAATAATTGTATTTTTAACTCCAACTTTAATTAATAATTTTATTTATATAGTTGATGATTTAACAGGTACTTCTAATGACTACCATGGATGTTTATCAAATATTGAAAATATTGATTTTTATATTAATCTTGCGAAAGCTGAAAAATTACTTAAAGAGCAAATGGAAAAAGAAGCAGGAACTGCAGAATATCAAAAAACTAAGGAAAGATTAGCGGCTCTTTTAAAAAATAACAAAATTAATCAAGTGAATCCTGATGGAACAGTTTTGGGAATGAAATATCGATTATCGGAAAGTGATCTTAAAGATATAGCTAAAATTTGTCAGCAAGAGCAAGGAAGTGCAAAGGGAGCTGCTTGGGAAGCATCGTTAATTGCAAATCGTTTTGAATTATTTGGCAGTAAATATGGTGATATCCATACGTATGTTTTAAAGTGTGGATGGTGGGCTCCTGCTAATAAAGGAACTTATAAAAATGCTAACTTAAATCCAGATGTTTTAAATAGTGTTAGACAAGTTTTAATAGAGGGTCAAAGAATGATACCATTATATGTTGATGAACACGATTGGACTGGTGATATTTCAAAAATTGTTACGAATGGAAAAACATATACAGGAGAGGCTATAAAAAATCATAATAATTTTCAAAAAGATAAAACAGTTATTTATAACAGAATGGGAGCAGTATATACTTATTTTGGTCATCCAAGAAGTGATGGAGCATCCGATCCTTTTGGTTATACAAAAGCTGCTAAAAATAAAATTGATAGCATAAGTAAGGTAGGTTAAAATGAATAAAAAATATATAAAAATAGGAATTATATTTATTGCCATTGTAATAATTTTGGTAATAATAAAAGTGGTATTAAAAAATAATACTAAAAATAATTTAGTTGATTATGTTATTAATCATGGTTATATATTAAATCAAGATGGGTTATATGAAAAATATAATTCTAGTTTAACAGAAGATGATTATAATTATTACGTTTCAATAGATAAAGAATCAGAATATACAAAAGATACTTTTGATTCTTATAACTTTCAAATGATTAGAAATACTTTTGAATATAAGGATAAATTAACTTCTAATTTAATAGCAACATATGACTATAAAGATAGTACTTTAATTTATACTTACAGAGTAACAGGTGATAATGTTAATGTTTTATATATGGGAGATTATAATAACCAAAAGTTTACTTGTGAAAAAGGAATTTCAAGTGGAGTTTTATTAAACTCTGATACTTTAATATGTCAAAAGATAGAAATAAGTATTATGAAGTATGATTTAGAAGCAAGAACTTTCTTTAAAAATGCTAATTTAGCAAATTATATGAAAGAGAAATAGAAAAGACTTGATTTAAAACTTAAAAAATGATAAAATTAGACAGGTTTAATGCCTTATAAGAAGGAGGACGAGATGAGTAAAATTAATATATTTGCCTTAGGTGGTTTAAATGAAGATGGAAAAAACTGTTATGTAGTTGAAGTAGATAAAGATATCTTTGTATTTGATGCTGGACTTAAATATCCGAGAGATAGATTACTTGGAATTGATTATATTATTCCTTGTTATGATTATTTAAAAGAAAATATAAAAAGGGTTAAAGGAGTATTTTTATCCCATGGACATGAATCTAATTATGGAGCTTTACCAGATATTTTAATGGAATTACCAGATTTACCAATTTATGGTTTAAAATTTACTTTAGAAGTTCTTAAATTACAACTTGCAGTTGATAAAGTAAATGCAACTAATTTAAGAGAAATTAAGAGTCACTCTAAAATTGATTTTGGAGATACAAGTATTTTTCCAATTGAAGTAACCCATTCAATTCCTGATAGCACATTATATGTTTTAAATACGAAAGATGGAGCAATTGTTTATACAGGAGATTTTATTTTTGATCCAACAATGACTAATCATTTTGCCTGTGATATTGGGCGACTTGCTTATATTGGAAAACAAAAAGTCTTATGTTTAATGGCTGAATCAATGTATGCTGAACATGAAGGATTTACAAGTCCAAGTCACAGAGTATCATCATTTATAAGAAGTGTTTTACATGACAATGAAAACCGGATTATCATGAGTGTTTTACCAGCTCATATTTATAGAATTCAAGAAATATTTGATGAAGTATCTAAAACTAATCGAAAGATTGTTATCATGGGTAAATTTTTACAAGATGTTGTTTATAAAGCTTTAGAATTAAAATACTTAACAATTAATAGAACCAAAATAGGGGATTTGAATAGTTTAAATGAAAAAGGAACTGTTATTCTAATAAGTGATTTTAAAGATAAACCTTATGCTAATTTAGAAAGAATTTTAAGAGGAACTGATAAATTTGTTAAATTAATGGAAAATGATACTATTTTTATAACTGAACCTATGTATATGGGTGTTGAAAAACGTATGGTTATGATAATGGATGAATTTGCAAAACGTAAAATAAATGTTGTAGCTTTAAATAATAAAGAACATTTATTATTCCATCCCTCTAAAGAAGACTTGATGATGATGATTAACATGATGAAACCAAAATATTATTTTCCAGTTAAAGGAAACTATAAAGATCAAGTTGAAAATGCTAATTTAGCTTTAAAATTAGGAATTGATAAAGATAATATTTTATTAAAACAAAATGGCGATGTTGTAAGAATTATTGATGGTGAGTTAGTTGTAAATGAAGTAAGAGTTAAAGTTGATGAAATACTAATTGATGGTAAAAGTTCAAGTGATGTTGGAGAATTAGTTTTGAAAGATAGAGAAATGTTAGCAGAAGCTGGAATTGTTTTAGTAACAGCAACTCTTGATAAACACACGAAAGAAATATTAGTTGGACCAGAGATACTAACAAGAGGATTTATCTATGTTAAAGATAATATGGATATTTTAAAAGAAGCTAGTATTATATCAGAAAGAATTATCAAAAATAATATCAGCAATAATTATGTTGATTACAATACTATCAAGCAAGAAATAAGAAGCACTTTAGGTAAATACTTATATGAAGAAACTGAATGTAAACCAATGATAATAACTATAGTTGGAGAAGCTTAATGACAAGTGAAGTTGTAACTTTAATATTAGTAGGAATCGGGATTATTATAAATATTATCTTACTAATTAAAGTAAATAGTAAAAATAATAGTTTAGATTTAATTGAAAGATTATCAAGATTTGAAGTGAATATTAATAAAGAATTTTCAAATTTAAAAGAAGAAGTAACTTTAAGTATGACTAATCATTTTGATAAAGTTAATGATAAATTAGATTTAAAATTAAATGAAATAAATGAAAGAGTTAATTTAAAAATCGATGAAAATTTTGAAAAAACTAACAAAACATTTACAAATGTCTTAGAACGATTAACTAAAATTGATGAAGCTCAAAAGAAAATTGATAATTTAGGAATGGATATTGTCTCTCTTGAAAATATTTTAACTGATAAAAAAACAAGAGGAATCTTTGGAGAAGTTAATCTTTATAATATTTTAGAAAATGTTTTTGGAAGTAACTCAAATCTTTATAAAACTCAATATCATTTATCTAATAATTATATTGCTGATTCGGTTGTGTTTGCACCTTCCCCTTTAAATATGATTGCAATTGATTCTAAGTTTCCTTTAGAAAATTACCGGATTATGGTTGATAAAGAAAAAAGTGAAGAGTTAAGAGGGATTGCTTCTAAACAATTTAAAGTTGATGTAAAAAAACACATTGATGCGATTAGTTCTAAATATATAATTGAAGGTGAGACTAGTAATCAAGCGATTATGTTTATTCCGGCTGAAGCGATTTTCGCAGAGATTAATGCTCATCATCAAGATTTAGTCGAATATGCTTACAGAAAAAGAATTTGGCTTGCGGGCCCTACAACTTTAGTTTCAACTTTAACGATGATTTTAATGGTTATTCAAAATATTGAACGTGATAAATATACAAGTGTTATTCATGAAGAATTAAATAAACTTGGAATTGAATTTTCAAGATTTAAAGAAAGATTTGATAAGTTATCTCGAAGTATTTTAACAGTTAATCATGATGTTGAAGCATTCAATATTACAACTGATAAAATTAAAAGAAAATTTGATTCAATTTCCAATGCTAAAATCAATAATAGAGATGATAATTTATTAGATGGAGGGGATTCAAATGAAGAAATCTGAGATAATTATTGGACTTATATCCTTAGTAATTGCACTTATATTAACTTATCACATATATGATAAATATGGTAATCAAGGTGTTAATAAATTAATTACTAAAGATACTTTATTCTTATGCCCTGGTAGTAATTTAGAAGGGGAAATTCAATTTATTTCTAAAGATGATAAAAAATATGAAAGAGAAGTATGCAGTGGCAACTCTATTGGAAGTTACACTTGTCAAAATGATTATTGTAAAGAATCTTTAGAAAATCAGAATATCCATTATCTTGATTATAACAAGGGAATTGCTTTAATAACTGATGAAGCAAATTTAGACTCTAAAATATCATTTTTATATAATTTTAAAGATGAAACCAAAATAAGTGATAAATATAATTTTTATTCTAATATTTATGAATATAATAATAAAACTTATTTTTTAGTAATTGATAAAATAGGCAATAGTGGTATTATAGATAATCAAGGTAAAATAATTATTAATAATGTTTATAAACAAATTGGAATTGATCCAACTAATAGTAAATTAAGTGGTCAAGTTGGAAATTTAATTGTTGCAATTAGAAATAATAAATTAGGTTTTCTTAATATTGTAAATGGTAGGGAAGTAACTAATTTTGAATTTGATAAAATAGGTTCTATTGATGTATCTAGTATTAATGATTATTCAGTAGATATTAATAGAGATACTTTACTTCTTAATCCTGATTTAAAAGAAGTATATGTTGAAAGTCATGATAAAGGTAAAATAATTAATATGGAAACAGGTAGGATTAGAATAGAATTTCAAACTACTTATGATTTTTCATATCCTTTAACTAATGATTTAATTATTATTGAAGATAATAATGAAATAGATATTGTTAATAATGAATTAGAAAGTATATTAGATGAAAAAATTAGTATAAATGGTTATGCAACTTATAATATTGAAGATAATAAATTATCTATATATGATGTAATAGGGGATAATACTAATCTTAAATATACTTTGGATATTAATAAAGATGCCTGAAACATAATTTCAAGCATCTTTATTATTAATTATTTCTTCAATTTCTGAAGGTTTCATTTTTAAAGCATTAGCAAGAACTTCAATTGAAACGCCATTTTGATAATTAAATTGTACCCTTTGTCAAGGACATTTTTTAATTTTTTAGAAGAAGGGATTATTTTTTTGCTTTTACCGCTTTTG
>CANRIE010000113.1 GCA_947630585.1 uncultured Bacilli bacterium | reverse complement strand
ATTTTCTTTTCCTCCTTTTTAACAATTAAAAAATCTAGTATGTATTTTTTAATTTACACACTAGATTATACACTATCTTATAAAAGATATTAAGAAGATTAATTTCTTCTTTTAATTTGGATAAAATAATAGACATTATTTAAATAGTTTGTTAAAATGAATTTAAGAAGGAAAAATTAATTGTTAAAAGGAAAGGATTAGATATGATTGTTGCAACTAATAATAAAGATAAATTAAGAGAAATAAAAGAAATATTAAGTGATTTTGAAATTTATTCTTTAGAAGATAAAAATATAGATATTGAGGTAATTGAAGATAAAGATACTTTTTTAGAGAATGCAAAAAAGAAGGCTTTAGAGATTTATGAAATAGCAAAAGAAGCAGTTATTTCAGATGATTCAGGACTTTGTATAAATGCTTTAGGTGGTTTTCCAGGTGTGTTAACGAATCGGTTCCTAGGTGAAAATAAAACTGATGAAGAAAAAAATAATTATTTAATTGAAAAAACTAATGAATATAAAGATAGAAATGCCAAAGTAATATGTAGTATAGTTTATTATGATGGAGAGAACTTAATAGATTCTGAAGGAGTAATCGAGGGAGTGATTACTAAGTATCCTAGAGGAGAAAATGGATTTGGGTTTGATTCTATTTTTGAACTACCAAGTGGTAAGACTTTAGCAGAGCTTTTACCATCTGAAAAAAATAAAGTAAGTGCAAGGCGACTTGCTTTAGAAGAATTAAAAAGAAAGTTAAAAGAGGTTAAAAAATGAAATTAATTTATTTAGGAGGAGCCAGAGAAGTTGGAGCAAGTTCAATTTTGCTTGAAATTGATAATTACAAAATATTATTAGATTCTGGAATTAGACAAAAAAGTAATAAAGATAAATTACCAGACTTTAATTCTATTCAAGAAATAGGTGGAATTGATGCAATTTTAATATCACATGCTCATATGGACCATATTGGTTCTCTGCCAATTATTAGTAGTGAGTACCCAAGTGCCAAAATCTATATGAATAAAATGACGATGGAATTAGCCCATGTCTTGCTTTCTGATTCTCTTAAAATCATGAATTATCAAGAAGGAGAAATTCCTTTATATGATGAAAATAAAGTTGAATTAATGTTTAACAGGATTGAACTTGTGCCTTATCAAAAAGAAATTAGTTTAACTAACACTATCAAAGTTACTTTCTATATGGCTGGTCATATTGCAGGAGCAAGTGCTATTTATATTAAAGGAAAAGAAGGAAGTATATTTTATACAGGCGACTTTTCAATTACCAAAGCTTTAACTGTAAGTGGAATGAGTATACCAAAACTAAGACCTGATGTTATTATAAGTGAAGCAACTTATGGAGATAGATTACATGCAAATAGAGAAGCAGAAGAAGAAAGATTAATTAGGACAATCAATGAAACTATCACGAAGGGTGGAAAAGTATTAATTCCTGTCTTTGCACTTGGAAGAAGCCAGGAAGTATTATTAATTCTAAAACGGGCTTTTAATAAAAAACAACTACCTAAAGTAAAAGTTTATGTTGATGGAATGGTTAGAAACATTAATACAGTTTTCTTAAAAAATCCTTTATATTTAAAAGAATCATTAGGAAAAAGGATCTTAAAAGGGCAAGAAGCTTTTTATAATGATGAAATAATTAGAGTTGATACAAAAGAAGAAAGAGAAAAAATATTCTTGAAAGAGGGGCCTTTTATAATTGTTGCCTCAAGTGGTATGTTAACTGGGGGTATGAGTGAATATTATGCTCAAAGTATTGTAGGAGACTCTAAAAATGCAATTATTCTAACAGGATATCAAGATGAAGAATCAAATGGTAGTAAACTTTTAAACTTATTAGATAAAGAAGATAAGAAAATAGAATTAAATCAAAAAATTTATAATGTCTTATGTAATATAGAAAAAGTTGGCTTATCGGCTCATGCTGATAAACAAGAAATCATGGGCTTATTTACAAGTTTAAAACCTAAAAGTATTATTTTAGGACATGGTGATACGGATGTAATAACAAAGTTTGCAAGAGAGATTACCAAAGAAAATAACTTTAATCTTTATGCTCCTAGTGTTGGAGAACTCCTAAATTTAGAAATAAAGAACCCAAGAAAACAAATTGATTATAAATTAGAATACTTATATTATGGTGATAAAAACTTAAAAGATTTTTATGAATTTATTAAAGATAAATATCAAGAACGTTTATTTACCAAAGAAGATTTAGCTTATATTTATTATGCTAAACCAGAAACTATTGATGAAATTGAAAACTTTACAAAAGAATTAATTGCTTCACCTTATTTTACTCAAGATAATAAAAGATTTTTCTTATTTAAAATTCAAAATGAATTAGATATAAAAGAAACTAAAGAAGTAAATAGCCAAGATTTAGAAACTATTATTAAATTAAAATTTAAAGATTATCCTTATAAAAAAATAAGTTATTATTTAGATGATAAAAAAATCGTTTTAACATTTGATTTTCCAAGAGTAATTGATGATAATTTTAATTTAATTGCTGAAGAGTTTGAGAGGGACACTAATTTCAAAGTTATTAAAAATGATAATATTAATAATTTAGCTTGTGAAGCTGTTATTAAAGAAATATTAGGTTATGATAATATTGATAAAATATCCTATTTACCAATTGATGATAAATTTAAAGTTAAAGTATATGAATTAAAGGATACAAAAGAAATTACTAAAAGAATTGGTTATGATATAGAGTTAGTTTTAACGGAAAGAAAAGAAAATAGCAATAATATTAATTTAAAAAATATTGAAAAAGGAGAGAAGTTAGAACAAAATATGGCTTTAGCCTATATTGATGATTTCTTTAGTAAGAAAGAGGATAAACCTTATAAAAAAAGTTTAAAAAATGGTAATATAGTTTTATCATTTATAACTTATGAAATAGGTTTAAAATATGAAGATGATATTAAGGATTTAGAAGATGATATTGGTTATAAGATTGAACTTAATACTAGTCCTAATATTAATATGATATTTAATTTATTAGATAATTTACTTCTTAAATATAATTTAGTTAAAGTAAAAAATCCATCTTATATTTCTAAAGATAATAGAGTTGAAGTTAAAGTTCAAGAATTACATGATGTTAGTAGTATAATTCAAGAATTTAAAGATAAAACTAAATTAGAATTAAATATTGGAGAATAATTGTAAATTATTGTAAAATTAGAAAAATTAGTAGTTGCTAAAGTTCATAAATCATGGTATGATTGATTAAAATAAGAAAGGATGTGACTCTCATGGCTAGAATATTAAATGTATCAAGAAAATATGTTAACAATATGATAACTGGGGGGGGGCGTACTAAAATTAATACAAAATAAAAATAATAAAATAACTATAAATACGACATGAAAGTATAGTTTTGTGACTATACTCTTATGTCGTTTTTTTGTGTTTTAGGAGGAAAAATATATGAATAGTTATGAAAGAAAAAGAAGAATATGTAAAGTAATAGTCTTAGTACTAGGAATATTAAGTATAAATAATATAATTCTAACAATTAGAAATTATAGTTATGCTTATTTTCATAAGACTGTAAAATCAGATATTAAATTAAAAATAACAACCTTAGATGAAATGCCTGTTAAAGGAGAAATAGCAACTAAAGTAATAAAAGATACATTAGGTGCTACAGGAGGAATAATTGGTGTTACAAAAAGTAATTCTAAAGTAATTACTGAAAGTAGTAATATCAGAGAATATCGTTATAGTGGACCGGATATAAATAACTATGTATATTTCAATTGTGAAGATGGAAAACGCCAAAATGCAGATAGTTGTGATGTATGGAGAATAATTGGAGTATTTAAAGACGAAGAAGGATATGAACATTTAAAAATAGTTAAAAATGAAATATTAAGTGGAATATTTCCTGAAACATTTGAAGTTAATAGTACTATTTATAAAATAGGTAGTGGTAATTATGCATATTGGAATTATATTACTGGAACAGATAGTGACAAAAATAATTGGGCAACAGGAGGACTACAATATTGGTTGAATGCAGGGAGTAATAAAGAAACAAAATCGGCAATTGATGGATATATGAGTTATTTGAGTAAAAACGCCAAAACCATGATAGCAGAAGCAAAATATTATTTAGGAAATGTTGTGAGTGAAACTGATACTACTATAAATTCTTATATACACGAAAGAGGAAACAAAAGCTGTAATGATAGTTGTAGTGGCGGTGATGTTTGGATGGGCAATAGTGCAACATGGAATGGCAAAATATCTTTGTTATATCCAAGCGATTATGGATATTCACTAAGTAATAGTTATTGGAATACTTATATGCAAGGTTATAAAGATGGAAGCACTACAAGTTGGCTTCATAATAATGCCAATCATAATAGTGATGAATGGCTATTATCTCCTTACTATTGGTCTTCTTATAGTGTACTTTCTTGGGCGAGTTCTAGTAGTGTGAATATAAGTTACAATTATTGGGGCAGAGCAGTACGTCCTTGTCTATATCTAAAATCAGAAGTTAAAATTATAGAAGGTGATGGCACTTCTGAAAGTCCATATGCGTTAGAAATTTAGACTATTAATTAGTCTTTTTTCTTATTATTAAAAATATAATTAACTGGTGAATAGTATGGATAATAATGTTAGTAAGTTTATGAAAACGAAAACTAAACCTAAGAAAAATATATTAATTAGTATCTTAAGTAAATTATTAATATGTTTTATATTAGTTATGACTTGTTTAATATTAATGAAAAAGAATCCTAAATTTAAAACATTCATGGAAGATAAAGTATTTAAAGATAATATCTCATTTGCTTATATTAATAATTTATATAATAAATATTTTGGTAAGATTTTACCTAGTTATAAAATGGAAGACACAGAAGAAGTATTTAATGAAAAATTAGAATATAAAAACTATAATATTTATCATGATGGTTATAAATTAGAAGTTAATAATAAATATTTAGTGCCAATTATAGAAAGTGGAATTGTTGTTTTTACAGGTGAAATGGATAACTATGGTAATTCAGTTATTATAGAAGGAATAGATGGTGTTGATATTTGGTATGGTAATTTAGATAATGTAAGTGTTAAAATGTATGATTATGTTACTAAAGGTAACTTTTTAGGAGAAACCAAAGATAGTAATTTATATTTAGTTTTTGAAAAGAATCAGGAATATTTAAAATTTGAAGATTATATCAAAAATTAAGTTTGATAATACGTTTTATTTATTTTTATTATTAATATTACTATCAGGTTTATTTAAAGAATTTACATTTATCTTTATTCTTTTATTTTGTCATGAAATGGGGCATGCAATAGTTGGAATTATATTTAAATGGAAAATTAAAAGTATTACTTTTTATCCATATGGAGGCTTAACTTTATTTGATACTAAAGAAAATAGAAGTATTAATAAAGAAATATTAATTATACTTGCAGGACCAATATTTCAAATAATAACTTATATTATTTTAAATTATTTTTTTAAATATAGTTATATTAAAACATATAATTTAACTATTTTAACATTTAATTTACTTCCTATATTATCACTTGATGGAGGAAGATTACTTAATTTAATTTTAGATAAATTTTTTACTTATTTAAAAAGTTTTTATATAACTTTAAGTATTTCGATAATAAGTATTATTTTATTAATTTTATTTTGTTTATTTAATTATCATAATTTTAATTTATTTTTAATGTGTATATTTTTAATATTTAAAATAATTAAAAGTTTAAAAGATATTAAATATTATTATAAGAAATTTTTATTAGAAAGATATTTATATGATTTTAAATATAAAAAGATAAGTATTAGTAATAGTATTTATAAATTATATAAAGAAAGAAATCATTATATAAATTTTCAAGATGAAAAAGAATATTTAAATAAATATTTTGAAAAAAATATTAAGTAATTATAAAAAATAAAAAAATAAAAATACTAAAACGTAATTTACTTCTTAATATATACGTGTTATACTTATTAAGAGGATGTGTGGATTATGAAAGATGAAATAAAAAAAGAAATAACAACTTTATTAAGTGATAAGAAGGCCAGGGATACAATTGAGATTATTAAAAGTTTAAAGTATTCAAAAGATATGGATAGCATGATAATAAGTATAATAAGAGAAATGGAAGCGGAATACGATTTATATATGACAAAACATGGAAGATATATGAATTTTGTTGATTCTGATCTTTCTAAAAATATGTATAAAGGAATATTTGAAGAAACAAAGGGTGAATATGGATTTGTAAGTGTTGCTAATTTAAGTGATGATATCTTTATTCCTAGTAGTTATCGAAATGGAGCGATGGATGGTGATTTAGTTTTAGTTAATATAACAAGAGGTAAAACTAATACTAGTAAATGTGAAGGAAAAGTTTTAAAAGTTTTAAAAAGAGATCCTAAAACGAAAGTTGCTGAAGTAGTAGTTGAAAATAATGTTTGGTTTTGTGTCTTAAATAATGATAATAAAATGACGAAGTTATTGTTAGAAGGAGAAGAAGTTTCTAAGTTAGTTTCAGGAGATTTAATAACCATTACTTTAAATAATAATTTAAAAAAGAAGATGCCAACAGCAATTTTAAAAAAACGAATTGGACATAAGAATGATCCAGGAATTGATATTATAGCTGTTCTTGCTGAACATGATTTTGATGTAGAGTTTCCTGAAAATGTTATTAAGGAGTTAAAAACCATTCCAAGTGAGGTTAGAGAATCTGATTTAAAAGGTCGAACAGATTTAAGGGATATGGAAATATTTACAATTGATGGGGATGACACTAAGGATATTGATGATGCAATTAGTTTAAAAGAACTTTCAAATGGTAACTATGAATTAGGAGTTCATATTGCAGATGTTAGTTATTATGTAAACGAGAATTCGCCACTTGACTTGGAAGCAAGGAAGAGGGGTACAAGCGTATATTTAGCAGATAGAGTAGTTCCAATGCTTCCTCATCAATTATCAAATGGGATTTGTTCATTAAATCCAAATGTAGATAGATTAAGTATTTCTTGTGTTATGGAAATAGATAAAAATGGCAAAATTGTTGATTACAGAATTTTTCCATCAGTTATCAGATCAAGAATTCAAATGACTTATAATAAAGTAAATGATATTTTAGAAAGAGGTATTGTTGATTCTAAATATCAAGAATTCGTTCCGACTTTAAAGAAGATGAAGGAGCTATCGGATATCCTTAGAAAAAGAAAAATAAATCAAGGTTATATTGATTTTGATGTTGATGAAGCAAAAATTATTGTTGATGATGATGGGAATGTCTTAGATATTAAGAAAAGATATCGGGGGATTGGTGAAAAGTTAATCGAAGACTTTATGATTGTTGCAAATGAGTGTGTTGCGTCCTACATCGACAATATGGGATTACCTGGAATATATCGGGTTCATGGAGATGTGAATGTTGAAAGACTAAGAACATTTATAAAACGGCTTGAGCTACTTGGAATTCGAATTAAAGAAAATTTAAATGGAAATATTAATCAAAAAATGATTCAAAGAATACTTGATAAATTAAAGGATAGTGAAGCTTATGAAATACTTGCAACTTTAATGCTAAGTTGTATGGATAAAGCTAAATATCAGACTAATAATATTGGTCATTTCGCACTTGCCTTAAGAGATTACACGCATTTCACATCTCCTATTAGAAGATATCCAGATACAACAACCCATAGACTTTTAAGAGAATATTTCTTTAAAAGTGATGGGGTCACAAATGAAAAAATTAGCCATTTTGAAAGTGTTTTAGATGAGATTTGTCTAACATCTAGTGAAAGAGAACGAGCAAGTATTGATTGTGAACGAGAAGTCGATAAGATGAAAATGGCTGAATATATGGAGTCTCATATTGGAGAGACATACGAAGGAATAATTTCTGGAATTACCTCATTTGGAATGTTTGTAATGCTACCCGAGAAACTAATTGAAGGAATGATTAGGTTAGATGGGGATACAAAATTAATATATGATGCAAATACAGAAACGATAATTGAGGCTGGAACACATACTGTATATACAATTGGAAGCAAAGTAAAAATAAAAGTTTTAGATGCAAATAAAGATTTAAGACAAATTGATTTTATATTAGAAAAGGGTGAAAAGGATGAAAAGAAGGAAAAGCAGAAAGTTAAGACGAAACATTCGTAATTTTCTTTTGTTAACACTTTTAGTAGTAATCTCGTCAGTAATTGGTTTATATTTACAAAGAGAAGAAAGTGTTGCAAATAGAAAAATTGATGTTGTTTATAAAACTATTGATACTAAAAAAGAAAGTAAAGCAAGTATGGTGATGGTTGGGGACGCGTTAATTCATGGAACAGTTTATGAAACAGCTCATAAATATGCTAATTATAATGGTTATGATTTTAAACCAATGCTTGAACATATTAAAAAAATAACAGAACCTTATGATCTAGCGTACTACAATCAAGAAACCATTTTAGGAGGTACGGAATTAGGTCTTTCAACTTACCCTTTATTTAATTCACCATATGAAGTTGGAGATGCGTTTATTGATGCTGGGTTTAATATTACATCCCTTGCAACTAACCATACAATTGATCGAGGAGAAAAGGGAGTTTTAAATTCTAGGAATTATTGGAATACCAAGAAAGACCAAATTTTAGCTCGAGGCTCTTATTCATCATTTGACGAGAGAGACGAGGTTATCGTTAAAGAAATAAATGGAATTAAATATGGATTTTTGTCATATACAACCTATACTAATGGGTTAATTGTTCCAAGTGGTAAAGAATATTTAGTTAATGTTTATGATAAAGATTTAGTAAAAAAAGAAATTGAAAACTATCGGGATAAAGTTGATTTATTAATTGTTGCTATGCACTGGGGAACGGAGTATGTTACCTATCCAACAAGTGAACAAAAAGAAATTGCTAAGTATTTAGCATCACTTGGAGTTGACCTTATAATTGGAACGCATCCTCATGTTATTGAACCCGTTGAATATATAGATGATACTTTAGTAATTTATTCTTTAGGTAACTTTATCTCAAGTCAAGTTGGCGTTGAAAGATTAACCGGGCTTATGTTATCTTTGGATATCAAAAAAGAAGAGTATCATGGTAAAACGACAATTTCTTTTGATAATATCGAAGGAACCTTAATTTATACAGCAAGATACAATGGCTTTATAGTTTATCCATATCATGAACTTAATAATAATATTTTAAATGGTTACAAGTCTTATTATGATAAATATAGTAAAGTTGTCAAAGCTTATTCCGATAAGGTTAGTGTTCGAAGTTTGGAGGGTTAAATGGAAGTTGTTAATCGCGAAGCTAAATATAATTACTTTATTTTAGAAGAAATAGAAACTGGTATTGTGTTAACTGGAACTGAGATTAAAGCTATTAGACTTGGGAAAGTTAATTTAAAAGATAGTTATGCAATTATAAGAAAAAATGAAGTATATTTAGTTAATGCTCATATAGCAGAATATAAAGAAGGAAATATTTTTAATCATGATCCAAGAAGAAGTAGGAAACTCCTTTTACATAAAAGAGAAATTTTGAAATTAAATGATAAAATAGGGCAAGAAGGATTAACTTTAATACCTTTAAAATTATATTTTAAAAAGAATAAAGTTAAAATATTACTTGGGTTATGTAAGGGAAAAAAGAATTATGATAAAAGAGAAACTATAAAGGAGCGAGATATTGCAAGAGAAGAGAGAAAAAATAGTAAATATAAATATTAAGATAGATAAAATTTATCTTAATTTTTTTTGTAAAAATTTTTGTCTTTTGATAGACTTTATTTTAGTTATTTGTTACAATTATTAAGAGGTACTTATTATGGATATAGATATATTAGAAAAATTAAATGATAAACAAAAAGAAGCTGTTGAATATATAAATGGGCCTCTCTTAGTTTTGGCTGGTGCAGGAAGTGGAAAAACAAGAGTTTTAACAACAAGGATTGCTTATTTAATCGAGAATGGTGTTGACCCAGATAATATTTTAGCAATAACATTTACAAATAAAGCAGCAAGTGAGATGCGAGAGAGAATTATTAAACTAGTTGGAAATAGGGCAAGATGGATGCAAATATCAACCTTCCATTCTTTTGGACTCCGAATAATCAAAGAAAACTACGAATATTTAGGTTATGATAAAAATTTTGTTATTTTTGATAGTGATGATTCTTTAACAATTATTAAAAAGATTCTAAAAAGTATGAATTTAGATACTGATAAATATAATCCTAGGGGAATTAGAAATAAAATAAGTAGTTTAAAAAATGAGTTAACATCATCTTTTGATTATAAAAAACAGGCTTTAACTGAATATGATAAAATTGTATCAGAAGTTTATATAAGATATGAAGATGATTTAAATAAAAATAATTCCCTAGATTTTGATGATTTATTAATTTTACCTATTAAATTATTTACTAATCGTCCTGATATTTTAGCAAGTTATCAAGAAAAGTTTAAATATATCTTAATTGATGAATATCAAGATACTAATGAAGCTCAATATCGATTAACGAAATTATTAGCAAGTAAATATAAAAATATTTGTAGTGTTGGAGATGCTGATCAAGCAATCTATGGCTTTAGAGGAGCAAATTACAAAAACATATTAAATTTTGAAAAAGATTATAAGAATGCTAAAATAATTAACTTAGAAGAAAATTATCGAAGTACAAAAACTATATTAAAAGCTGCTAATAGTGTTATTAAAAATAATGTTAATAGAAAAGAAAAAAATTTATTTTCTAATTTAGATATTGGTGATAAAATAAGTTATTATAGAGCAAGTTCTGGTCTTGATGAAGTTAAGTTTGTAACATCGAAAATTCAAGAATTAATGAGTGAAAATGTGAACTTAAAAGATATGGTTATTTTATATCGAACTAATGCGCAATCCAGGGTTTTTGAAGATATGTTAGTTAAATTAAATATTCCTTATAAAATAGTTGGAGGAGTTAATTTCTATAACCGAGCTGAGATTAAAAACTTACTTGCTTATTTAAGGCTTATTCATAATTCAAATGATGACGTGAGTCTAGAGAGAATTATCAATGTGCCAAGAAGAGGAATAGGTGAGAAGACATTAAGTAATTTAGTTGTTAAAGCATCTAGCGGTAATACGAGTTTATATGATGCTATTACAAGTGGTAAAGAATTATTATTTAAAAATACAATTGAAGAATTAAAAAAGTTAAAAGATACGATGCCTTTAACGGAGTTTATTGATCTTGTTTTAGAGAAAAGTGGAATTAAAGCTGAATACAAGAATGAAAAATCACTTGATGCTGAGGTTCGTCTTGAAAACCTTGAAGAATTTAAATCCGTTGCTAAAACTTTTGAAGATAAAGAAGGGGTTATCTCCCTTGAAGATTTCTTACTTAATGTAAGTTTAATAAGTGATAACACGGAGGTTAAGGAAGAGCAAAATGCGATTAGTTTAATGACAATTCATGCTGTTAAGGGCTTAGAATTTGATTATGTTTTTCTAGTTGGAATGGAAGAAAACATCTTCCCTCATGCTAATTCTTTATTTTCAAGTGAAGAGATAGAAGAAGAGAGAAGACTTTGCTACGTTGCAATTACAAGATGCAAGAAAAAACTTTTTATAACAAATGCGAGAATTAGGCTTTTATATGGAAGTGACCAGATGAATCCGGTTAGCAGGTTTATAAAAGAAATAGATGATGATTTACTTGATGATGTTGGAATAAAAGTAATTGCAAACAATGATGAGAAAATGTGTTATAATAAAGATAACAAAGTTAAATTAAGTGATACTTATGAAGAAAAAGAAATGGATTATAAGGTTGGAGACTTTGTTTATCATGAAAACTTTGGGGCAGGAAGAGTTGTTGAAATTATTCCTAATAAAAAAGACCCTAAAAGAACATTACTTAAGATTGCATTTAAATTACCATATGGTATAAAGACGTTAATTTATAGTCATAAAAGTTTAAGAAAGGTGTGATGAATTATGAAAAAAGAATTAACATTAGTAATACTAGCGGCTGGAATGGGCTCAAGATTTGGAGGGTTAAAGCAAGTTGAACCAATAGGTCCTAATGGAGAATTCTTGCTTGATTATTCTATTTATGATGCGATTCAAGCAGGATTTACGAAAGTAGTTTTCATTATAAAGGAAGAAAACTATGAATTATTTAGAGAAACGGTTGGAAAAAGAATTGAAGGGAAAATTCCGGTTCAATACGCATTTCAAGATTTAAATAATGTACCAGAAGGGGTTATAGTTCCAAGTGAACGTGTAAAACCTTGGGGAACTGCTCATGCTGTTTTATCTGCAAGGAAGGTTGTTGACTCAAACTTTGTCATGATTAACTCTGATGATTTTTATGGAAGGGATGCTTATCTAAAAATTAAAGAATTCTTTGATAATAGTAATGATCCTGATTGCTATTCTATGGTTGCTTTTAGAGTATTTAATACGATGACTGAAAATGGTAGTGTTAAAAGAGGAGTTTGTGAAAGTGAAAATGGTTATTTAACTAATATAATTGAGTCATCAATTGAAAAAGTAGATGATAAAATAATTGCAACTCCACTTGACGGAAGAGAATCTTTTGAAGTAGAGCCAAATTCTTTAGTTTCAATGAATTTCTTTGGTTTTACTAAAAAAATGTTTGAGGCTTTAGAGGATGGACTTGTTAATTTCTTTGAAACTAATAAAGACAATTTACTAAAATCTGAGTATCTAATTCCTGATGTTGTCTTTAGCGAGATTAAAAATAACAGAAAAGTTAAGATTTTAGAGTCTAATGCTAAATGGTTAGGTGTTACTTATAAAGAAGATAAAGATATGGTTGTTAAAGAAATTCAAAAATTAATTGAGAAAGGAGAATACCCAAATGACTTATGGAAGTAAAATTGCATTATTCGTGATGTTGCTTTCTTTTTTCTTTTTAACAGCTTGTAGCAATAAAAACTTTTCCTTTTCCTTGTATGATGGGTACGAGATAAGACATATAGATAATACAACCATGCTTTATAAAGACCAGGAAGTATTTAAAATAAATGATACAGACTATAATATTAAAGAATTTAAATTCAATAGTGATGTTGTTTGTTTAAAACTTGAAGATGAAAAATATTATATGATTTATTATGTTGATGGAACTATCTATGGACCATATTCACTTGACACTTTAAATACGGAAACAACTAATTTATCAATGACTTTTGAAGAAGATTTTAAAGATATAACGAAAATCGAGGGGAAAATATATGAATGAAGAAAAAGCTCTAAAACGAATGCAAGAATTAATTGAAATTCTTAATCAATTAAATTATGAATATTATACATTAGATAATCCAAGTGTTGATGATAGTGAATATGATAGGTTAATGCAAGAATTATTAAAACTTGAAGAGATGTATCCGGACTTGGTTGATGCTAATTCACCAACTAAAAGAGTTGGAGGGAAAGTCAATGATAGTTTTGCTAAAATTACTCATGAACTTCCGATGCTATCACTTTCTAATGTTTTTACAGAATCTGATATAATTGCCTTTGACAATCGGATAAAAAAAGAAAATATTAATCCAAGGTATGTTTGTGAACTTAAAATTGATGGGTTAAGTGTTTCTTTAAAATATGAAAAAGGAGAGCTTAAGTATGGGGCAACAAGAGGAAATGGCGTAGTAGGGGAAGATATAACAGATAATGTTAAAACTATAAAAACGATTCCTTTAAAATTAAAAGAACCTATTGATATTGAAGTAAGAGGCGAGATTTACATTAGTAAAAAAACATTAGAAAAATTAAATGAAGAAAGAATCAAGGAAGGGTTAGAGCCATTTAAAAATGCTAGGAATTTAGCAAGTGGCTCGATAAGACAATTAGATAGTAGTATAGCTGCCAAAAGAAATCTTGATGCTTTCTTGTATCACTTACCAAATCCTCTTGACTATAATCTTAATACTCATTATGAAGCTTTAGAATTTATGAAAAAGTTAGGATTTGTTACTAATCCTAATAATGAAATTGTGGATGGCGTCCGAGGTATTCTTGATTATATTGCAAGAAAAACTAAAGAACGACCTAATCTTCCTTATGATATTGATGGAGTAGTTATTAAACTTAATAATATCAAAGACCAAATGCGACTTGGAAGTACAGTTAAATATCCAAAATGGGCAACTGCTTACAAGTTTCCACCAGAAGAAGTTGTAACTAAATTAAAAGATATTATTTTTACGGTTGGAAGAACTGGGCAAGTAACTCCTAATGCTTTATTAGAGCCCGTAAGTGTCATGGGTTCAACTATCTCCAAAGCTACTCTTCATAATGAAGAATATGTTTTAGAAAAAGACATTAGAGTTGGAGACTATGTTGTAATTATTAAAGCCGGGGACGTTATTCCAAGAGTTGAAAGCGTTAAATACGAAAGAAGAACAGGCACGGAAGTTCCATTTAAAATGACTGACAAGTGTCCAATCTGCGGCGAGGCACTTGTTCAAAAAGATAGTAATTATTATTGTGTTAATAAAAAATGCGATGCTAAACATATTGAATCTTTAATTCACTTTGCATCTAAGGGTGCTATGAACTTAAATGGCTTTGGTGAACGAATTGTTGAAGATATGTATAATTTAGGCTTTGTAAAACGAATTCCTGACTTTTATCATTTAGAGAAATATAAAAATGAGTTAATGCTTCTTGAAGGATATGGAGAAAAAAGTGTTCAGAACTTATTAAATGAAGTAGAAGAATCTAAGAAAAATTCCTTAGAAAGACTTTTATTTGCACTTGGAATTAGACATGTTGGTTTTAAAACAGCAACGATTCTTGCCAGAAAATTTGTTGATATGGATTCTTTAATGTCTGCAAGTTTTGAAGAATTAAATAGCATTCAAGATATTGGTTCTATTATTGCTAAAAGTCTAAGAGAATATTTTGATAATCCTGATAATCAACAATTAATTCAAGAATTAAAAGACTTAGGACTTAATATGAAATATTTAGGAAAAGTTGTTGAAAACTCTAAAATTAAAGATAAAAGTTTTGTTATAACTGGAACTCTTAATATTAAAAGAGATGAGCTTAAAGATATGATAATTACGAATGGTGGAAAAGTTATAGAATCCGTAAGTCGTAAAACTGATTACTTAGTTCTAGGAGAAAATCCAGGTAGTAAATATGATAAAGCAATAACTTTAGATATTCCAATATTAAATGAAGAAGAAATATTAGATATGCTTAAAAATTAAAATCTTTACTAGAAATAGTAAAGTTTTTTCAAAAGTAAAAAAAAGTTAGTTGATTTTTAGAAAACTATGATAAAATATATTAAGTGATGTTTATGAAACAAGAAAAAATTAGAAATTTCTCAATTATTGCTCATATTGACCATGGAAAATCAACTCTTGCAGATAGAATTTTAGAAATAACTAACGCGGTTAGTAAAAGAGAATCTAAAGAGCAAATGCTTGATAGTATGGATATTGAAAGAGAAAGAGGAATAACAATTAAATTAAATACCGTGAGGCTTAATTATAATTATAAGGGAGAAGATTATACTTTAAATTTAATTGATACTCCAGGCCATGTTGACTTTTCATATGAGGTAAGCAGGAGTCTTGCTGCAAGTGATGGAGCCATATTAGTTGTTGATGCAACGCAAGGAATTGAAGCTCAAACAATTGCTAATATGTATTTAGCTCTTGATAATAACTTAACAATTATCCCGGTTATTAATAAAATTGATTTACCAAGTGCTGATGTACCTTTAGTAAAACAAGAATTAATTGATACTTTTGGATTTCAAGAAGACGAGATAATTTTAGTTAGTGCGAAAACAGGTGTTGGAATAGAAGAGTTAATGGAAGCCTTAATTTTAAGAGTGCCAGCACCAAAGGGAAATCCTGAGTTACCTTTAAAAGCCTTAATATTTGATAGTTTATATGATTCATATCGGGGCGTGTTAACTTTAGCCCGAGTTGTTGACGGAGAATTAAAAGTTCATGACAAGATTGAATTTATGGAAACTGGTTCAACTTATGAAGTAACCGAATTATTTGTCTATAACCCAAATTTTCAAAAAGTAGATGCCATTGCAAGTGGGGAAGTTGGGTATATCGCGGCATCCGTTAAAAATATCAGTGATGTTAAAGTTGGAGATACGATTACAAACTCGAAAAATCCGTGCTTAGAACCCTTACCAGGTTATAAACCAATGCAACAAGTTGTTTTCACGGGTCTTTATCCAACTGAGACTAATAAATACAATGATTTACGAGATGCCTTAGAAAAATTAGCCTTAAATGATGCTAGCTTAACTTTTGAACCGGAAACAAGTGAAGCTTTAGGTTTTGGTTTTCGATGTGGGTTCTTAGGACTTTTACATATGGATGTAATTGAAGAGAGGTTAGAACGTGAATTTAATCTAAATTTGATTGCCACATCACCATCAGTTGTCTACGAAGTTTTAAAAACCGATGGCGAGATTGTAAAAATTGATTCCCCTCAGAAATTACCTGATATAACAAAAATTAAAACTATAAGTGAACCTTATATTTTAACTAATATTTTTACTCCTAGTGAGTATATAGGGTCCCTAATGGAACTATGTCAAAATAAACGAGGAATTTATAAAACTTTAGAGTATATAACTCCTGAAAGGGCAATCTTACATTATGAACTACCCTTATCAGAAATTGTTTATGATTTCTTTGATAAATTAAAAAGCATTAGTAAAGGTTATGCATCATTTGATTATCAAGTAATTGGTTATAAACCAAGTAACTTAGTTAAAATGGATATTTTAGTAAATGGTGTTTTAGTTGATGCTTTATCAACAATTGTTCATAAAGATTTTGCTTATAATAAAGGAAAAGTAGTTGTTAATAACTTAAAAGCTGTTATTCCAAGACAATTATTTGTTGTTCCAATTCAAGCCGCAATTGGATCCAAGGTAATTGCTCGCGCCGACATTAAAGCAATGCGCAAGGATGTACTTGCGAAATGCTATGGTGGAGATGTTTCTAGAAAAAAGAAATTACTTGAAAAACAAAAAGAAGGAAAAAAACGGATGAAACAAATAGGTAATGTTGAAATACCTCAAGAAGCGTTCTTAACAGTTTTAAGTGATGAGGAAATAAATGACTAGTTCCGTTTACATTCATATTCCTTTTTGTAGTCATATTTGTACTTATTGTGCTTTCACCAAATTTTACTATGATAAAAATATGACAAGTGATTACTTAAATAGTTTAGAAAAAGAAATAAAAACAAGATACCAAGGAGAAATTATTAAAACTTTATATATAGGAGGGGGTACTCCAAGCTCTTTAGATATTTTAGAACTAGAAAGATTATTTCAAATAATTAAAATATTTAAACTAGATAAAGATTACGAATTTACAATTGAAGTAAATCCTGAAAATTTAACTCTTGAAAAAATAAAATTATTTAAAGATAATAAGGTTAACCGAATTAGTATGGGACTTGAAGCAACTAATGAAAAGTTTTTAAATTATCTAGGAAGACATCACGACTTTAACTTAGTAAAAGAAAAAATAGCATTACTAAAAAAGTATGGTTTTAATAACATCAATGTTGATTTAATCTATGCTTTAAAAGATGAAACTTTAGATGACGTGAAACTTGATTTAGAAAATATTTTAAGTTTAAATGTTTCTCATATCTCAACTTATTCTTTGATGATTGAAGATAATACGATTTTAAAAATAAAAGGTGAGAATGAAATAAATGAAGATTTAGACTATTTAATGTATGAGTTAATTAGTAATACTTTAAAAAGTCATGGTTATGTTCATTATGAAGTTTCAAACTTTGCGAAAGTTGGATTTGAATCTAAACATAACTTAGTTTATTGGAATAATGAAGAGTATTATGGATTTGGTCTTTCGGCTGCAAGTTTTATTGGGAATACTAGAATAACTAATACTAATAATTTAAATAAATATAAGCTTGGCAATTACTTTAGAGAAATCGAAGAATTAAGTTATAAAGATATATTATCTTATGCTTTAATTTTAGGTTTTAGAAAAATTAAGGGCATTAATAAGAAGGAATTTTTTAATAGATATCAAGTTGAATTAGATAGTTTATATAATATTAAAGAATTAATAAAAGATAAAAAATTAATTGATAAAGATGGAAATATATTCGTAAGTTATGATAAAATATATGTTGAAAATAATATTTTAATAAATTTTGTAGGAGAGTAGTTATGGAAAAAATTGAATATTTTAAAAAAGAATTAGAATTTATAAAAAATCCTAAAATTAGGAAATCATGTGAAGTGATGATTAGTTTACTTCCAGATTATTTTTTTGAGATACCTGCATCATCAACTGGCAAGTATCATCCTGAATTTACGTTAGGGCAAGCAGGACTAGTCAGGCATGTAAAAGCAGCCGTTCGGATTGCTCATGAATTATTAATGGATCCGGTTATTGGCAATAAGTATACGACTGATGAATCTGATTTAATGATAATGGCTTTAATTTTACATGATGGATTAAAAAGTGGCTTAGAACACAACCGGTATACCCAAGTAGATCATCCAACTTTAATTAAAAACTTTATAATAAAAAATAAAGATAAATTAGAATTAACTGATTCCCAAGTTATCTTTGTTGGTAAAGTAATTGAATCCCATATGGGTCCTTGGAACAAAGATTATGATGGTAATGAAATCTTACCAGTTCCAAAAACTAAATATGAAAACTTTGTTCATATGTGTGATTATCTAGCAAGTCGAAAGTTCTTAAATATAAAGTTTGATAATGATAATAATATAATTGAATAGAAGATAAAATTAAATCTTCTTTTTTTATATTTTTTAATAAAATTGTATATAAATTATCATAAACATGATATAATATTAAGTTAATAAAAGGAGATGACACTAAATGCAAAAATTAGATTTAAATAAATATATTGAAGCACTTTTAAAAAAATCAGAAGAAGCTTATTTGATGGCTATTGAAATAATAAATAAACCTACAATTAATTATAGGACAGAAGGATTCTGTTTCTTTATATAATAGGAAATTGCATTCAAAAAATAGCTAAAAATAATTATATCAAATAAAGCACAAAAAGCAAGAACTAA
>CANRIE010000112.1 GCA_947630585.1 uncultured Bacilli bacterium | reverse complement strand
GCAATAAATTACCTTTAAATTCTTAAGAATTTACGCGCTTAAGCACGTGGCCTGAACCCATTTTCGTAACGGTCAATAACGAATCTGGGATTTTATTAACTATTTGTACTATTTTTTCATCAGTTAATTTATCCAAATCATTTATTTCATTAGTTATGTACTGTGGATATCTTTTGTATAATTCTTCAATTAATTCTATCAAATTATATTTATGCTGTGAATTTTCTTTATATATTAATGATTTTGGTTTTCTTATATATTTATTAAATTTTTTATCGTCATTATAATATTTTTCTGCAAATTTTTCATCTTTAAAATATCTTAATAAATTGCAACCATTATCATATAAAGGTGATAATTCATATTTATTATCATTAGTTGAAATTATTCCCCAATTTTCTTCATGTCTATCTGTCTCACCTACTAAAGCATCAAAAACCATTATTTTTAAAAAATTAGGAAATAAATTTAAATCAATCTCATCTAAACAATTCTTTATATTAGATATAGTATAAATTTCTTTTCTTAAACTACTATTTTTATTAATATAAGAAATAGCATCGTTGTGATGTGAATTTTTATTATCAACAAAAAGATAACTAAGAATGCCAATACGTCCTGCCTCATCTTTTGCAAGTTCAATATGAGCACATGGATAACCTAATATTTTATCAATTTCATAAGATAACTTCTCCGAACAAGATTCCGAGCAATTATATTTTTCGTATTTAAAATAAGCAATTTCTTTCGTCTTTTCATCAACAACAATTCTTTTTTCTCTACTTCCAGATGTTCCAATAATAGAATTTTGTATAAAAGTAAAATCGATTTCATTATTTAAAATTTTATATTTTTTCATAATCTTCCCTTCCATTATCAAACTTACTTAATAATATTTTGAATAATTTTCAATATGTAAAATTAATCTTACATATATAATATAACCGAAAAGAAATCAATTTGAATACTTTTACACCACAATTTTTTGAACCTCCATTTTTGATAGTTTCTTTTATTTAAATTTTCTTCTTTAAATATATTATTTATGTGATAACTTATGTTTAATTATCACATAAAGATTAACCATTACATCTTGAGTTACTTAAATGTATCTTTTTTAGTATTGTATCAAATATTTTACATTAAGTCTATACTTTTTAAAAATTATTCACCATTGGGAATAAAATCATATTACTTCTGTATCATCTTCTATGTATTTAGATTCATATAAATCAACATCGGAAACTACTTCAACATTACTATCTATCTTTGGTAGGTCACTCAATGATTCCATATTAAAATAATCTAAAAATTCACTTGTTGTTTTATATAAAATAGGACGTCCTGGTAAATCACTTTTTCCAACTTCTTTAATTAACCCTTTAGCAACTAACTTTCTAATTAAAGGTGCTGTTCCAACTCCTCTTATTTCATCAACTTCCACTCTTGTAATTGGTTCATTATAAGCAATTATGGCTAAAGTTTCTAAAGCTGGTTGAGATAGTGTATTCGCATCATCACTTACTAATAACTTAGAATAATAATCTTTATGTTCTTTTTTAGTTGTTAACTTGAATGAATCTCCTAATATACTAAGTCTAATTCCTCTATCTTCTTTTTCATAATCTTTCTTTAATTCTAAAATTAAGTTTTCTACACTTTCCTTATCAATTTCTAAAATATCCATAAGTTCCTTTAAAGTTGCACCATCATCCCCTACAACAAATAAAATTCCTTCTAAGACACCTTTCAAGTTCATTCTATCACCTCAACTACTATATTCTTGAAATTCCCCTCTTGAATAATTCTGATCTCATTTTCTCTTGACATTTCAAGAATGGCTAAAAAAGTTGCAATTATATATTCTTTCGTTTTAACTTCAAATAAATTAAAGAAATCAAGACGTTTATAGGCATCTAATTTATCTCTTATCTTTTTTATTTGACTAGCAACTGATATTTCTTTTTTGGTAACCTTAGTTGTAATTGGCTTTTCATCTTCAATTCTTTCTAAGAATTTCTTATAAGCATTGACTAAATCTTCCATATTTAAATCACTAGTATAATTATTATCACTTTTATATTCTAAAATACTACTTGGACTCTTTGTTTTATAATTACTTCGTTCATCTTCTAATTGTTTAAATATTGGTACTAATTCTTTATATTTTTCATATTCAATTAATCTATTAACTAAATTTTCTTTTAAATCTTCTTCACTATCGTCTTCTAAAGAATTAGGCAGCAACATTCGAGACTTTATTTCAATAAGTTCTGAGGCCATGACTAAATAACTTGAAGCAATATTTAAATTCATACTTTCCATATGTTTTATATAATTTAAATATTCATCAATTATAACTTCTAATTTAATATCTAAGATATTCATTTTCTTTTTCTTTATTAGATGTAAAAGTAAATCCATTGGACCTTGAAAATTATCTAAACTTATATCGTACATTTTAGCCTCCTAAATTATTATAACAAAAAAAGGAAAATTATTCTAGTACTTGAAAATGATTACCACTATCAAGATATAAAATTCCTTTTTTACCATCTAATTCTTTTAATACTTCATCATATTTATTAATATGGTTTAATCTAGTTGTTGTAATATAAACATAATTACCATCATTCATATAAAATAAGAATAAATCTTTATCATATTCATTAGGTTTATATTCAATTTCTGAAATACTACTTAATATTTCTCTATCAATTTTATCTAATTTAACTAAAAATGGATCTAGTATTTCTGTAGGAGTTGAATTTATTAAAGTTGGAAGCCCTATTATTTGATTATCAGTTGGAATAGATTTTAAATTTGATAAATAAACTTTATTATCCAATTCATTTTTTAATAATAAATTATATTCTTTTATTTTAATAGTAACTCTTCCAAATAAGTTTTTAGATACTTTAACACTTTCAACATAAGGATTAACTTTAATTTTGTTTTCCATGCTTAAACTTGGATATTTAAATAACTTGGGATAGTTTTCAATTCCTGCTAGTTCAATTATTTCTTGATCAGTTAATAAGCTATTTCCTACAATATAGATATTTTTTATTTTAATATTAAATAAGTAGAAAATTATACTTGCAAGAATTAGTATAGTTAGTATTATTTTAATTAGTTTATTCTTTTTATTCTTTTTTTTACTCATTTTAATCATCCCAATTTACAAGGCGTTGTTCAACGCGAAGTTTTATATTATATTCTTTGTTAACTTTTTCTTTAATAGTATCTATTATTTCTTTTATATCTGCGGCTTTTGCTCCCCCTATATTGATAATGAAGTTCGCGTGTTTTGGACTTACTTTCGCACCCCCAACTTGATAACCTTTTAAATTTAAATCTTCAATTAACTTTCCAGCATACATTCCTTCGGGATTTCTAAAGACTGAACCAGCACTTGGATATTCAAGAGGTTGCGTTTTCTTTCGTTTTAGTTTTCTATCTTTTATGACTTCAGCCAGGATCTCTTTATCACCATGTTTTAATTTTAAAGTAACTCCTAAACAAATATAACCTTTGTTATGTTGTAAGAAACTATCCCGATAGTTAAATTGCATTTCTTGGTTAGTTAAATTGATAATTTTTAAATCAGGAGTTAAAACTTTAACACTTTTTATAACACTTTTCATATCAGAATTATAGGCTCCAGCATTCATGAAAGTAGCTCCTCCAATCGTTCCTGGGATTCCGGCTGCAAATTCAAGTCCTGCAAGCCCCATCTTCGCTGTTTCTTGTGATAATTTAACTAAACTATACCCGGCTCCAACATTGATAATCGCATCATCAATTGTTATTTCATTGAATTTATCTAACTTGATTATTATTCCTTCATAAGTTTTATCACTAAATAAAACATTACTACCATTTCCTAAAATAAAGTATTTAATACCATAATCTTTAATAATTTTCATTAATTCAATTAACTTGTCAATATTCTTAGGATAAACTATTGCAAGACAATTTCCCCCAACTTTATAAGTTGTAAATTTTGCTAAAGATGGATTAACTAACACATCTCCAACTTTACTTTCCATAATCTCATTTATTATCTTTTCCATTCTCATTACCTACCAATTCTAAAATTAACTGATAAATTTTATCACTGCTAGAAGGATTTGCAAGTTTTAAAGAATTATCATGCATTTCTTTCCACAACTTACTATCATTTAAAACTAAATCAATCTTTTCAAGTAAATTACTAGCATTAAAATCTTTTTCTTCTAGTAGTAATCCGGCCTTATTATTGACTAACTCTAAAGCATTATAATACTGATGATTATTAGCAACATAAGGACTTGGAACAAATATGGCTGGTAAACCAATCGTTGTAATTTCAGCTATTGTCGATGCTCCAGCTCGAGTTATTATTAAATCACATATTTTTAAAACATTCAACATATTATTTAAAAAAGGTTCAATTTTTACATTTTTTATCTTAATATTTTTAAATTCATCATAGTAATTATTACCAGTTACTAGTATTACTTCATAAGGTTTATTTTTAAATTCATTTACGATATTCTTTAATTCTTGATTAATAGTCATTGACCCTAATGACCCCATGACTATTAAGACTAGTTTCTTATCTTTACTTAATCCTAAATCTTCTTTTTTAATAGATTTAGCTTTTAGAACTTCACTACTCCTAGGATTTCCTGTAAATATAGTCTTCGATTTTGGAAAGTATTCTAAACTTCCTGGCAAACTAACTGCAATTTTATCAGTATACTTAATAAGCATTTTATTAGATTTTCCAGGAATTAAATTTTGTTCATGAATTATGGTTTTATATCCTAATTTTTTAGCTGTATAAATAACTGGAAAAGTAACATATCCACCGACCCCAATTACAATATCAGGATTAAACTCTTTTATTTTTCCTTTGATTTTTTTAATTGAACTTAGTAATAATTTTATACTTTTTATACTTTTCAAAGGATTTTTACTTAATCCTTGCATTTCGATTCCCAAATAAGGAATCTTATTTTCAGGAATTATCTTACTTTCCATTCGATTAGTTGTCCCAATATACAAGAATTCTGAATTTTTATCATTTTCTTTAATCTTATTAATAATACTTAAAGCTGGATAAATATGGCCACCTGTTCCTCCAGCACTTATAATAACCCGCATAAAATCACCTAACTTTATCCTAATTATACCATATTATATGAGAAACCTAAAATAAATTTATAAATAATCTGTCAAGTTTTCCTAGAAAATGTAAAAAGGAAGTTAATTACTTCCTCTTACTATCTAAAAAATACTTTTTTTGTAACCATTCAACTAATTCATTTGATTCCCCTGTATATTTAATGAATATATCATTAATATATATAAGAGCCTCTTCAAATTTTTCATTTTTAGTTATATATGTAACATCTTGATATTCAATTATTTTATTTATTGCTTGATATATCAAATCCATAGGTATTCTATCACTTTCAAAAATTAATTCTTTTATTAAAGATGGTCCCCATATATCTTTAATATTTACTAATTTTCTACTAATTTTATATATATCAGTTTCTTTGATATTATAATTTATTAGTTCTAAGAAAAATTCTAATTGTTCTTTAGTTTGATAATCACTTATAAATTTATAATAATCTATAAAACGTTCTGACGCTCTAATTTTAGTTTTTAAAGAAATATATAGCATAGCTTCAATTTTCTCTTTTTTAGTATTACTTTCAATTATATCTAAAATTTCAAATAATTTATCACTTTTTAAGATTTCTTTTATTTTAAGTAGTCTATAGAAATATATAGCATAAATAGGTTTTTTAATTTTAGAAACTCTCTCTAATATTTCTTTTTCATTATCCATATATTTAGTTAACTTACTAGCATTAAGAAGTAAATCTACTTGATACTTTTGCTTGCATTCTTTAATTAAACTAATTATATAAACACTTCTTCTTGATAAGAAACTAAATCTACTTGAATAATTTTCATCTATATATCTAAGTAAAGCATCAAACTTATATTTTTCTTTTATATCTCTTGTAAATACTTCAATTACTCCTAATCCATTTGGATTTTTAAATAGCTCAGGATACTTAAATAATTTTTCAATAAATTCATATTTATCTGGATCTTTTAAAGTTAAAACAATTCTAAATAATCTCATAAAACTACTATTAGGATTATTTTCTAATATATATTTATCAAATGGTTCTTCCATAAATTTATCTATAAAGCTAAATGCAAATACATATTGAATTTTAGAATGTAAAACGGTATCTATCATCCTAAATAAGTTATCAGATTTAAATAATTTTTCAGTTTCAATTATTTTCATAATTACACTTGCCTGAGCTTCATCTTTAAGATTATTTAATCTTTTCATAATAGTAGTAGTTCTATGACTATCTTTAACATATCTAATTTTTAATAAATCTTTAAAAATATCTAAAGCTAATTTATTATTAGTTTCAACAATTATATTTATAAATGATGCATTATATTTAGATGACTTTAATTCTTTAGCTAAATTAATTAATGTTTTTCTTTGATTAGAACTATTTGATTTTAAAATTGCATCCGTAATTAAACTAGCATAACCAGAATCTAAACTTTCATATTTTAAATCACCAACTACAAATATTTTATAATAAGCGATTAATTGGGCTTCATCTTTAGCCTTATGCATAAAATCCAAAGCAAATTTTAGTTCAACATCACTATCAATTATTCGAATATTATTTAAAAGTGCAAACATGAAATCGCTTTCTTCTTGAGTTGCATTCATAAATTCTTTTAATAAAGTGTAGAAAATGCTATCCTTAAATTTCTTTCTAGAAGCAATTAATTTTCTAATTATTTCATATTGTTTCGGATCACAATTATTAATACAATTTAATAATTCTATAAAACGATTAGAGTTAACCAAAGAATCATCACTAAATATATAAAATAATAAACTATTTCTAGCTCTTATATTTTTAGAATTTGTATTTAATACATATCTTGTTAAAATAAATTTTCCATTTGGAAGTTCTCTTATATCTCTTCGCATTATAAGGCTAAGAAATAAAGGTAAACTTGGATTCTTTAAATTTTCATTTATTAAATCTAAATATACATCAACATCTCTACTATTCGTCATATTTGAATTAGTATATAATTGCTTAATTTGACTTAATAAATGTTCATCTTCAACATTTTTAACAAATCTAATAATTTTCATTATATCTTTGTTAGCAATTCCAATTTGAATTTTATCAATAATTTGCATAATAACATCTATTTTTTTAAGATCTTTTATTTTGAAAAATTCTTTAATAAATTCAACTACATCAAGATTATCAATTATCTTAGTAGTTGTAAGCAAAGTTATTGATTGCCCCATAATATTAAGATCATTAAAATTTTTAATTAAAATTTTACTAATTCTAATTAATTTTTCTTCATAACCTAAAAAACTACCATGATTTCTTCGAAATTTACTTAAAAATCCAATATAGTAATTAAAATCAAAATTTTCTAAATTTAATAAGTCATTTAATAAATCATTAGGCATATCTCTTAAAAGTGTGCTTTGTTCTAAATATCTAAGAAATTCTTTGGAACTTCTTGTACCATGTAATCTTTCTATAAACTCTCTAACTAAATCGTTATTTCTCATACAACAACCATCCCTTCAAAACGCCTACATTATATCATATTTGTCTTTATTTGTCAATTACTATTTTAGTTTACTATCACCTGTTTGATAATCTATCTCGATTCCTTCTTGAACATTGTAAACATAAACGTTGAATTTTATACCTCGTCCATTATCTTCAACTGATAAGCCCTCCATCTCGACTCCACTTGCAAGAAGGTTAGATCCATTATAAATTGGAGTAACCCTATATAAAACATGATTATTGGTTTCCTTAACATATTTTGCTACTTTATTTTCAAATTCAAGCATTCCAACTGTATTCATGTATCTTGTACAAGTAATTAAATTTTTAGGATTAGCATTTTCTCCGGTTAACTGAAATCCTATTAAATGACATCTATTATATAAGTATTTCCCGTCAACTATATCATATTTTACAGTATGCCAACCACTTGGTTTAATCATACCTATTCCTTCTCTTGCATCAGTCGGCATTAAAGATTTATCGATTTTCGCAAATGCTATTCCAGCTCTTCCTAAAACATCTAAATTACTGTAATATTCAAAAGTTTCTCGATTTAAGTCTGATGTATCAAAATTTGGTTCATTGTTATTTAAAACAACATAACTTTTGCCATTATATTCAGGAATTGTTTCTAAAGAATAGGATTCAGTTGGAAATATCTTTAATAGAAAATCATTAACTTGAGTATGGAATACTCCATATAAAATTACTAAAACTAAAATTATTAACTCTAAATATCCTTTTTTCTTCTTCATACCTATCCTCTTTCCTTAACTCTTATAAAATAATCATCAGCATTTAAAGCTAAGCCAATTGTATATAAATAAGCCATTAAATAAACCCAAACTAATAATATTAAGATATTCGCAAGACTTCCATAATAAAGGTTATAATTACTATAATTATTTAAATGATAAGAATAAATTCTCATTAATAAAAACCATGATATTGTTGTAAAAAAAGCTCCATTATTCATGTATTTATGTTTTATTTTAATATTAGGTGATATAACATATAAAGTTTTAATTAGAATAAACATTAGAATAAGAGATAAAGGATATTTTAGAAAATGATATATATTTTCAAAAATACTAATTCCCCAAATATCAGTTAAAAAGTTAACTATAAAGTCTCCTAATAAAGGTACAATTATTATAAATCCTATTAAAAGAAAAAGAATAATTACCATTAGAAATGATTTTAAATATTTCTTTATAGCATTAGAACTCTTTACTTTATATAAAACATCACTCGCAGATATTAAAGCCCTACAACCTGATGAGGTAATCCAAATACTAAAGATTATGAATAAGATTAAATTGAAATTATCTGTTTTAACATTAATTGCCGAGGTGATAATATTCATAACAGCATCGGGAACATTATTAGAAATGGCTGTTAAAAGTTCATTTAAATTTAAATTAGCTCCTAATACTCCAACTACGGAAAAGATAGGTACTATCATTAATACAATATTAAATGCTAAATGACCTGGTAAGATATGTAATTCTTCAAGACTAATTAATTTAATTATTCTTTTTATATATTCTTTAAATTTTTCCATCAGCGATAACTTTCTTTATCATTTTGCATATCAATCATAGCTTCATTTATAGCATCATCAATTGTTTTTATATTATCAAATATCATACTAAATCCAACTGAAGCTCCAAATCCATATGGTAAATCTTCAAGTTCTTTTCGAAGTTTCTTTAAGTAAACTGCTATTTGTTCTTCACTATAACCAACTAAATATATAATAAATTCGGTTCCATCACTTCTAATTATCTCAGTGTTTTCAAGTTGAGTATTAACTAGGATACTTGCTGTTCTAACAATTAAACTATCTCCTTTTTCTCTTCCATAATTATCATTTATATATTTTAAATTATTTAAATCAACAACAACTATAGTTTGAGGATATACTTTATTTAAATTCCAAGAATCAATTTGTAAATTTAAGTAATTTCGGTTCTTTAAGGATGTTAACATATCTGTATATTTCTTTCTATCTTCTTTCTTAACAAGTTTTAATTTATGTCTATTTTTAAGAATTACAAATATAACTACAAGAAGTAAAACTGGAATTATGATAATTGCTAATATTAATAAATACATCTCTTCAAATGTTGAAGTTTCAAAGATAGATAAGTTTAAGTTATTTAAGCCACTATTACGATATTTATAATAAGAATTGGTATTAATTACATAGTTAAATAAGGTATAAAATGAAGAATTATCACTTTTAACCATAAATGAATAATCATTACTCATAATATCTGAATAAATTATTTCATAATCTTTTAATTCTTTTTCCCGGTAATATGAATACACCTCTTTATCAACAACTATTAATCCATTATTCTTCTTAGCATTTTTAACTAAATCTTTAATATTATCAGAAGTATAAATATTTACCATTGCCCCTGACTTCATATAATCAAATAAGTATTTGTTGCTTTCAAGCATATATATAGAATTTCCTTTTAATCCTTCAAATGATGAAATTACATAATCATCTGCTACCATTCCTAAAACAACATAGTTTTCAATGAATGTTGAAACCGTTTTTAAATATTTACTATTTTGATTTCCAATATAATCAAAGTAAATATCAACTTCCCCATCATTTATAGCTTTATTAAGTTCAGTAATTGTTTTATATTTTTTATATGAAAAATCAATATCAGTAAGTCTTACTAATCTATTTATGTATTCGGCTGCAATTCCTGCGATATTAGCTCCCTTTGTTATTTCATAAGGTGCATTTTCAACATATCCATAAACATAGGTTTTACTTAATAAATCGGCTCTTGCTTTATCATTTATGTTTCTTTTTTCTACATAATAATCAAGTAATAATTTATTGTAATCGGCAACATATTTTTCTTTCATAAAGTTATCAAAATATTTTATTAAGATATTATTTAGTTCTTTTTTACTATTATCAAGAGTTAAAACTATCTTTTTAGTTATATCTGTAAAAAAGTAATTTAAATAATAATTATCATTACTAATTGTATTTTCAAGTGATAAGATATTAGGTGTAATAATTATATTAACCTCGTTTTCATCTAAAGATTTAAATAAACTATCTCTATCTTCATAAGCATTATATTTAATTCCTTTAGCACTTTTTAAATAATAACTTATATTAGATTCTTCACTTTCTAAAACTCCAACTGTATAGTTTGAAAAATCTGTAATTTTATTTATTTTAATATCTTTATCTTTAGATACTGCAACATAGTTATCTTCAAATATAAATAATTGATTAGATGCAATACTACTACTTCCATCTAATATTTCTATTTTATAACCATTATTTTTAGGAGCATCATTTTTTGAATAAGCAATTTCATTAAATTGTAATTCAGTTTCATCAGTTACATAGTTTAAATAATCAAATACAACTCCTTTGCCATTCATTCCATAAACAGGAACATCATTAAATACTTCAACATCTATTATTTTCGTTCCATTTTCACTTATCCATTTTTTATCATCTGATGTAAGTAAACTTGATTCTTTATAGTAATAAATAAAGAATAAGGCAATAAATACAACAACTGCCACTATAATTATAAATATAAATAATTTCTTTTTATTTTTCATCTTTAGCCTCTTCTTTATCTTCTTCTTTAGTTATTTCTCTGTCTTTCGTGAATACTAATTCTTTGGTTTTAGTTCCTTTATAACCAATAATTGGGAAATTGTTTAATTCAGGATTATCTTTTTTAACATAAACTTGTAATGTATAAAAACTTAAATCATCTTCACTAAACATAGAAACGGTACTATTTGCAATTGTTTTAGCATCTGCAACACTAACATCATCACTTACAGTTATAATTAAATTAATAATTTTACCATGTAATTGATGTGTAACTTCTGTTACTTTGGTATTTTCTTTTAATTTAGTTTCAATACTTTCGTATACTTCATTCTCAATTGGGTAGTTTTCAATTCCATCAAGTCTATCTCCATAAGCAGCTTTCCCTTCATCTGGTACTAAAATATTTTTTAAAGTTGCAACAAATACAACTAATACTAAAAACATTATAACAACGGCTATAACTAATTTATTTCTATTTAAAAATTTCATACTTTCACTCCTTACGATATAAGTATTATACAATAAATTTTATGATTAGGCAATAACATTCATTAATCTAAATAGATAAAATTATTAAAATTTGTAAATTTATTTTTTATAAAAATGTAATTAGTGTGTACTATAAAATAATTTCTTTCAAAAAAAATACTAGTAAAAACTAATATCTTTGTAATTTTATATATTCATATAACATTTATATTTTAAAAACTTTTTAATAGATATAGTATCTTTATTTTCATAATAAGAAATTAATAACTTTTTAAATTCTTCTGTTTCTTCTGCTGGAATTGCAATAATACCTTTTCCTTTTGAAATTAGAAATTGATTAGCAAATATTAAAGCTGTCCTTTTATTTCCATCAATAAATATTTGTTTTTTCATAACATAAAGCAAAAACTCAATAGATTTATCAACATCACTTATTTTTTTATTTAAAATATTATCTAAATCCTCTTTTATAACACTTTCTATTGGTAAATCTGGTTTCCAATTAGTTCCTCCAATAGTAACTGGTGTACTTCTTATTTTACCAGCCGTATAATAAAATCCTTCTTCTATCAATTTATTAATTTGACATAAAAGAGAAAAATTAGTAGGTGTTAATAAAACATTAGGATTTAAAACAAACTCCCAAGCATGTTTTAAGTTAACAATTTTCATGATATCTTCATAAGTCATATCATTAACTTTTCCACCTTCAATAATGTTTTCAGTATCAGCAAAAGTTGTAGCAATTCCTTCTAAAACTGCTTGTTTATAAATAGTATCAACCATATGTCTTTTAGCAAAATCAATATTAATTGCAATTTTTTCATCAAGTTCTTTATCAATATAATTTAATTTTTTTAATTCTTTTTCAATATTCTTTATATCTTTTTTTATAATTTTAGCTGTATTTGTATTATTTAATATTAAGTTATATAAATCATCAGAATATTCACCAACATATTTTGTATTTAAAATACCATCTTCTCTATAATGAACATAAATATACTTTTTATTTTCATTTTCTCTTATCTCAACTGAACCATATATTAAAGTATTCAATCTTATAGTTAATTCTTGCTTTTGTTTTAACAAATTCATAATTTCTAATTCTTTTTCCATAATAAGATTCTCCTTTATGTGAAACTTTTCCTATAAATAATTTTATTTTTGTTTCACATAATTATTATAGCATATATTTTATAAAATGTGAAACATTTTTGATTAAATATTAGCAATTTGTTTCACATACTTAACAAAATTAAATTTTTTAATTTCATTTTGGTGAATACATATATTCTATTTTAATCTCTACTAACTTCCTGAATATATTTTATCTTTGCCTCATTATTTCTAAAAAGTCTTTGGGAACATCTAATTCAAACTTTAATAATTCATTGGTTTTAGGATGAGGAAATTCTAAATAATAAGCATGTAAATATAATCTTTTAGCTTTTACTCCTTTAGGATTATATTTAGTATCTCCTAAAATAGGACAATCGATATTATTAAGTTGCACTCTAATTTGATTCTTTCTTCCCGTTTTAATATCAATATCAAGTAAAGTGTAATCCTTAGTTTCTTTAACTTTTGAGTACGACGTAATTGCAAATTTTCCTGATTTATCATTTATAACATAAACATAATTAGTCTTAGTTTCTTGTAAATAATTTTTTAAAGTTTCTTTATCTTTTTTAGGATGTCCAACAACTATTCCCATATAACGTCTTATTACTTTATCCCAATTATCTTGCATAATATTTTTAACTTCTTCACTTTTAGCAAATACAATTAATCCTGATGTATCAAAGTCTAATCTATGAATAATAAAAACTTTATTCTTTTTATTTTTTCTTTTTAAATATAAACGAACTTTAAAATATAAAGTTTCTTCTTTTTCATTTAAAGTACTAACTGTTAATAATTTTTCAGGTTTATTAATAACTAATATATATTTATCTTCATAAACTATTTTTAATTTTTTACTTTTCATCTATAATTCTCCTAACAGCATTTATAACCGCAATTCTTCCATATTGATAAGTTAAACTTCCTTGAAGGTAAGCAATGTAAGGTTCACGAATTGGTCCATCACAGGAAATTTCTATACTACTTCCTTGAATAAAACTACCACTTGCCATGATTATTTTAGAGTCATACCCTGGCATATCAGTTGGCATAATTGTTAAGTAACTATCAATTGCACTTGATTCTTGAATTCCTTGAACAAAATTAATTAATTTTTTTTCATCATTAAAAGTAATATTTAAAACAATATCAGGGTGTTTTTCCTTATAACAAGGTTCAACAAAATAACCAAGTTCTTCTAGCATCGAACTTGCGAATATATTTGTTTTTAAGCTACTTGCAACAACACTTGGAGCCATATACAATCCTTGTAATATCAACTTATTAATTCCTAAACTAGGTCCAACCTCGCTTCCTTGCCCCGGAACAGTTAGGCGTTCTGAAACTAACTCAACTAAATCACTTCTTCCTGCAACGTACGCGCCATTAGGAGCAATCCCGCCACCTAAATTTTTGATTAACGATCCAACCATAATATCACATCCTACTTGAACTGGTGTTTCATATTCTGTAAATTCACAGTAACAATTATCAACCATAATTATTACATCTTTATTTATATCTTTATTTATATCTTTAATAAACTTAGCAACTTTTTTAATTTTTTCAATTTCAATACTTTTTCTTGTTGAATACCCTTTACTTCTTTGAATTTCAATAACCTTGCATTTATTATTTTCAAGATATTCTTTAATTTTAGAATAATCAAAATCATTATCAATTAAATCTATTTCTTGATAATCAACTCCAAAACTTTTTAAAGAACTTTTATTTTCCCTTATTCCAATTACTTCATCTAATGTATCATAAGGTTTACCACATATTGATAATAAAGTATCCCCTGGTCTTAAAAGTCCAAAGAAAGTAACTGTTAAAGCATGAGTTCCTGATATAAATTGGCTTCTAACTAAAGCCTTTTCACTCCCTAAAACATCTGCAAATATCAAATCTATTTTGTCTCTTCCAAAGTCATTATAACCATACCCAGTTGTTCCATGAAAATCACTTTCAGAAACTTTAAACTTTTTAAAAGATTCTAATACTTTTAAACTATAATATTCTTCTAATTTATTAATTTTTTCTATTTCATCTTTTATTTTTAAATCTACTTTATTAATTAATTCATTCATATATTTTAATCACTTCTCCACTTTTAATATCTTTATTATTTATACTATCTATTATTATATCAACAACTTTAGTAACAGGAATTAACTCTTTTTGACCTATTCTTTTAAGTTCACTTTCTAAAAATATTTTATCCACATTCAAAGTGGATTCTGTTGCAACCCAATTAGGAGCAATTGCAATTACTTTTTGTTTTAATATTAAAGCTAAACTTTTCGTTAATTGAATAATTCCTGCCTTACTAACTGCATAATCAATATTATATAAATTATAGGTATCTATTCCATCTGTACTTGCCATATTAATAATTATTGAGTTTTCTCCCATAAGTCTTAAACTATACTTTGTTAATAAAAAAGTTCCAACAATATTTACTTCTAAAACTTCCATAAATTCATCCTTAGTTTTATCTTCTATTAAATTATCCATAAAAATTCCCGCATTATTAACTAAAATATCTAAACTATTAAACTTAGTTTCATAATCTCTAATTAAACTTAAAATATCATCTTCTATCCCCAAATCACATTTTTTAATAAAACATTTAACCTGATATTTATCTTGAATATCATCTTTTATTTTTAAAATTAAATCATAGTTACTTACATATGTTAAATATAAATTATATCCTAAACTTGCAAATTTATAAGCAAGAGATTTTCCTATTCCCATACTTGCTCCAGTTATTAAACAATTCATACTATCCCCTCAAATTCTTTTCTATATTATCATTTTTTATTTAGAAAATCAAGTTATATTACTTTTATTTTTTATCTATTTATGTTACAATTAACTAGAATGGAGTTAGCTTATGAAGATTGATATTAAAAAGATTATTGTTTTAATAATATTAATAATAGTTCTTGTTGGTATTTATTTTTTAGTAAGTAATTTAAGTAATAATAAACCTAACATAAGTGCTATAAAAGAATATGATATTATTTTATATGGACCATCTGAGATAACTTTATATAAAGGTGAAGAATATGAAGAAATGGGTTACTATGCAACCTTAAATCATAAGGAATTTGTAACTGGTGATGTTATAGTTACTAATAACATTGATATTAATAAAGAAGGATCTTATATTGTAACATATAAAATTGGTAATGCTCTTAAATTCCGAAATATTAAAGTTATTGAAAATCCTAATAATAATATTAATGATATTAAATTAGAATTAATTGGTAATGAAGTTGTTGAAATATCACTTAATGATTCTTATACAGACTCTGGTTGTTTAGCTTATGATAAAAATAACAATGATATTTCTAATCGAATTGTTGTAGATAATCAAGTTAATACTAGTGTTGCAGATACTTATTATGTTATTTATACAATAGTTGAAAATAATAAAGAAAAAAGTATTAGAAGAACCGTGATTGTTCATGAAAAAGAAGAAACTATTAATGATTTAAATCTAAGTGTTAGTTATGATACTAGTTATACTAATAAAGATATTGAAGTTAATATAACAGCAAGTGGTAAAGATTTTTCTTATATTAAAGTTCCAAATGGTAATCAAATTGCTGTTTCTAAAACTACTTATACAATTAAGGAAAATGGTAATTATTATTTTTATGTCTATGATAATAATGGTAATTATAAAGTAAAAAATATAAATGTTACTAATATTGATAAATCTCCACCTATTGCTTATTGTGATGCTAAAAGAAGTTCTGATAAAACAGAAATAACCGTAACGGCAAGTGATAATTTAGGAATTAGTAATTATCTTTATTATACTAATACTTCAAAGATAACAAGTAATTTTTCAAGTTTTACTATTCCTGAACATTTAGATATTGTTAAAGTTGGAGTATTAGATAAAGCAGGTAATGTAAGTGATATTACTTGTAATGTTAAAAGTAGTAATATTGAAATGCATTTTATTGCTGGTATATCTGATGATGATGCAATTTTAATTAGAACTGATGATAAAGTTATCATGATAGATGGAGGTCAATATGGAGCTAAAGATAAAATTGTTAGTTATTTAAAAGATTTAGGAATTACTAAAATTGATGTGATGATAGGATCTCATGTTCATTGGAATCATGTTCAAGCTCAAGCTGCTATCTTAGATAGTTTTCAAGTTGGTGAACTTTATTACTCAGTTGATATCATGAATTGTGTTAGTAAAAAACAATGTGTAAGCCGTGACGTCTTATATATAAAAGATAAAATTAAAGAAAAAGGCATTACTCCTAAAATCATTGGTATTAAAGATTATTTAGAAATTGGAGATATGAAACTTTATTTTATTGGTCCAACACGTGGAATATTTACAACTTATGAAAATGCTAACTCTTTAGTTTTTATCTTAGAATTTGGGCGGAGAAAATTTATGTTTACAGGTGATACTCCTAGTGAATATATGGATGTTACTAAATTTACAAATTATGCTAATAGTTTCCCAATTAGTTTAGATATTGATGTTTTGAAATGGCCTCATCATGGTTATGAAAATTTAAGTGATGCTTTCTTTAAAGCAACTACCCCTGAATATGCCATTATTCCTAATTGTTGTTGGTGTTCAAGTAAGTATCCAAGTAGTACAAATAAAAATTTAATGAAAAAATATAATACTAAATATTATCAAGTCTGTGATAGTAAAAATATCGTCTTATTATCAGATGGCAATAATATTGAAATTAGAACTAATCAAAAAGCTAAAGATTATAAGCGTTAAATCTTTAGCTTTTTATATAGAAAAAAGTCCCTTAAGGACTTTAAATTTCTAACGTTTACTAAATTGTGGAGCCCGACGTGCTTTTTTAAGACCATATTTTTTACGTTCTTTAACTCTTGCATCACGAGTAATCATACCATTTACTTTTAATGGTCTTCTTAAACTATTTTCACTATCAGGACTTGTTGTTGAATCATATTCAAGTAAAGCTTTAGTAATTCCTAAACGAATAGCTCCAGCTTGACCTCTAAATCCTCCACCAAATACTTTCGCATCAATATCGAATAACCCTTTAGTATTAGTTAATACAAGAGGTTGTTCTAAATCCATAACAAGGGTTTCAAATGGAAAATACTCCCGAACATCACGTCCATTAACAGTAATTTTACCTTTACCACTTGTAAGTGTAACTTTAGCAACACTATCTTTTCTTTTTCCGGTTGCTTGATAAACTTTTGACATATCCTCTAATCCTCCCTATTTAATCTCAATTTGAACTGGTTTTTGTGCTGCATGTGGATGAGTCTCATCAGCATAAACAAATAATTTTTTACCCATAGCTCTTCCTAAACGATTATGAGGAAGCATTCCTTTAACTGCTCTTTCAAGCATTTCAACTGGATAATTTTCTCTCATTTCTTTTGCTGTTCTTTCTCTTAATCCACCTGGATACATAGAGTGATTATAATACATCTTATCATTTAACTTATTACCAGTTAAATTAACTTTCTTGGCATTTATAATAATAACATAATCACCACAATCAACATGAGGTGTATAAGTTACTTTATGTTTGCCTCTTAAAATATGTGCAGCCTTTGTTGCTACACGACCAAGTGATTCGCCATTAGCATCAATTACATACCAATTACGAACAACTTCTTCTTTTTTTTGCATATAACTTTTCATTTTTTTCTCCTATCTTTCTGTTTCATGTTCCCACCACGAAACAATCCGGGAATCAATGTACCGACATAGATTATATCTAAATTACTCTTAAAAGTCAACGTTTTTCCCTTATTTTCTTATATTTTTTTCTTTAAAACTTTAATTTCTTTGTTTTTAGCTAACTCAACTTTCGTCTTCATAGTTAATTCACTTAATCTTACAATATCAGGTAATATCTCTGTATCTAAGTAATTAGGATAAAACTCATAGGGAGTAATTGCATAGTAATAAGTTAATTCATCAACTGGACTTCTTCTATCAATAAATAAAGAAGCATCCCCCTCTAAAAATTCCATATCTCTACAACTATCTCCTATATATACTTTAGCATTAGTATAAAATTCTCTAAATTCTCCATCTCTAAAATGCACTATAATTGGTAAAAATTTTTTTAATCTTTTACTTTCAGCTCCTGATATATTTTCAGCTAACATTAAATAGCAATTATATTCGTTCTTTTCCATGTTCCCCTCCAATCAAGTTCCATATTATACCTATTTTTTAAACTAAAGTCAAGAAAATTCGACATTTAAAGTATCATTCTTACTTAGACAAGTAAATGCAATTTTTAACATAGTGGTTGCATTTACTTGTCTAAAAGCAATTGCATTAAATTGTCTAATAAGTTAAGAAAAGCCTGATTTGTGCCTAATAATAGATTTATTGCATTTATTTGTCTAAATTATTTAGTGTAATTGGAACTTGATATTAATGTTGCATTCGTTTAACTTAAATGTGTTATAATATATGCGTTGTTTTGAAGATGTGGCAACGCTGAGAAGCGACCAAAGCACAAAACAATGGCTGGACAAAAGGAAGCTTGTAAAAGTCAAGATAAAATGTTAAAAAAATGGCAAAGTTAAAATGTTATAAATTTCAATACACATGACATAGAGT
>CANRIE010000111.1 GCA_947630585.1 uncultured Bacilli bacterium | reverse complement strand
AGAAAGAATTGGATTTATTGTGTTCACACATAAATAGTTTGCTTAGAGAAAGTTTAAATGGTAAATGTCCTTTTGATCTAATTGGTAACTATATTCCAATAGATATAATTAATAAATTAGGACTACATAAAATTAACCCTTTAGATGTCTGTTTAATACCTGAATTACTTGGAGACAAAAACATTGATAATATTAAAAAATACCTAGATGAAAATGAAATAAAAAAAGCAAATATTAAATTAAAAAAATAATTTTGCATTTATTTGTCTAAAAAGTAGAATATTGTGAAAAATCGAGTAATTTTCAAAACTCGATTTTTCATTTGCATTTACTTTTCTAATATATATCAAGCATTTACAAGTTGCATTTACTTTTCCAATTCACCAAAAAATAACCCACACTTATTGTGTGAGCATTATGAATGAAGTAGTCTCCCAAGTCCTACATGTATACTTTCACCATTAAGGTTACACAGACTTATAAAATAAGCGTTAGTGCAAGAAGAAAATTTACACCCTGTTCATTCATAAAATATAGTTAAATCTTGTATCTACTATATTTCTCAAAAGAGTATAAAAACTTGAATTAAGTTTTTAACTCAATTAAGCAACATTATAGTATCACATAAATGCTTGGTTTGTCATTTTTTGTATTTTTTATATCGCTAAATACTTTTTTTTAACCTAACACTACATCTAAAACCATCATAATTGTAAAGCCAATAAGTGAACACATTGCCATTACATCTTTACTTTCATTAGTTTGACTTTCAGGAATTAATTCTTCCGTTACAACATAAATCATGGCTCCTGCTGCAAAAGCTAACAAAAATGGTAAAATTATCCGAATTTTTAAAACTAATAAAGCTCCTAGTACTCCAGAAATAGGTTCAACAATCCCACTTAATTGACCTATGAAAAACGCTTTTTTTCTTGATACGCCTTCTCTTCTTAAAGGAACACTAACAGCCGTTCCTTCAGGAAAATTTTGAATACCTATTCCAAGAGCTAATGTCCAAGCTGACATTAAAGTTGCACCATCTAATCCATATAAAGTTGACCCAAATGCAACACCGACTGCTAACCCTTCCGGAATATTATGGAGTGTTATTGATGTTATCAACATCAAAACTCGTTTGTTAGTTGAATAATCCTTTTTCTTTTCTAAATATTTCATGACCTTGTCGCCAATAAATAGTAACAATCCCCCAGCAATAAAACCAAATGACACAACTAACATGGTATTCATATGCAAATTATCAGCCATAGAAATTGCTGGTGAAAGCAAAGACCAAAATGATGCTGCAATCATAACTCCGGCTGCTATTCCTAACATTCCATCAAGTAAATTCTTATGAATTTTTTTAAACATAAAAACTAAAGAGGCTCCAAGAGCAGTAATACTCCAAGTAAAAATAGTTGCTATTAAAGCTTGAATTATCGGATTTAAATTAAAAATAAAATTAGACATCTTAATTACCCCTATTAATAAGATATTAGAAACATCTAATTTTGTATAGGCTATTTTAATACTTTTCCATCACCATATGATTTATTTCCATATAATTTTTCTAAATCAACATCTTTATCTTTAAAAATATAATCATACACTTTTTCGACAATTGAGACTGCATCTTTAACAACCATATCATATAACTCTAAAACACTTTTATGACTTTTTAAACTTTTATCAGCAAGATTATACCATTCTTGATTATTTAAATTTAAATAATATTCACTATTATCAAGAGGAAAATTATATGATAAATACCTAACATCCCTGAATAATCTTGATGCAAATATATTAGCAAATTTATAAAATTTTCTTTTTAAACCAGTTACATCATATCTAAAAATATGAAAGAAATTTTTCATATCCCGGATGGCTTTAAAATAATATTCTCCAATATCTTTTTCATTAAATACTTCTTTAAATGATTTATTTAAAAGTTCTACTACTTCATCTTTTCTTTTGGCTTTAAAAACTTCTTCATATATTTTAAACTTTCGATAATCAAAACCATTTTTATTAATTAAATAATTATCTAAATATGCTTCAATTAGAAAATGTCCATCTTGATTCGTAAAATTCTTTTTAATCATCAAACTTGCTTTATAATTAACATAAGGATGAATTGTAGAGTCAGCAACATAATGAGTAATTAATCCCATCAAGAACATAAATTGATTTATATCTTTGCTTTTTCTAATTTGATTAGTTAAATTAATAAAAAATTCATTAACTTTATTATGGTGACAATACCCTCCTAATCTAATTATTTTATTATTAGGATGAGATACAATTTTATAAAAATATAATATATCAAAGCCTGATGAAAACGTAATCAAGTCATCAATATTTTCGCTTGTTAATTTATTTTTTATTCTATTATCTAAATTTTTATATACATCTTTTGCAATATATGCATGTGTCATTGTAGATGGCATAGTTCCTCCTTTAAAAAAACTAACAAATGTTAGCTTATTTTATTTCTGTTACTACTCGAATATTATTGCTTTCATAATATTTGATAGAAAGCTTATCACCAATTTTTATAAATGGCAATAATTCTTTATTAACTTTGATACTAGCTGAATAACGATTATCACTATTATCAGTTAAATAATAAGTTGTTGTTCCATCAATTACAGCTGTATTAATTTCTTTAACAACTATATCTAAACTTGTTAAATTACCCTGACTTACAGAATTATCACTTAAATAAACTCTCGCTGCTTCTTCAATTCCTAATGAGGCATCACTTGTTACAACTTTTTGATAATCTGTAACATCAACAAAAGCATACATTTTAACAAGTCCAGCATTATCTTTTAAAGATAGAAGATAAGTTGGTTTATTGTTTAAATTAATTAAAAGTGGGAAAGTTGACCGATATTTTTTATCTTGAACAACTCCTTCAGCACTGGCCATAGCAGAGTACTCTTCGGCTCCCGGAACACTATAAAAGTGAGTTTCTTTAGTTCGCATGTTAGTTAAAATAAATCCTAAATTTGATTCATCAGATGAAACAGATGTTACACCAGTATAAAGATAAACATCATCATTCATAGTTAAGTAATTATAGCCATCAGTTGTATTAACAACCCCTTTTTGACCAAAGATAGAGTTAAGGAAGCCATTTTTATATTCTCCCCAATCATCAAATTGTTCAATGATTAAACTAGCATCGTAAACATGATCTATCCAAGTTGGAACCTCACCTACTTTATACCATTCGCTTTTACCAGTAATTGGATCTAAAACAACAACTCCTGAGACTTCTCTTCTTAATCCAACACCTTTGTAAGCTAATGTTTCAACGATCCAATAAGGATTTCCTTCATTATCAATTTCAAAATTCTTTTCTCCAAATATTTTAGTTGGATAACTTAAACGTAACTTTCTATCTAAATTTTCAAAAAACATAGCTGATGGAACATATTTCATTCCTTTTTCAAGTCTTACTAATTTGGCTTCACCACTTACGGAATTAACTGTTATATATCCTTTTATTCCTTCACTTCGATTTGTAAAATACTTAATAATATCAGCATATCCTAGAGGCGTTACTCTAATAATTTCATTATTATAATTTATTTGCGTATATAAATCAGATACATAAAATTGACTTACTAAATCAGTCATAGCACCCATTGTTCTATCCCCTAATTTTTGACTACTTTCTTTATCAAGTAAAGGGATTGCTTTAAAATCTACTAATGGAACATCACTTGCAAATTCTTTTGTTTCATCAACCTTAATTCTGTTAGCATAAGAGTTAGCATTAAAAAGAGGAGAACAAAAGAAATTAATAACAAGGATTAACGCGATAATTCCTGGAATTACAAAACTTAATTTTCCATAAGTTAATAAAGACATTCCCTTTTTTCTTGTTGTAAAGATATTAGTTCTAAGACTACCAAAAGCACTTACCATTAAGTAAATTCCAAGGATAAGGATAACAAATATCCAAAATGTTAAATCAGAAATATTAAGAGGTGGCAACATAAAGTAATATATTACTAAGGTTATTAATAAAGTTATTAGTATATTAATTAGATTCTTTTTCATTAGTATCATCCTCCTTATTAGTTAATAAATCTAAGGCTTTTTGCTCTTGGCTATCATATTCATTTTCGGTGTCACTTGCCTTAAATTCAACAACATACTCTGGGTCAATTCCCTTCCCGTCAATTGAATTACCTTTTGGGGTTAACCATTCTTGGAAAGTATATTTAATACTTGCTCCATTTGATAACTCTTGGGTCCTTTGAACTTTTCCTTTTCCATAGGTTAAAGTACCAACTATCTTAGCACCATATTGTTCCATTAAAGAAGCTGTTAACACTTCACTTGCTGATGCAGATCCTCCATTTACTAAAACGGCAACTGGATAATCTCTTTTAGTGTCGGTTTTATCTGTTATCTTTTCAATTTTATCTTTAGTCTTTAATTGATAAATCACATCACCTTTTTTAAGAAATAAAGAAATTATATCTGTAACTGCTGTTAAATAACCTCCACTATTACTTCTAACATCTATAATTAAGGAATCAATTTTTTGTTTTTCTAAAGCCTTTAACTCTTTTTCAAATTGTTTAGATGTATTAGCAGCAAATATATCAATTACAATTAATCCAACTTTTGAATTATTATATTCAATTAATTTACTAGTAACTGATGTAATATCAATATTTTCGCGTTTTACCTCAAATGTTAATTCTTTTTCATCTCTTAAAACTGTAATCTTAACCTTCGTTCCTTCTTTTCCTTTAACTATATTAGATATTTCGGTTAAAGTTTTATCTTTGATATCTTCATCATTTACTTTCTTTAAAATATCTTTATCCCGAAGTCCGGCTTTATAAGCTGGTCCATCTTCATTTACATTTTGAAGTTCAATATGTCCATCTTGATATTCAGCAATCTCAGTTCCAATTCCAACATATTCACCCATTACTTTTTCTAAAAAAGCCGTACTTGCTTCTTCATCCATATAAACGGAATAAGGATCACCTAAGTAATTAACCATTCCACTTATTCCAGCTTCTAATAATCCTTCCTCTGATACATCTTTATAATAATCATTTAATATTTCATTATAAGTTGCAACAAATTCATTTAACTCTTTTTTTATACCAAGGTTTAAGGCACCCTTCCTATACATCAATACTCCACCAACAAACATTCCAAAAATAGTTGTAATTATCATTAAACAAACAACTTCCATCATATTAAATTTATTCTTTTTATCAATAAATTTAGTATATTTTTTAACTTTACTCTTCATATTACTAACTAATTTTTTAACTTTATCTTTCATTAAAATTTCTCCTTAATAAATTATATTATATATCATATCACATTTTTCCATTTAATTAAATGAAATTTATGTGAAATTTGAATATTTTTATTTTATCATCAATTGACATATTTTTACTTTTAAATTTTCATTTTAATGTCAACCTAAATGTCTATTTACAATATCTTGGTTAATTTAAATTTACTATTTTTTAAATATATGATAATATTATTAAAAGGATGATAGTATGAGTATATTAATAATTATTTTATCAATTTTACCTATTATTTTAATTGGAATCTTTTATTACCAAAGAGATACCATTAAAGAGCCTATTAAACTCCTTCGAAACTTATTTTTTGGAGGTCTTTTATCAGGAATTATTGTTATGTTTATTTCTATTTTAACAGTCATTATATTCCCAAGTTATAAAGATTATGGTAATTTAAGTATTTTGGATTTATTAATTTATGTATTTATATTTACAAGTTTAATTGAAGAATTAGCTAAGTTTGTAATTGTTTATATAAGTTCTAAATCTAAAGAATATAATCAATATTATGATATTATTTTATATGCTGTTTATGTTAGTTTAGGTTTTGCTTGTTTTGAAAACTTACTTTATGTTTTATCTAATTTTAATTTATTTACAGCTTTATTTAGAGCAATAACAGCAATTCCTGCTCATGCTAGTTTTCAAACTTTAATGGGATATTATTTTACTTTAAGTAGATTATACCCTAAGAAGAAAAAGTTATATTTATCTTTAAGTATTATTATTCCTGTAATTATTCATGGTTTATATGATTTTCTTCTTTATTTAAATAGTCCAATATTTCTAATCTTCTTCTTAGTTTTTGTTGTTATATTATTTGTTATAACTATCTTAAAAACTGATGAAATAATTAATCTTGATAAATCTATGTTAAAAAAATAGTCTTTTTGGACTATTTTTAAAAATCGCAATTACCTGGAGTTCTTGGATAAGGAATAACATCTCTTATGTTTTCTACACCTGTTAGATAAATTAATAATCTTTCAAATCCCATTCCAAATCCGGAATGATAACATCCTCCAAATTTTCTTAAATTTAAATACCATTCCATGCCTTCATCACTCATGCCCATTTCTTGCATTCTCCGAACTAACTTATCATAATCGGCTTCTCTTTCAGATCCTCCAATAAGTTCTCCAGCCCCTGGTACTTCCAAATCAACTGCTGCAACCGTTTCATTATCAGGATTTAATTTCATATAGAACGCTTTAATATCTTTAGGCCAATCAGTTATGAAAACTGGTCCATCAAAGTATTCTGTTATATATTTTTCATGTTCTCTTGCAATATCTTCGCCGTATTCTGGTTCAAATTCCCATTTGACTTTAGCATTCTTTAGTATTGTTATAACATCATGATGAGTAATTCTTGTAAATTTACTATTTACAAGTTTATTTAGTTTAGCAATTAAACCTTTTTCAACAAATTTATCAAAGAATTCCATTTCAGACTTGGCATGTTCTAACACATATTTAACAATATATTTTAACATATCTTCTTCAATATCCATAACACCTGATAAATCACAGAAAGCAATTTCAGGTTCAATCATCCAAAATTCACTAGCATGCGTTTTGGTATTAGAGTTTTCAGCCCTAAAAGTTGGACCAAAGGTGTAAACTTTTTTATAAGCCATTGCAAACGTCTCAGCTTCAAGTTGTCCTGATACTGTTAAAGCAGCACTTTTGCCAAAGAAGTCTTTTGAATAATCAACTTCCCCACTTTTGGCAACTTTATCTAAATCAAGCGTTGTAACTTGAAACATTTGGCCTGCTCCTTCGCAATCACTTGCTGTAATTAAAGGAGCATGAAAATAAACGTAGCCTCTCTCCTGAAAATAAGTATGAATCGCATGAGCCGTAATACTTCTAACTCTAAATACAGCATTGAATAAGTTAGTTCGAGGTCTTAAATAAGCTTGTTCTCTTAAAAATTCTCTTGTGTGTCTCTTTGGTTGAATTGGATATTCATCAGGACAATCTCCAATTAAAGTAATATTTGAAACTTTAACCTCAAACTCTTGTCCAGCTCCTTGTGACTTGATAATTGTACCCATAACCTCAATACTAGACCCAATCTTTATTTTAGTAATATCATTAAAATTATCTAACTTATTATCATATACAAGTTGAATATTTTGAAAACAAGTTCCATCAGAAAAATCAATAAAACCAAATTCTTTTTGCTTTCGATGATTTCTAACCCATCCCTGAATTTTTACATCCTTATCAAGATACTCACTTAAATTCTTATAAATATCTACAACATCAATTAACATAAATTTCCTCCTCTATATAAATAAAAAGCATTAATATAAAGAGGCGCATAATCACGGTACCACTCTTCTTATCAATGCTTGATATCTCTTTTTGATAACGATTATTTAAACCGATATTTTCTACTAATTTCAAAAATATACTCCGAAGTGTTATTCTTATATTCTTCCTCCTAATTTCCACCATCCATTAGTTCTCTTAAGTTACTAAATATAATACTTCTCTTCATCAACGTTTTACAAATCAATTATATAACTATTTATTTTTAAAAGTCAACTACTTTTGTTAATTTTAATACTTTTTTATCTTGATTTAAATATTTATAATCAAGTTCAATTGCCATTTCTAAACTCATATTTCCTTTTAAGAAACTTTTATAAAACTCTATAACCTTCCTATCATATACTCTTTCTAATACTTCATCTTTAACTTTAAAATAACGATTATCAAGTCTTAAATAGAAATTAACTAAACCAATCTTATTTATTATTTCAACTAAATTAGTTCTAATCAAGTTTAAAGCTTCTTTTAAATTAGAAACTTCAATTCCTAATACTTCTTTTAAAAAGTCATAATAAACATTGACATCAAGTCCTATATCTCCTCTTATTTCATATTCTTCTTTTAACAATTCCATTTCACTTTTAACTTCTAATAATTTATTTTTTAATCTCGTTTTATCGCCTTTTACTTCTAAATAAAATCTATTAATATAATAATAGTTATTACTTTTTATAATATAATCTTTTAATAAATCAAGATTACAATTCTTAATATTTAAAGCAAATAAGAAAATTGAATCAAGTTTCTTAATCTGTTCTTCTTGACTAGTTATAGAATCATCCTCACGACTTTCAAGTAATGATTTTTCAAATCTTAAAACATCAACTTTACTCTCGAATTCTTTAGCAAATTTATAAATATAGTAATGATTATTACAAACATTAAAATAGTTTTCTAAATCACTTAAATCTTCAACTCTTTCTAATCTAGCAAGTTCTAATAAACACTCTAAATTACCAAGTTCCATTAATTTCTTTTCAATTTTTAAAAAATTAGATTTAGGATTACTAGCAAACTTCGTTATTATATATGGATTATCACTTTTTAAAATACAATGTTCAAGTATTTTAATATTAACTCCATCTAAATAAGAAAAATCAACTAAAATATCAGCATCACGATATACTTCAAGTAATCTATGCTCTAGTTTTCTAATATTAGCACCACTTATATCCCTTGCAAAATAATATAAATAACTAGGATTAGCTATTTTAATAATACTATCTTCTAATAAACTAATATCAATATTTTTTACTTTAAGGGCAAATTCATAAACTAATTCTGGCTCTAAACTTTTAATAACCATATCTAAGAATAATTTCTTTTTAGTATCATCAACCATATTAGCAAACTTACATATATGATAATTATCACCATTTTCTTTTAATTTATTAATAAGTTTTATAATATATTTAGAATCCATATAATTAACTAACATTAATAACCGATAATAATCTTCCTTATCTAATTTAATATCTAAATATTTTTCAATAATCCGACTATTTAATTTACTTATTAAACTTCCATATTTAGAATTATCAAGAATTGTATCCATTAATAATTCAATCTTATTTTTACTAAATCCATTTAAATTAATTAAATCAATTAAACTTTTACTAGAAATTTTACTATTTTTAATATTATTAATTAATTCTTCAAAACTACTTACCATACTACTATACTCCTTTAAAAAACATAATTAATTTTACCATAAATTTAAATGAATACAAGTAATTTTTTACATTTATTTAATTTTATTTGTAACTTCCTTTAGTTTTAACTAAAGAAATGTAAGTATCACCCTTATTTTTTAAAACCATAACCCCAGCTACCATTTCTCGAAATTTGCGTAGTTGTTCTAATTTTTCTTGGTAATTTTTATCACTAAAGTTTCCAAACATTCCAAGGATAACATTAAAACCTTGATTATGTAAAACTTGTAAATCAGAACAAGTCTTTTCATAATCAAATGGATTATGAGCTATACAATATTGTTGATTATTTGGTTGCATAGTAATATCTTCATGTGAATTATTTTCTTTAATTGTTATTCCATGAGGATTTTTTAATATTTCTCCATCTAATATTACTCGTGCTTTATCATTAGGAAAAGTGTTTTTAAAACTTGTTAATAAGGTAATTCTAGAATCCGTATCACTTACACTATCTAAATTTCCTTTCCCAAGTTCTAAACAAATATTATCTAATATTCCATCTTCTTTTAAACTTTTCTTATAAATTTCAATTTCTTTTTTTAATTTTTCTAAATCTAATTTACTTTCTCCTCTTTCTTCATATTGTTTTAATAATAATTTTAAATATTCCATATAACCTCCCTTATTTTTTAAATACTTTATTTGCTAACACTTCGTTAACTTCCATATAATTATTTGATTTAATTCCATGATTTCTATCGTATTTATTTAGATTAATAACATATTCAATCCATTCTGGTTCAATACTAGTAATCATTCTTTCACAATTAAATCTTGAATATTCTTTTTGTTCATCACCATATAACTCTGAAAAGTTAGGGTATCCATCTTCTAAAAACTTAATTGCAAACCCTCCTAATTGCATATACATTTTCCTTACAATATCATTGTTATCGATAATTGTACTTCTAGCAATTTCTTCTCTAGTTAAATTAAAAGTTTTAATTGAAGTAATAGCCTTATTGCTAATTACTCTAGTTTTCCCTTCTTTATACTCTTCATCATAAAAACGTGATAAAAGAATTCCATCTAATTTAGGAGCATAACCATAATAAGTTCTTATTTTAGCAAGCATTTCGGATTTTGCATTATAATGGGATAATAAAATAATAAAGACAACTCTTGCTTTAGAAACATCTACACCTTTTTTATATAATTTATATAAATCATAAACAATATCTGTATCAAAAATTGTTGTTAATTCATTTAAATATTTAATTGTATTAGGATATAAATTTTCTTCTCTATGAAGGGCATGATAATCAATTCTAGAATCACGATTATTTCTTTCTTCTAAAAATTCATCAAGTCTCATAAAGAATTTGTGAGAATAAACTTCTCTTTCTAAATTACTTAAACTTTTTATTTTTTCACTATAATATTGTTCTGTAATTCTTTTATCTATTTTTTTAATTTGTTCTTGAAGACATCCTCTAGTTTTATTTAAGGTATCATCAATATCTAAATGAATTATTTCAAATAGAATTCCCATTTCTCGGCATAAATCCATTTTATACTTTGTAATTGCAAGCATTATCTCATTAAAATTTATTAAATTGTTAGAAGGTAATTTTAAAATTTCTTCTTTGGTTAGATTCCAATATTTAGTCATTTTCTCCTTCTTTCCATTATATTATTTAAATTTTTAAATATTCATACTCCTAAATAAGTTTCTTTATAATAACAAACATTATTTTCTTTGTCAATTATTTTTTTTATAAAAAACGGCTGGCATTATTTTTAAATCATTGTATTTATTATTGATATTATCAACTAATTCTTGAATCTTATCATTATCTTTATTATCATTATCAAATAAAGATATTTGGTTATTTCTTGTTTTAACAAGGTCAGATACTCGAACTCCAATATTTCTAATTAAATTATCACCTACTGTAATATCAAAGATATCTAAAACATTTTGATATAATTCCATCGTATTATTAGTTTCATTTAGCATTTTCTTTTGATGGGAATAATCTTTAAAATAATTAGTTCTAATAGTAATTGCAATTGTTTTAGCAAATAATTTTTCTTGCCTTAGTTTAATTCCAATTTTTTCACACATAACCATAAGTTTTCGTTTTAAAAATTCTTTATCCTTAGTATCAAATTCTAAAGTTTCTGAAAAACTAATGCATTTATTTTTACTTGTTTTACTAATTACTTTCGCGTCATCTACCCCATTTGCATATTCTATCATGAAAGTACTTCGATTTTTAAAATGTTTTTTTAATTTATCAGGATTAATTTGGGCTAAATCACCAATTGTATTAATTCCTAAACTACGAAGTTCTTGACTACTACTTTTTCCAATATACAGTAAGTCTTCAATTGGTAAAGGCCATAGTTTATCTTTTATTTCATTTGAAAACAAGGTGTGAACTTTATCAGGTTTTGAAAAATCCCCAGCCATTTTAGCACATAATTTGTTATTTCCAATTCCAATATTAACTGTAAATCCAAATTTTTCTTTAATTTCCTCTTTCATATTATAAGCAAGAGCTAAAATATCATCATATAAGAGAGTTGTATTTGATAAATCTAAAAAGCATTCATCAATTGAAAATCTTTCAACATCGGGAGTAAAAGTTAAAAAATATTCATATAATTTATCTGATGTTTCTTTATAAAAATCAAAGATAGGAGGAAATACACTTAAATTCTTACATTTGCATCTCGCACTATGAAGAGTCTCAGCTGTTTTTATTCCCTGCTTTTTAGCAACCTCACTTTTAGCTAAAACTATTCCGTGTCTTTTTTCTTCATCACCTGCTATAACACTTGGAATAGTTCTAATATCTTCTTTATAACCATTTTTAAGTAAATAAACCGCACTCCACGATAAAAAAGCATTATTAACATCAACATGAAAAATAATATTCATAAAACCACCTTGTGAATATTATACATTTATCTATTTAAAAAATAAACACTAAAATTTAAAATGCTAGCAAATATTAACCAAACTAAATATGGTATTTGTAAATAAGCAGCCTTCTTAGATATTCCTTGAAAACATATTATCATATAAATTACAACAATATCTAAAAATATTATAAATATAAATGCAAATAATCTAAGCATTAAATTAAAAAAAATAATTGGCCACATAAAATTTAATACTAAATTCAAGCCATAAATGATTAAACAAATATTACGATTACAAGTCATATCATTATAAATAATATAACTTGATATTCCCATTAAAATATAAAGTATAGTCCAAACAATCCCAAATAGATAACTAGGTGGTGCGAATGTTGGTTTAATTAAATTATTACTGTAATAATTAATACCTTTTCTTGTTAATAAAAAAGTTAAAAAACCAATTCCAAGAGGAATTATTAAAGCAATTATAAATGTTTTAGTATTTTTATTTAATTTCATAGTCTCACCACTTAATTCTATGAAATTTAAATTTAATTAATTCTAAAATATTTTTTTATTAATATAGTTATAAATTATTTCATAAGTATCTTCATAATTAAAATTTTTATAAGTTAAATAATATTCTAAAGGATTATCAGTATTACCTAAACTTAATAATATATCATAATAAAGTTTAGCAACCTTAATTCCTTTTTCAATTCTTAAATAATTAAATATTTCAATATCACTATCAAGAAATATTATATTATATGGTAAATCATTTAATATTTTAGTTTCTATTATATCAACAAGTTCAAAATCACTAACTTCTAAACTTCTTTCTAAATTATTATTCGTAATTATCTTATTAATTTCATAATCAATTAAAATTATTTTTAAAGGATTTATATTAGAACATATATAAGTTAAACAAATGAATATAATTACTTCAATTGATAAGTTATTTTTTTTAAGGGGATAAGAAAAGCAATCTATTTTAAAATAAATTAAATTATCTTTTATTTTAAATAAATTATTGTAATTTATATTATCTAATAATTCCAATTTTTCATTACTTAAATATTTACTATAATCATCTTTAATTATATCAAATATCTCATCAGTTAAACTGATTAAACTTTTTAACTCCTCTGTCATTATATTCATATCCTTTTTACCTTAATTTAATTATATACGAATTATTAAAAAAAGAAAAGTCATTAGACATTTTTAGTGTAAAGAAAAAGAAACAAGTTATCCCTATTTCTATTCATCAAAGAAATCATCAAAAAATTCGTCGTCACTTACTTCTTTGTATTTTTTATCTTCCACTTTCTCTTCTTGCGGATATTTAGGTTGAACATTTTTTCCTACTTGATTATCTACACTTTGTTCTTTTATTTTATTAACTAAGTCATCAACATTTTTAGGATTTGCTTCCTCTCCATATTTAGTATCAGCATTATTAGATTTAAAATCTTCTTCATTAAAGTTATTTAAGAAATCTTCAAATGACATATTATCATCTAAACTTTCAATATTGTTATTTTTATGTTCATTTTCAATATTTGCATCAGGAATATTTTGGTTTTTATTATCACCAAGTTTTTGTTGTTCATTTTTTTCTTCTTCATCAAGTTTCTTTTCTTCAGCTTCAATTTCAGCAATTTTATCATCTAAGTTCTTTAAGATTTTATCAATGTCAATCTTATTGTCAGCTGAATTACTAGCAGGTTTGTCATCAAATAAGTCAGAGAAAGGTGATTTAAATGGATCGCCTCCACCACCAAATGGATTAGGTGGGAAGCCTCCTCCAAATGGTGAACCACCTGGGAAGCCTCCAAGTCCATTTCCGGATTCTTTCTTTTTTTCTTTAACAAATTCACGAATATCAAATACTTTTACTTCATGTCTTTCCCGTGGCTTTAATTTCATAATATCAGCACTTTTGTATTCTCTTCCCCAATTCATTTTATAATCAGGTGTTAATTTGGTTTTAAAAGGAGCCATTCTTAATCTTCTAACAATAACTTCATTCATTTTTAATTTTTGTAAATCACTGATAGTAATTAAAGGTCTAGTTTCATCTGGTTTTCCTTCTTTATCACTTTTAACTTTAATTTCTCCACACATCTTACTTATTTCTTCTAAGGCTTTTAATTCAGTTGAAATAAGATATATCAAGTTACCAGCATTACCTTTAATAGTTTCAGCATTTTGCTCTCCGTAAACCTCATTTAATTGAGCAAAGTTCTGAATTATCATTGTAAAACGCATCTGACGACTTCTTGCTGCCGTAATCATTGTTGTTACATCTTTTAAAGGTGGCATATTAGCAAACTCATCAAGTAAGAAATTAGTTCTAATTGGAAGTTTTCCTCCATGATTTTGAGCAACATCAATTAAAGTTTCATAGATTTGTTTAATTAAGATTGTAACTAATGAGTGATATGTTTTCTTTTCATCTTGAATAACTATAAATAAAGCTGATTTTTGACGTCCAATATCTTCAATTGAAAAATCACTATAAGATAACATTTCCGATAAATTAACACGTGACGCAAATAATTTTATTTTTTGTTTAAAAACTGCAATGATACTCATTTTTGTTTCATTTGGAGCAAGAATTGTACTAGATGCACTTATATAAGCAGCACTATTAGGGTCTTTTCCACTAAAGTACTCTTTAACATAAGTACTACCACCTATTTTTTCTTCCCCAACTGTTGTCATTAAACTAATACTATTTAAATTTATTTCATCTTCATTAGCATCTTCAAATAACCCAAGAGTTAATCCTGTAAAGTAATCAGCTGATGTTTTTTCCCAGAATGGGTCAGCATTTTTATTTCCTTCATCATACAAAATATTAGCAGCTAAATCTTCAAGTAACTCAGTTGCTTTATCTTGATTACCATTTTTCCATAATTTATAAGGTAAAGTCAAAGGATTCCAAGTATTTCCACGCCCAGGATCACGGAAATTTAATAAAATTATTTTATAACCTTTAGCTCTTAGCATATTGCTTTTCTTTTCGTATAACTCTCCCTTGGGATCAGTTAGAATCATTGATTCCCCATGTTTAGATAATAATTCAATCATAGGATAAATTATAGCTGTTGTTTTACCACTACCGGTTGAACCTATTACTAAATTATGATATTCACCATTATCAACATAAATCTTTTTTCCATCATTTATTAAAGCAACTCCAGCATAGTCAGCTTTAACATCCGTTGGATTAACTAAGTTTAATTGCTTTTTCATATCTTTAGCATCACACCATTTAGCATATCCATCCGTCTTTTTCTCGGTTGTAAATCCTAATCCTTTTTCAAATTCAAAGAAGTAACTTTTACAACTTACTAAAAGGGCTATTAAGGCTACTATAAAAAATACTAAAGTTGAACCAATTAATTCTTTACTAAAAGCCGGAAAAGGATTTAACCCTGAAAATTCACCAGTTGATGTTACACTTGATAAATTTGCAACGGCAACAGCAACTATATACAATAGAACTAAACATGCAATTAAAAATTTCTTCATATCTTTGGGGTCAAATCGTAATTTTAATTTCATAATAAATCACCTAACCTATAATTTTATTATTTCTTCGATTTTTAACTATCATCTTTCTTATTAATATTCCTAATATTATACCTAAAATAATCAGGATAATAATTGAAATATACATAATTAAATTATACACATAAATTTTACTTTTATCAAATGTTAATTTAATTTCTTTATCTTTAGTATTTGAATCTATTTTCCATGTAAAAGTATTAGTTTTAGGATTATAACTATCGGCATTGTTCTCAGTTACTACATATGGAAGTTTTATATCTATACTTAAATTTGAAATAGGATATCTCCCAAAACTTTCATCTTCCACATATGGTAAAAAATTTTTAGTTTCTAAAGTAATTAATTTATCATTTTCTATTAAACTAATATCCTCAAATACTTGATTTATAAAAACCGTATTTTCTTTATATTCTTTTAACGAATTAAAACTTTTATTAGCAAGTATTCCAGGATATCTACCTTTATCTTTATTTATTTCAAACGTATATCCATTTTCTGCCAATGGTTTCATTGTTTCTTTATTATTATAATATTCTTCAACAATTGTAATTGGCAAATTTCTATAAAAATTAGCAAAATAAGTATTAGTTCCGGTTATAAAAACTTCTTCTTCAACTTTCATTTTTTTACTAATATTAATATTATATTTTACATCAGCACACCCAGTCATAAGAAAAATACCTATTAAAACTAAAAATATTTTTTTTAAATTCATTTGTCCTCCTATTTAAGATTTCTAAATATCATAAATGCATTTACATCACTTCGGACATATTTTAATATATCATTTTCAAAATCGGCCCAATAATTATCTCGACTTGAACTTCTACTACCTGGATCCCATACTAAAACTTTTTGTCGATTATTTTCCATTTTAACCCCAACTAATGCTATATAATGACCATTAGATGTACTATATCTAGCACCATTAGGAGCAATTCTTGCAACTACTACGGTATTGCCTTCAGAAATATTTTGAAGCATTTGATTTACACCAGCTGAATCTTTTTTCATTATTTGACTAGTTGTTAATCCAAATTTTTGACCTAATTTTACGATTAAATCATTCCGATGAGATGAATAAGAACTACAATTACCAAATCCAGATGCAGTTTTATTTAAATCTAATGGATCATGTTTTTCTCCAGTTAACAATGAGATAGCAATGGAAGCTGAAGTTAAAGCACATCCTGATGAACTGATTGAACTTCCAGCACACCAACTTTGGGAATAATCACCTTGATGATAATGAAATTGTTCATTTAATTGTATTTGGCCATTAAATTCTCCACCACTTTCTAAATATAATCCTTCCTTAATATTAATTAAATCAAAATTATGGTAATATTTATTTAATATTTCTACATAATTCATTCCATTGCGTGAATCTTGTAAGGCTTCTTCTTGACCCATACAATTGGTATTAGCTCCACACATTGAGACATATTGATAATAATTTCCACCGGTTAAATCATCGCCACTCGAAAATGTTTCGGCTGTTATTCCTTTTTTAACCATTACAATTCCAAATACTTCACTTAAAATTTGATCCATATAAGCATTTTGCTCAGGTGTCCAAGGTTGATGAATACCACCACCTCGATTAGTTCCACTATATGCCGTTCCAAATTGCATACCATTATTAGTATAACTACACCCATTAGTAACATCACAAGAAACAAGCCTACAATTACCACTTGGAAAGTTAAATTCTAAAAGTCCTGGATAAAAATCAACATTAAAGCTTCCTAATGTATATGATAAAGTTGCTATAACAAATGCTTTAACTCCCTCTTTAGTTTCATCATTTAGAGAACCTCTTCCAAGCTCACCTTCAACTGCACCTTTTAAATAATCAGTCAAACTAAACGACTCCGGATAACTAGTTCCTTTATTAATATTTCGATCATTGCTAAATACTTGTTTTCCTCTTTCATTTATCATTGTTGAATATGGCACTTCACAAGTTTGTAAATGTACTTGAATTTTACTTGAAATTATACCAGAAGAACTTCCATTATTTAAAGCTTCTTTAGCAAAATTATATTGAAGGTATATTTGATCTACTAAATTTTTCCTTGTCTCATACTCAGTATCCTTTAAATTTTTACCATAATAAGCTGTTAAAAGCCAACTATCTATTAATTTATTATAAAATTCTCCTTCTTCACTTACATCACAGGTATAATAACCATTACTATTATCTATCATAAACCTAGCAACATATATTATTAATAATCTTGATGGATCAGAATCATTAATCCCTGTAATTCCATCTAAATCCCCAAATTCATTAAGTTTTGCTCTTATCTCATCTTCAGTAATTGGAAAATTATCTGTTTCTCCATAAAATCCGTTATTACCAGATAATAAATGTTGATATTCAAGAATAGTATCTAACATTATCCAATCAATAGATACTCCAAATTTTTCTTGAAATTCTTGAATTAATCCACTTTGACTTTCATCTGATGATCCCTTTATAAAATTATTATATTCTTCATTAGCAAATTTACTTTTTCCATTCTCATAAACATAAGTTTTATTATCATCATTCCAAGAATTTAAACTAACAATAGAAAGAATACTTTCAATTGGATTAAGCAATATTTGAATTAATAAAACTAGCATAATTACTACTATACAAGAACCAAACAATAACATCGGAATAACAATTTTTTTTAACCTAAAAGCAAAGATTTGCTTCTCCTCACTTTCTCCAAAAGCATCATCTGCACTATCATCTTCTTGAGAATCAGAGTCATCTTTTTGTTCTGTTGTAGTCGTTGATGTTGATGATGAAATACCTCTTGATGATATTCCTTGATAATGATTAGGATTTTTTAAAGCATTAGGGACATCACTGCTACCATCATCAGTACTATTATTAGCTCCTAGTTGATTTTCTCTTTTAGGTAAATTGCCATTATTTCTTCTTAAACCCTGATTATTCCCGAATTTCTTATTACCATTTCTACCATTTAAAGTCCTATCAGCAGCATCAATCATTCCTGCATCATCTAATTTTTTATTTAAATTACCAACCGGACTTCTAGCTAAAATACTTCCAACATTCCGTTCAAGAGTTTGCCCTAAACCAGTTTTAGAAACAGCATCATAAACTTTTCCTGCAACCTTTCCTCCAACTACACCTCCAACAGCATTTCCTGCTGCAGTTGCAGCCGTTTTACCAGCAACGTGCGCCGTTTTTACACCAGACTCAACATTCTGCTCTTGTTCTTGATTATTCATCCGACTCACCCACCTTTACAACAAAAATTCTATAATCCTCCACCAGAACCAAATGATTCTAATTCTTCTTGGGTTACAACAACCTCAATTTGCATTCTCCTTGATCCACATACAAATAAAGCTTGTCCTTGAGTATATCTTTTTATACTTTCTATTTCATTTTCATTCAAATCAACTAAATGTGATAAATCTTCAGCTGCTTGTTTCCGAAGCTGCATTATCATGTAATATGAAGCATTATCAAATATTGCTTTACCTTGAGTTATAACATCAGGGTCTGAAAAATCACTTGGCTGTTGAGTTATAATAATTGTACCTGTATTATATTTTCGACTTCTTCTTTGAACTTGTGCTAAAAAGTCAGCACCAAGAACGTTCTTTCCTCCAAGTAAGACATGTGCTTCATCTACCATTAAAATTGTATCCCGACTTTTATCAAGACATAATCCCCATGCAAACTTTAAAATATTAAAGAATAAAGCATTTTTAATATTAGTATCTTGATTCATTAACTCTTTAATATTAAATACTATATACTCACTATCTTTTTTAATTGTTGTATGACCATTAAAATAATAACTTAATTCTCTTACAAAAGGTCGTAATTTTAACTCTAATCTTTCCATAACATCTCTTTCATGAGTTTTCTCAGTTAAAGATAATAATCTACTTTTAACAGTCTCATAAACATCTGAAAAAATTGGAAAATCTTCACTTGTCTTCGTCATAAAATTAGTTTCAAAATTAATATCAAAACGTCGATAAGTATCTTGAACAATTTCACTAAATAATGTTTGAACATCTTCTTCAATATCAGGGTAATAATACCTCATAAAAGCTTTTAAAAATTGTAATGTTCTAGTTAAAACTGCATATCCAAGTCCTTGACTTATTTCTTCTTCATCAACATCAATTATTATTTCAAGGGGGTTAATCATTCCAAATGATCCACCTTTACCAAGGTCAACTATATCTCCTCCAGCCATTCTTGTTATATCTTCAAGTTCGTTTTCAGGATCAATTGCAACAATTTGACAGCCGTTCCTAATATGCCCCCGAAGTAAAAGTTTAGCTGCTGTTGATTTACCAGAACCACTTCCACCTAAAATAATCATATTAGCATTATTTCGATTAGTTTCATTACGCATTTTATATAAAAACTGATTAAATAAGATAACTCCTCCAGAAAAATCAATTCCAATTAAATTAGATAAACCAGGATCTTTAATCGAATCAAAAACAAAAGGATACATTCCAGCAACTGTAACGGATGGAATTGGAGTTCCAATTCTTTCTTCAATTTTTTGTTTAGGAAAAATTGGTAAAATTGACTTCAACAATGTTTCTTGTTCAAATCTTAAAGTAACTGCTCGAAGTTCCATAGAATCTAGAAAATTTTTAACATTAGTTTTCTTAAGCTCTAACTCTTCTCTTGAATTTGCAACAATCATTATATGCATTTGAAAATCAAATACAGTTGATTGATTAGCAGCCAACATCGAAACAAAATATTCTAGTGATTCAAAATTTTGCCTAATTCTTTCTTGCATTGTTCTATCTTTTTCTTGTTGATAACGTTCCTTATAATCAGCAATTTGCTTATTAATCATTTTTTGTAGCATTGCAAATGGAACTGGTATGTGCTTAATTACAACTTTAATTCCAGGAATGTTAGTTAAATCAGCTAAATATCCTGGCACAATTGCTCTAGGATAAGAAATAACCGTCATAATCGTTGCATACTTATCACTTATATTAAAATCACTAGGATTAAACTGTAGACCTTTAGGTGCAATTTCACTTTTAAATATACTCATTACTCAGTCACCACCGTTCCAAATTCCGTTTTAACTCCACCATTTAAAAAGTTATCTAAAATCATCCGTAAATCATCATTAGTTGTTTGACTTGAATTAAGTCCACAACTAGCAAGCCCATTTATTATTAATCTTAATTTTTTATTTATTTCATCAACATTTTTTTCTTTAAATAGAAAATAATATTCCGTATCAACAACTTGATTATTAATAAACATATTCGCTTTATCAATATCTTGAGCAATTATCTTAAATTGAGCAGGAGTCTTGGCATTTTGAAGCATTATTTGCAGTTGTGACTGATAAACAGATATATCAACAGGTCTATCAGCTGATATCATCCAAAATTCAAAATTCATAAGATTATAAAAGTTTTTAAGTGCATTTAAAGTTGCTTCTTGTTGTAAAGGATCAAGAATGAAAATATTCTTTGGTTGAATTTTAACACCTGTTACTTTTTCATTATTAGGTAATACTATCATACCATTAGTAATACTTTTAACATTAATCCAATCTTCAGTATATCCAGAATTTGAATTAACTTTTTTTTGTGTATTATTATTATTTTGAACTTTTCCAGTATTGGCAACCATTCCACTATTTATCTTTGAATTCATATTTTGAACACCATCCTCTCCAAACATATTTTTGCCTATTAGTATAAAAAGCAATTAGTTCTCCAAGTGCAACTCTAATATTATGATAGTTAGGAAATGGAAAAACAAGAATTGTCGCTATTCCAGCAGGCAATATTGCTAAAATCGAAGTAGGATCTCCTAACATACTAACACTAGATAGAATAACTAACATCAAAAGCGTTATTCCAACTCCTATTAAAAATATTATCAAATCAACCGTTTGAAATATTCCAAATATTAATTC
>CANRIE010000110.1 GCA_947630585.1 uncultured Bacilli bacterium | reverse complement strand
ATTGATATTTTAATACCAGATAATTTACTTAATGATACTGGATTTATAACAAAAGTTATAAAAGATGTTCCAGAAGAAAATTATAATCAAGTAGAAATAATAGGATGGTTATATCAATACTATAATCAAACTGAAAAAGATAGAGTTATGCATGAAAGTAGGGCTTATAAAAAAAATGAAATTGCATATGTTACTCAACTTTTTACACCTGATTGGATTGTAAAATATTTGGTAGAAAATACTTTGTTAAGATACGTATCAAATGATATGAATGAAGAAAAACTAAAATGTTTTAAATATTATGATAAAAATGCAGAAAAATTAAATAATCGTAATGTAAATATTGAAAGTTTAAAATTTATTGATCCATGTTGTGGGAGTGGGCATATTTTGGTTTATGCATTTGAAATTTTTTATCAAATATATACAAATTATGGGTATAACAAGAATGACATTCCTTCTCTTATACTTGAAAACAATATATATGGTATTGATATAGATGATAGAGCAGGACAATTATCAGTTTTAGCTATATTATTAAAAGCAAGGAAACTTGATAAAAATATTTTTAATAAAGATATAACGAAAAAATTGAATATAATAAGCATCCAAGATTCAAATAATATTAGCGATTCTTTAATAGAGAGTATTATAAATGAAAAATCTAGAAAAGTTGCAAAAAAACTTGTAAAAGAATTTAAGAACGCAAAGGAAATAGGATCATTACTTAAAATAGAACCTGAAGATTATTCAGAACTCGAAAGTTACATAGAAAATGATAATACTATTTTTGGAATAGAATTAAAAGAAAGACTTTTTCCCATAATAAATGCAGCCAAAATGCTTTCTGAAAAATATGATATATATGTAACCAATCCACCATATATGAATAATAATGGAATGACAAACAATATTAAAGAGTACTTAAAATTGTACTATAGAGAAAGCAAAACGGACTTATATGCATGTTTTATGAATTTGAATATTTTAAAAACAAATGGTCTTATGGGAATGATAAATCAACATGGATGGATGTTTCTTTCTAGTTTTGAACAAATGCGAGAAAAGGTATTAAATAATTATTCAATTATAACAATGTGTCATCTTGGACCGAGAGCATTTGAAAAAATAGGTGGAGAAGTGGTTCAGACTACTGCTTTTGTTGTAAAAAATAGTACCGAGGATATAAAAGGTAGTTATTATAGACTTTTGAATTTCACAAACTCAAAAGATAAAGAAATTGAATACTTAAAGGCAATTAATAGTGATGATAATAATATTCATTATATGTTTGATAGCACAAATTTTAGTAAAATACCAGGAAAACCTATTGCATATTGGGTAGATAAAACTATATATGAAGCTTTTGAAAAATTCACATCATTAAATAAACTAGTAAATATGTTTCAGGGAATAATTACAGGAGATAATAATAAGTTTTTGAGATTATGGTGGGAAGTAGATAAAAATAAAATAGCATTTGATAAAGAAAAATTTGATTTTGATACAAATAAGCAAAAATGGATTCCTTATAATAAAGGAGGTGGTTATAGAAAATGGTATGGCAATCAAGATTATGTTATTGATTGGCAAAATGGACCAAACGATAAGACAAGAGGAAAAGCAGGATTTAGTCAATTTTATTTGAATGAATATATTTCATGGTCATACATAACAACATCTATATTAGCAACAAGGTATTTTCCAAATGGATTTTTATGGGATGTAGCTGGATCTGGGATTTTCTGTAATACTAATGATTTAAAATATTATCAATCAATAATAAGTAGTTCAATGGGAATAGAAATACTAAAAATAATAAATCCTACTATGAACTATCAAGTAGAAAATGTTGCATTATTGCCAATACCTAATATTGAAGATAACCAAAAAGCAAGGATTATTGATTTAGTAGATGAAAATATAAAAATAGCTAAATACGATTGGGATTCTAAGGAGAATAGTTGGAATTTTACAAAATTACCATTTTTGCAAAAAGTAAATATAGAACAAAATATTAATAATTATCACTTAATAGTTAAGGAAAACAAGGAAAAACTACTAGAAAATGAAAGAAATATTAATAATATAATTAATAAACTTTATAACAATGATAAAAGTGATAATTTAATGTACGATATTACTTATAATGATTGTGAAACGAAAACCCTTATAAAAGAATTAATAAGTTATGCAGTTGGTTGTATGTTTGGGAGATATTCATTAGATGAAGATGGACTTGTTTTTGCAGGGGGAGATTTTGATATTGAGAGATATAAATTATTTAAAGCCGATTTAGATAATGTTATTCCAATAACAGATCAAGCTTATTTTAAAGATGATATAGTGGAAAGATTTAAAGAGTTTGTAAAAGTTGTATATGGCCAAGAATCGTTTAATGAAAATCTTGAATTTATAGCAGAAACATTAGGAAAAAAAGGAACCGAAACAAGTGAAGATACAATAAGAAGATATTTCTTAAATGATTTTTATAACGATCATATAAAAACATATCAAAAACGACCTATATATTGGTTATTTGATAGTGGCAAGAAAAATGGATTTAAAGCACTTATTTATATGCATAGATATAATGAAAATCTAGTACCAAAAGTAAGATTAGATTATTTACATAAAATGCAAACAACTTATGAAAAATTATTATCAGATGTTAAAGATAGACTTACAACGGATTTATCAATGACAGATAAAAAAATAGCAGAAAATAAAAAAACAGATTTAAATGCTAAACTACAAGAAATTAAAGAGTATGATGAAAAGATAGCACATATTGCTAATCAAAAAATTAGTATAGATTTAGATGATGGTGTTAAAGAAAACTATGAAAAGTTTAAAGATATATTAGCAAAAATTAAATAAAGAGGAGGTTTAAAATGAATAATAATGAAAATAATTCAAATATAAAAAATCAAGATAATTTTATACCTCAAATTGAAAAATATTCCCAGGACAATTCTAATCATTTAAAAACAATAAGTCTTTTAAAAGAAAAAGAGAAAAACAATTCCAAAAATAATAATCAACAAAAAGGAGAAAAAAATTAAATGACAGATTGGATTGCAATTTCGATTTCAATTTTATCTTTTATTCTATCTCTTTTTACATTATATATAACTAATCAAAAAAATAATGCTCAAGTTGAATTAGAAATAAAAAAAATGATAGATGAAAAAAAACAAAAAATTAATAAACAAACGAAAGACTTAAAAATTAATAACTTGATAGAGGAAGAACTTAATGCATATGATAAAGCTTGTGCTCTATATTTAGATAGAAAAGTTGATAAAAAAAGATTTAAAAAAGATTATTATTATGAAATATGTGAAATATTTGAAAATAAGAATATGCAAAATGTGGGAAAATTAAATGATAAGAATTGTAAATATAATAATATAGTAGAAGTTTATAATGAGTGGAAAGAGGAGGTTAGATTATGTTTGATGAAGTAAAAGAACTATTAAAAGATACTTTAAATGGTGATTTTTCAAAAGATAATGAAAGAAAAAGAATTAGGAAGATAATATTTTGGTATGATTCTAAAGAAGAATATCTTGATCTTATTAATGAATTAGAGCTTTATAATACTGAAATATTAAAATATGATAACAATAGTTTTTGGATTAGATACCATATAGAAAAAGAAGAACTTAATAAAAATATTATTATCTATCTTCCTTTTGAAAGAAAAAATGGTATAGATAATGATTTATTAGATTTAGAAACTGCAAATAGTGATTTATTATTTAATCCGGATGCAACTACAATGAGATTAAAAAATTTAGGTTTAACAGATGAAGAAAGAAATGTTATTAAAAAAAATTCAAAGTTTTTTGGAAATAAGAAAAGAGAAGCAGAATTTAAAAACTTTGATATTGACCAAAAGAATACTGACAATATAGATTTAATTATTACAGCAATAATGCTTAATATTAAATCTATTAATGAAGATGATATTTTAAAAGAAATTATTAGATTTTATTTTGAAGATGGAAAGAAGTATGAAGAATTATTTAAATATGGAAACGAAGAATTTATAGTAGAACTATTTAATAATAATTTTGGATCAGATATTAAATCTTATAAAGATTTAATAGAAATATATAAGTCATTAGTATTTACTTATTTTTGGGCAAGTTTAAAAGATCCCAAGAAAGCAAATAGATATAGTAAATATATACTTACTAAAAAAACAACTAATATATGTGTTTTCTTAAATAATTTAATGAGAGATAAGACTATGAAATCTTATTTCGAAGGATTGTCAAAAAAAATAGAAACAGAATTTGGAATAAATGAATTATTACAATCAATGGAAATAGATGATTATATTTTAAGTGATGCTTTTGAAAGTATAGATAGATATGTAATAAAATATATTGCTGATAAACTATTTAATGGTGTACGAGAATATGATTTATATTCTAACTATATTGATATAAGAGAAAGTAAATATTGGTTTGATAAATTAGAAAATGAGTATAACTTATTAAAAACTTCAATAACATTCTTTGAGCATATTAAAGAAATAGAAGATAAAATAAAAATTGAAGATATTGATATATTTGCCAAAAATTATACAGAAGTATTTAGTGAAATAGATACATTATATAGAAAATTTTACTTTTACTATGATAATATAGAAGATAAAGATATATTTATCAATTTAAAGGATAAAATAGAGAATATTTATGTAAATGATTTTATGAGTGAATTATCAATTAAATGGAGTGATATGATAGAAAATATGAGTAAATATGATTCTAATCGTATGACATTACAAAAAGATTTTTATAAAAATTATATTAAGCCATTTGCTGATAAGAAAGATAGAATTATTGTTATAATTTCAGATGCTTTTAGATATGAATGTGCTAAAGAATTAAATAATCGATTAAAATTATTTGCTAGTAAGTCAGATATAAAATATATGCAAGGATTAGTACCATCATATACTAAACTTGGTATGGCAGCATTATTACCAAATAAAGAATTAAGAAGAGTTAAAGAGAGTGATGATATTTTAGTTGATGGGGTATCTTCATCTAGTCTTAGTGATAGAGAATTAATATTAAAAAAAGAAAATCCCGATTCTATTGCTATAAAGTATGATGATTTATATGAAATGACTAAACTTGAATGGAAAAAAGTATTTTCTGGTAAGAAGATCGTTTATATTTATCATAATACTATAGATAATGCTGGAGAGCATAATGAAAATACAATATTTGCATCTTGTTGTAAAGCAATAAATGAACTTGAGAAGTTAATCAAAGATTTACATACAACTTTTAGTGGAATAAATGCATTTATAACTGCTGATCATGGTTTCTTTTATAAAAGAGGAAAATTAGAAAGTTATGAAAAAACTAGTAAACTTACAGATGCAACTATATTAAAAACTAGATATTCATATTCAGATAATATTTTAAATGAAGAGGGAATATTATCTATCAATCTTGATTATATTTTTGGTAGTAATAGTGGTTATGTAAATATTCCTAGAGGTAATATTATATTTGCAAGACAAGGAAGTGGTATAAATTATGTTCATGGGGGAATACTTCCTCAAGAAATAATTATTCCAGTTATCGACTTTAAATCAACAAGAACAAGTGATGATAGTAAAAAGGTCGGTATTACTTATAGTGGCCTTACTACTAAAATTACAAATGCTATTACTTATTTAGAATTTTTACAAGATAGTAATATAGATGAAAATAATAAGCCTTGTAGATACTTATTACATTTTGAAGATGAAGATGGAAATAGGGTATCAGATGAATGCACTATTATAGCAAATTATGAGAATACCGAAGTAAAAAATCGTTTCTTTAAAGAAAAATTTGTTTTTAAAAATATTGAATATGATAGAACCAAACCTTATTATTTAGTAATTATAGATGAAGAAACTGGCATTGAAACAAATAGAATTAAATTTTATATTGATATTGCAATTATAAATAATTTTGATTTTTGAGGAGGTAAGTAATGGATGAACTTAATGAAAAATTAAATAAATATTTTGCTGGAAAAGTTGTAAGAAAAGATTTAACTAAAAAAATTAAAGAGGGAGCCAATGTACCAGTTTATGTTCTTGAATACTTACTTGGAATGTATTGTGCAACGAACGATGAAAATGCTATTCTTGATGGTGTAGAAACAGTTAAGAAAATATTGGCAGATAACTTTGTAAGACCCGATGAAGCTGAAAAAATAAAATCGAAAATAAAAGAAAAAGGTATTTATACAATTATAGATAAAGTAACAGTTAAACTTAATGAAAAACTAGATTTATACGAAGCAGAGTTTTCTAATTTAGGAATAAAAGATGCTTCTATAAGTGAAGAATTTGTTAAAAAATATGAAAAACTTTTAGTTGGTGGTATATGGTGTATTATTAAAGTAAGTTATAATTTTGATGATCAAGATAAATATAGAAAACCCTTTAAGATAGCAAATCTTGATCCCATTCAACTTCCAAATATGGATTTAACGGGGTTATTTGAGGGAAGAAAGCATTTTACAAAAGAAGAATGGATTGATATTTTAATTCGTTCGATGGGAATAGAGGCATCTAAACTTACCAAAATACAAAAGTGGCATTTTCTTGAAAGAGCAGTACCACTTGTAGAAAATAATTATAATCTATGTGAACTTGGTCCAAGAGGAACTGGAAAATCACATATTTATAAAGAAATATCTCCTAATAGTATTTTAGTGTCAGGTGGACAAACAACGGTTGCTAATTTATTTTATAACATGAGTCAAAAGAAGATAGGCTTAGTTGGAATGTGGGATTGTGTTGCTTTTGATGAAGTAGCTGGAATTACCTTTAAAGATAAAGATGGAATTCAAATAATGAAAGATTATATGGCATCAGGTTCTTTTGCTAGAGGAAAAGAGGAAAAAAATGCTAATGCTTCTATGGTTTTTGTTGGAAATATTAATCAAAGTGTTGAAGTATTACTAAAAACATCTCATTTATTTGAACCATTCCCCAAAGAGATGGCTAATGATTCGGCGTTCTTTGATAGAATGCACTTTTATCTTCCAGGATGGGAAATTCCTAAAATGAGGCCAGAGTTAATAACTGATGAATATGGATTTATTACGGATTATTTATCAGAATATTTTAGAGAAATGCGAAAGAGAACTTTTTCAGATTCACTTGATAAATATTTTAAATTAGGAAATAACTTAAATCAAAGAGATGTTATAGCAGTTAGAAAAACAGTTTCAGGGTTAGTTAAATTGCTATATCCAAGTGGTGAATATACTAAAGAAGAATTAGAAGAGATACTTGTCTATGCCTTAGTAGGAAGAAGACGTGTAAAAGAACAATTAAAAAAAATTGGTGGTATGGAATTTTATGATGTTCATTTTTCTTATATTGATTTAGAAAGTATGGAAGAAAAATTTGTGTCTGTACCAGAAAATGGTGGTGGAAAACTTATTCCCGAGGGAATGCTTAAACCAGGGCATACTTACTTTATAGGTAGAGGAACATCTGGAATGATAGGAACTTATAAAATTGAAGTAGAATCTCCAAGTGGACATGGTAAATTTTCAGTCTCTGGAATAGGTAATGATAGAGAAACAAAAGAAGCTTTAAATACAGCATTTAATTATTTTCGAGCCAATAAAAAAAGTATAAGTACTAGCATTCAAGTGGATAATGTTGATTACTTACTACATATTGAAGATTTACAAGGTGTAGGTGCTTCCAAAGATATATCTCTTGCAACATTTGTTGCAATGTGTAGTAGTGCTTTAAAAAAGCCTATCCAAGGAAGTTTAGTTATATTAGGTAGTATGAGTATTGGTGGAACAATTAGTAAAGTAGAAGAACTTGCTAATACTTTACAAGTATGTTTTGATTCAGGTGCTAAAAAAATATTATTGCCAATGTCATCGGCTAGTGATATATCAAGTGTACCTAGTGACTTATTTTCAAAGTTTAATATAGCATTTTATAATAATCCAGAAGATGCCGTATATAAGGCATTAGGAATAGAATAATAAAAAAATAAGGAGATGCTATAAAAGAGTTTAACATCCCCTGACCGAATATTTAAAAAAATGTAGTAATGATGTTAAGAAATATGGAATTAATAATTAATTTCTATTGCTTAGTATCATTTTTAATATAAAATTTGAAAAATTATCTTGTTAAATTGTCATATCTGCTATATAATAAAGATAAGTTAAAATTATTGGATGACTGATATGACAAATAAAGATATAGTTATATTCAGAATAAACCAATTATAATAAATGAGGTTATATGGGAGCAGTTCAATTTTATAAAGAAGAAATAGAAGTTCAGAATAATGACTTATCATTTTTAAAAGTTGGAGATATTATTTGGGCTAAAAGATATAAAAATAATTACGAAAGAAGTAGATTAGAAAGAGGACATCAAGAAAGTCCCTTTGTTGTTATAAAAATCGAGAATGGCAAAGTATATTGCTTACAATGCACGAGTAATCCTCATCAAGAGGTTAAATGGAATATTTTATATTATCCGTTAGGGCGACTTAATTATGAAACAAGAAAAAACTCCTATATAAAATGTTTAACAGTCTCTGAATTAAAAGAAATTCAGTTTGTTGAATTAATTGGACATCTAAGTGATTATGATTTAAATCAATTAAAAAAACAACTATATATTTTAAAAAATAGTAAATTTAAAATAAAACCTAAGATTGAAAGAAAATACTTGGATTTTAAAATTTGGGTTGGAGATATAATTGAATATAACAATAGAAGATATTATATAGATTCTTTAAATGATAAAGAATTTGAAGTATATCAAGTAAGTAAAAAAATAAAAAAAGATAGAAGTATTTTAATAAATAATACTTATTATAATTTTCTTTTTCAAAATAAAGAAAAAATTAATATTCATTCATTTTATAATTTAGTTGATACCTTTAATACAGGTGAAATTGAATTAATTAATAAATATAAAGAGAATTTTCATATTAATGGTGATTCTAAGGAAGATTTAAAAATAGGGTCTTTAATTGAATATAAAGAGAATTTATATTATGTTTATGATGAAAAAAATAATGATCAATTAGTTTACCATGTCTATAACCATTATGAAAAAGGAATGGCTGATATTTTAATTGATGGATATATCTATCATACTTATTTTGAACAAGAAATTATTTTAAAAGAAAAATTAATTAAATATGGATATAATATCAAAGCTTACGCATCTTCCCCTGAAATTGAATATAATCAAAAAGTATTTAATTTACCAAAATCAAAGAGAATATTAGAGCGAAAGAAATTAGCTAATGATCTTTTAAGTAGTAAAAGAGGAGTCGATGATTTTATTCCTATGGTTATTCTAAAAAATACTAATAATCAAAATTACTATTTAATAGTTGGAAGAGAAGATAACATTGTAGAACTTGTTAATATAAATGATTTTATGGATATATTTTATTTTGAGTTAGATGATAATTCACCTTTTGAATATTACCGAATTTTACAAAAAGAAGAATATGAAAAGTATTTAAATAAAATAAATGAATTAAAAGAAATTGTTAGTTCTTTTGATAAATAATTTTATAAGGAGAAGAAGAAAATTATAATCCTCAACTTAGTTATATTGAACATCAAATATATGAGGCCTATGAAAAAATACCTATAAGTGATTATGAACTACAAGATGCTATATTAATGGCTATTTATGATTTAAAAGGTTATGTTGATAATATAAAATATGATTATACTAATATAAGAGATAAAAAAATAATTAAATATACAAAAGAATTAGAGATGATATTTAATCCCTTTATAAATAAAGATATTAAGATAACTCAAACAGCTAAAAAAGATTTAAAAGGATTATTTACGTTACCAATTATTTGTTTAGCAAGGATTTATGATTCCGTTGATTTTTGGAGAAGTTATTATGGAAAAAATGGCTATTTTAAAATGCTTGAAGAGTATGTTGTGCCTCTTTATGAATTAAGTAAATTTAAATATGCACTACCTTTTGATTATTTAGATGAGGAGATAATTGATGGAAGATATAAAATAGTAAAGGAACATTTTGAAGGAAAAGAGGGAGAAGATGGAAATTGAGACTAATATTTCTAATATTGATGAGTTAATTCCTGAAGAAGATTTTTTAGAGTATGTCGAAGATGAATTTACTTATCAAATTAAAGAGAGAGGAATTGCTTATTATAAAAATGGTCATGTTATTAAATGTGTTAAAAATAAAAATAATTATTTAGCAAAAGTTAGGGGAAGTAGTAGTGCACCTTACAAGGTTCAAATATATAATATGGCAGATGGACTTGCTTTTAAGTGTACTTGTCCATGTGATTTTCCATGTAAGCATATCTATGCAACTATTTTAGCAATTGCTAATCAAGAATATGAAATAGTTAATTTAAAGAAAGAAATTAAAGAACATAAAAGTAATTTACAAAGTATTATTGAAAAAATACCTGCTGAAAAATTAAAAGAATATTTATTATCACCTTTAGGGTTAGGTTATGTATGTTTTGAAGTTACTAATTTTGAAAATTATTTTAGGGAATATCTTCCTAGACAATCATATGAGTTTTATTATAATAATTTATATAATTCTTTAGTTTTAGAAAATGAAGATAATATGCTAACTTCTTATATAAATAGGATAAAAAGTTATTTAGGAAGTAATGATTTTAATGAAAGTTTTAAAATTATTAAAAGTATAATTGAAGCATATAATGATGCAGGATATCTTAATTTTGATGATAATATAATAAATATATTTTCAATTCTTACTATGATATTTAGAATTATATATAAAAAATCAAATTTAAAACTAAAAGAAGAAATTAATAAATGGTTAGAAAAAGTTAAAAATAATAATTATTATAATAATTTATATTTAGAGGATATGGTTAGTATATGAATGATTTAAATAGGTTTATTATAGCTCAAGAAGAAACTTATAAATTAGCTCTTAAAGAAATAAAGAATGGTTATAAAGAAAGTCATTGGATTTGGTTTATATTTCCCCAACTTAAAGACTTAGGAAGAAGTGATACTGCTCTTTATTATGGAATTAAAGATTTAAAAGAAGCTAAAAAGTATTTAGAAAATGATTATTTAAGAGCTAATTTAATAGAAATATCAGAAGCTTTATTAAAATTAGATGATAATATAACGGATATACTTGGATATCCTGATGATTTAAAAGTTAAATCATGTATGACTTTATTCTATTATGCTGATTCTAGTATTGAAGTATTTAAAAAAGTTATAGATAAATTTTATAATGGCGAATTTGATAATAATACAATTAAAATTATTGAAAAAGACTGCTAACTTGAATAAGGTTAACAGCCTTTTTATTAGGCAGCAGCCCCAGCGGGACCCGTAGGACCAGCAGGTATTGTTAGATTTAAAGTAAAGTTAGGTGCTGTACCTGTAATTGTTGCAGCAGCATCGGTTCCAGGGGCTCCCGTTGTAACTGTTCCAATTGTTAAGGTTGGAGTTTCAGCATCAGCTCCGGTAGCACCTGTTGGACCAACCTCACCTTGAGGCCCGGTTGGACCCGTAGGCCCAGTAGGACCAGTGGCTCCATCAATACCAGCGGTTCCATCTAAGCCAGCAGGACCAGTAGGACCAATTTCACCTTGAGGTCCCGTAGGCCCAGTAGGCCCAGTAGCTCCGTCAATACCAGCCGTTCCATCTAAACCAGCAGGACCAGTAGGACCAATTTCACCTTGAGGTCCCATAGGCCCAGTAGGACCAGTAGCTCCGTCAAGACCAGCCGTTCCATCTAAACCAGCAGGACCAGTAGGACCAATTTCGCCTTGAGGACCAGTAGGCCCCGTAGGACCGGTAGCTCCATCAAGACCTGCTAAACCAGCAATTCCTTGAATACCTTGAATTCCTTGCGGTCCTGTTGCACCGATTGCTCCGGTCGCACCTGTTGGGCCTGTAGGTCCTGTTAAACCAATAGGACCAGTTGGACCGGTTGCTCCTGTTGCACCAGTAGGGCCAGTTGGACCAACTAAACCGGTAGGACCTGTTGGGGTAGTTCCTGTAGGTAGGATAGCAAAAACTACATTAGGACAACATTTACCAGGTTTTGGAGAACCACATGAATTAAATCCATTTTCTAAGTTCATATTAACCTCCTCATAATATTTTATAGAATTTGCTAATTTTAAGTAATTATAAAAAACTATAAACCTAAAAAAATACAATAAAAAAATGACAAAACTAAATGTCATTTTAATCAATTTTCTTTATAAATTCTTTAACGACTTTTTTAAAGTTTTCTTCAATTTTTAAAGCTGTTTCTTTAACATCTTCATGAGATAAAGTTTCATTTAATATTCCAGCTGCCATATTAGTAATACAAGTAATACCAACACATTTAATTCCAGAGTGTCTTGCAACAACGGCTTCTGGAACTGTACTCATGCCAACCGCGTCAGCTCCCATTACTCTTAAGGCTCTAATTTCAGCTGGTGTTTCATAAGTTGGACCTTTCATATAAGCATACACTCCAACACTACATTTTCCAGTTATCTCTTTAACAATAGGTTTTAATATTTCAATGTATTCTTTAGAGTAAACATTACTCATATCAATAAATCTTTCACCAAAACTATCTAAGTTAGGACCTCTTAAAACACTTTCAGCAAAGAAACTCAATTGATCTTCAATAATCATCAAGTCACCTTTTTCGTAATTTAAGTTAATTCCCCCAGCTGCATTAGTTAAAATTAAAGTTTCAACTCCAAGTAATTTAAAAATTCTAATAGGATAGGTTACATCTTTTAAATCATAACCTTCATAATAATGAAATCTTCCATTCATAGCAATAACTTTGATTCCATTCAAGGTACCAAAGATTAATTCTCCCTTATGACCAGCAACAGTTGAAATAGGAAAATTAGGAATATCCTTATAAGATATAATTGTTTTTTCCTCAATATCGTCAGCAAGGCTTCCTAAACCTGATCCTAAAATAATAGCAATTTTAGGTATAACTTCAACTTTACTTTTCAAATAATTAACAGTTTCTAAAAATTTATCCATAACAATTCTCTCCTTAATAAAATAATAACATAAATTAATGTAAAAAACTAGTAAAAAAATTTAAAAAAATTAGCACTCATATATTGACAAGTGCTAAACATAATATTATAATGGTAGTTAGCAATCGAGAAATTAGAGTGCTAGGAGGAAGTTATGTTAACCAAAAGGCAAGAAAGTATTTTAAAAATGATTGTGACTGAATACATAAAACTTGCTAAACCAGTTGGGTCAAAACTAATATGCGATAGGCTTAATTGTTCAAGTGCAACAGTAAGAAATGAAATGATGCAACTTGAGGAGTTAGGTTTACTTGAAAAAACACATACATCATCAGGGAGAATTCCAAGTGAAAAAGGGTATCGTTATTATGTTGATAACTTAATGGAATTAAAAGAATTAAATGGTGAAGAAGTATATAAGTTACAAACTGTATTTAGTAATAGTTCGTTAGAATTAAGTGATGTTTTAACAAGAAGTTTAGAGATAATTTCTGATATTACATCATATACTAGTATCGTTTTAGATGCTAAAAGTCATGATAACAAATTAAAAGAAATTAATGTTGTCCCGGTTAACAGCGAAATTCTAGTCGCAATAGTTGTAACAGACCAAGGCGTAGTTGAAAACAAGACCATGAAAGTTACAGGAGTAAGTTTAGAAGAGATTAAAAAAACAGTTAAACTAATTAATGATTTAATTGTTGGAACGCCAATAGATGAAGTAAGTGCTAAACTTGAATTTGAAATAAAACCTGTGATTGCTAAATATGTAAAACAACATGAAGTATTATATAATGCTTTCTATGATGTATTTACAGATATTTCAAGTAAAAATATTAATGTTGTTGGAAAAAATAATATTTTAAAACATCAAGAATTTAGTAATGTTGATAAAATAGATAATATATTTTCAAAACTTGATGATAAAAATATTTTAGAAAATATTGAAGAAAAAAATAATGATATTAATATTTACATTGGTCATGAAAATAAGATGGATCCGGATGTTACAGTTATCAAAACTAATTATAAAACAAGTAAAGATGAAGGTACGATTGCAATTATTGGCCCTAAGAGAATGGATTATGATAGGGTTGTAAATTTACTTGATTATATAAAAAAACAGATTGAAGGGTGATTAAATGGAAGAAGAATTAAAGAAAAAAGATAAGAAAGATAATGTTGAAGAAAAAAAAGATGAAATAAAAGAAGAAAAAAGTGAATTAAAAGAAGAAAAAGATACAAAATCTAATAAAGAGGAAAAAGAGAAAGATAAAAAATTCTTCAAAAAAGATAATAAGAAAGATTTAGAAATTGAAGAATTAAAAAAGAAAAATGAAGAATTACTTAATAAAGTTTTATATAGTCAAGCAGAATTTGCTAATTATAAAAAACGGAGAGACTTAGAAGTTAGTAATATGCTAAAGTATTCTAATAGTGAGATAGTAACGGAGTTACTGCCAATTGTTGATAACTTTGAAAGAGCTATTAAGCTTGATGATACTAATTTAGAAGATACACTATCGAAGTTTCTTGATGGATTTAAAATGATTTATTCACATTTAGTTGAATTATTAAAGAAATTTGAAGTTACAGAAATTGATTGTTTGAATAAAGAATTTGATCCTAATATAGCTCAAGCTTTAATGACAGCGAAAGTAGAAGGAGTAGAACCGGGAATAGTTGTTGAAGTATTACAAAAAGGCTATATGTTAAAAGATAAAATGATTAGACCTGCCTTAGTAAAGGTGAGTGAATAAATGAATATAAGTGAAGAAGCTTTAATAAATAAATGTGCAAATCTTTATCAGATTTATGTAATTAGTCAAGAGGTTCAAGACAGAGATAAATACTTAAAATTATATAATACTTTAGATAATAGTAAAAAGCGTAAAGTATTAGAAACGATTGCTAGAAATCTAAGAAATTTAGAATTAGATATAATTCCTACTTATAAATTAGGAAAAATTAAATAATTGAAAGGTAAAAGGTGATATATATGAGTAAAATTATAGGAATTGATTTAGGTACAACTAATAGTTGTGTAGCTGTATTAGAAGGAGGAAGTGCAACAGTTATTCCAAATCCAGAAGGAAATAGAACAACTCCATCTGTAGTTGCATTTAAAAATGGCGAAAGAATAGTAGGTGATGCTGCAAAACGTCAAGCTATTACTAACCCTAACACTAAAAGTAGTGTTAAAAGATTAATGGGAACAAGTGAAAAAATTGAACTTGAAGGAAAGAAATACACACCAGAAGAAATAAGTGCTATGATTCTTTCATACATTAAAGATTATGCTGAAAAATATTTAGGAGAAAAAGTATCTAAAGCTGTTATCACAGTTCCAGCCTACTTTAATGATGCTGAACGTCAAGCAACTAAAAATGCTGGTAAGATTGCAGGACTTGAAGTTGAAAGAATTATTAACGAGCCAACTGCTGCAGCCTTAGCATATGGACTTGATAAACAAGATAAAAGTCAAACGGTTTTAGTATACGATTTAGGTGGAGGTACATTTGATGTATCCATACTAGAACTAGGTGATGGGGTATTCGAAGTTAAATCAACTGCTGGTAATAACCGGTTAGGTGGAGATGATTTTGATAATCGCATTATGGATTATCTAATTGATAACTTTAAAAAGGACAATGGCGTTGATTTATCAAAAGATAAAATGGCAATGCAAAGATTAAAAGAAATAAGTGAAAAAGCTAAGAAAGATTTAAGTAGTATGACATCAACTCAAATCTCAGCACCATTTATTTCTCAAAATGAATCAGGACCACTTCATTTAGACTTAACATTAACAAGAGCTAAATTTGAAGATTTAATTCGTGATTTAATTGAATCTACCTTAACTCCAGTTCGGAATGCTTTAAAAGATGCTAAGTTAACTAAAAATGATATTGATAAAGTAATCTTTGTTGGTGGTTCAACAAGAATTCCAATGGTATATGATTTAATTAAGAAAGAGCTTGGAAAAGAACCAAGTCTTGAAGTTAATCCTGATGAAGTAGTTGCAATGGGAGCTGCTATTCAAGGTGGAGTATTAACAGGAGAAGTAAATGATATAGTACTTCTTGATGTTACACCATTATCACTTGGTATTGAAACTTTAGGTGGAGTTATGACTGTTTTAATTCCAAGAAATACAACTATTCCAACAAGTAAATCACAAGTCTTCTCAACGGCTGCTGATAATCAACCTGCTGTTGATATTCATGTCTTACAAGGTGAAAGAAGTATGGCAAGTGATAACAAAACTCTTGGTAACTTCCAATTAAATGGCATTCCAGCAGCACCAAGAGGTGTACCTCAAATCGAAGTTAAATTTGATATTGATGCTAACGGAATTGTTCATGTAACTGCTAAAGACTTAGGAACTAACAAAGAACAATCAATTACAATTACATCAAATACTAATTTAAGTGATGAAGAAATTGATCGAATGATGAAAGAAGCAGAAGCTAATAAAGAAGCTGACCAAAAACGGAAAGAAGAAGCAGATTTAAGAAATGATGCTGAACAACTTACATTCCAAACTGAAAAAACAATTAAAGATTTAGGTGATAAGATAACAAATGATGAAAAAGAAGAAGCCGAAAAATTAGTTAAAGAAGTAAGAGAAGCACTTGAATCAGGCGATATGGATGCTATTAAAGCTAAGAAAGAAGCTTTACAAGAAAAAGCAATGCAACTTGGTGCTAAGATGTATGAAGGTGTAAATCAAAATCAAGAAACTGAATCTGCAAGTTCATCAAATGAAGATAACAAAAAAGATGACGTTAGTGATGCTGAATACGAAGAAAAATAAAATAATAAGAAGTCCTAGAACCCTAGGACTTTCTAATGATTAAAAGGAGAAAAAAGTGAAACAAAAATTAAGAAGCGAAATAAAGAAAGAAGATACGTGGGATTTAGAAGTAATTTATAAAGATTCAAGCGAATTTATGAAAGATTATAATTCGTTAAAAGAAGAAATAAAAGAAATTCTTTCCTATAAAGGAAAAATTCTTGAAAGTGCTAAGAATTTACTTGAGTTTTTAAAGTTAAGTGATAAATTAGAACGAAAACTTTATAAACTATATTACTATGCTCATTTAAGTTTTGATGTTGATACTACTAATACTAAGAGCCAGGAATTAGTAGGATTAGTAACTAAACTTATGGTTGATTATTCAGAAATGACTTCCTTCGCGATGCCTGAACTTTTAAAAGAAGACTATAAAACTATTGAAAAATATTATCAAGAAGAAAGTGAACTTCTTGACTACAAATATAATTTAGAACAAATTTATCGTTATCAAAAATATACGTTAAGTGAAAATGAAGAAAAAATATTATCAACTTTAGGAGACTCTTTAGGAGCAAGTGAAGATATATATGAATCGTTAACTGACTCAGATATGACTTTTGGAAATATTATAGTTGATGGTAAGGAAGTTGAATTTACAGAAAGCAATTATTCAACATTCATTGAAGATAAAAATCGAGATGTCAGAAAACAAACTTTTGAAATATTATTTAATACTTATAGTAAATATCAAAATACAATTGCTAACACATTTAAATATAATATTGAAACAAATTCCAAAATTGCTAAGATTAGAGGCTATAATTCAAGTATTGAAGCAAGTTTATATGGTGACAATATCAATATAGAAGTATATGATAATTTAATTAAAACGGTTCGGGATAATTTAGATACTTTATATGATTACTATGATTTAAAAAAAGAAGTCTTAAAACTTGATGAGTTGCATTTATATGATATCTATGCTAGTATGGTAAGTGATGTTTCTAAAAAATATACATTTCTTGAAGCTAAAGAAATAGTTTTAGAAGGTCTTAAAGTTTTAGGCAATGATTACGAGCAAAAATTAGAAAGAGCTTTCAAAGAAAGATTTATTGATATTTATAACAATAAAGGTAAAAGGGGAGGAGCATATTCAAGTGGCTTCTATGATACTAACCCTTATATTCTTTTAAACTTTGAAGGTAATTATAATGATGTAACAACCCTTGCTCATGAACTTGGTCATTCTATGCATACTTTATATTCTTGCGAGAATAATCCTTATCAAACATCAGGATATAAAATATTTGTTGCAGAAGTAGCATCAACGGTAAATGAATTAATTTTAGTTAAATATTTAATTAAGAAAACAGATAATAAGCAAGAGAAACTATTCTTACTTAATAAGTTATTAGAATTATTTAAAGGAACAATATTCAGACAAACAATGTTTGCAGAGTTTGAAAAGAAAATGGCAGCTGATTCTGAAAACGGGGTTATTTTAACGAATGAATACCTAAGTCAAGAGTATTACAAATTAGTTAAAGATTATTTTGGAGAAGATGTAGTTATCGATGATTTAATTAAATATGAATGGATGAGAATACCACATTTCTATTATAATTTCTATGTTTATAAGTATGCTATTGGCTTGTCAGCTGCTTGTAAAATTGTGCATGATATTGAAACTAAGGGAGAAGAAGCAGTTAATAAATATCTTTCCTTCTTAAAAACAGGTGGTTCAATGGACCCAGCTGATGAATTATTAGTATGTGATGTTGATATTAAAAATCCAAAATTTATTGAAGATGCAATTTCCATGTTTAAAGATATAGTTACGGAGTTTCGTGAAATATATAGAAAGTAGGTTGTAGTTATGAATAAAAGAGATTATTATGAAGTCTTGGGTGTTAGTAAAAGTGCAACAGATGATGAAATAAAAAGTGCGTTTAGGCGTCTTGCTAAAAAATATCACCCAGATATATGTAAAGAAGCGGATGCAGAAGAGAAATTTAAAGAAGTTCAAGAAGCCTATGCGGTTTTATCAGATCCTGCTAAAAGAAAACAATATGATCAATTTGGTCATGCAGCTTTTGATAATAATGGTGGTGGTTTTGGAGGAACTGGAGGCTTTGATTTCTCAGGCTTTGATGTTGATTTAGATGATATTTTAGGTAATATGTTTGGTGGTGGCTTTGGTTTTTCGGGAAGTAGGAAGCGAAATTCGGAGCGCCGGGGCGATGACGTATTATATCACATGAATTTAACTTTCGAAGAAGCAGTATTCGGGTGTGAAAAAGATGTAAAAGTTGATACTAGTGTAAGTTGTCCTGATTGTGGAGGCAAGGGCGGACATGATGAAGAAACCTGTGATGTTTGTCATGGAAGCGGAACAATTACCAGTGAACAACATACGATTTTAGGTTCTTTCTTATCTAAGACAACTTGTACAAATTGTGGTGGAACTGGTAAAACTTTTAAAAGACGTTGTTCAACTTGTGGAGGACGTGGTGCGATCAGAAAGAATCGAACCATCACCGTTAAAATTCCAAGTGGAATTGACTCTGGAATGCGTCTTCGGGTAAGTGGTAAAGGTGAAGCAGGTAGCAACGGCGGACCAGCAGGAGATTTATACTTAGAATTCCAAGTTGCAGAACATAAATTTTTCAAACGTGAAGAAGATGATATTTATCTAAGTGTTCCAATTACTATTACGGATGCCGTGTTAGGTTGTAAAAAAGATATAAGAACTCTGGATTCCGTTGTAACTTTAAATATTAAAGCTGGAACCAATAGTGGTGATAAACAACGAATTAAAGGTAAGGGAATTAAAAACGCATCAACCGGAAGGACGGGAGATATGTATATCATATTTGATGTTGTATTACCTGCTAAATTAACAAGAGAACAAAAATCCTTATTTGAAAAACTAAGTAACACTGATTTAGAAGATTCAACTTATAGAGAATTCACAAAATTTGTTAATAAAAAATAGAATAGATTAAAAAGAAAAATCTATTCTTTTATTTTTAAAGTATCACCTATTTTTAAATTAGTAATATAATTATTAGGAAATTCATAAGTATAATAAACATTTTTATGAATAATAATTCTATTTTTAGGTAAGTTTTTATAAATATATAAAATTTTATTATCTTTAGTTGTCATAACAACATCAATATTTACTTTCATAAAAAAGGTATGAATACCATTAGTTTTAAATCTTAAAGCATAGGTAATTTCTTTTTTAAACATAAAACCACTTAATTTTTTATAAAAATTATCAGTTATTTTTAATACAATTTCCTTATTATTTACAATTACTTTCATAAAACCTCTTTACTTTTTTATAAAAATAATATATCATATAGCTATAAATTGTCAAGGAGGAATTTTTAATGGATGAAAGTAATGTTGTTAGACCAACACTAAGTTTTGATAATATTCCTGATGAATTAAAAATAACGGCTAAACGACATCAAGAAATAAGAAGATTTATTGATGAGTATCTTCATTCTCCAGATTATAAAGAAGGAGAAAGTGCTTATGAAAGTTTGTCTGATGAGGATAAAGTAGTTGTTTCTAGGTTAGCTCTTTTAATTCATAGTAGGGCTATAGAATTAGAGCCAGATATCACGAAAATGGTAATTGGACTTGTTCCTGAGGGTGTTGAGTTAACAGGATATAAATTATCTGATGGAAGTTTAATAAACGGGAGAGATAATCATACTATAAAAACAATTGAAAGTTTAAGAAGGAAAATTATTGCTAATTCTGATTTAAATGATGATGTTGTACCAGATTACAATAAAGCTGTTGAGACTATAAAAGATAGTATTAGATATACAATTATAATACCACCAGAAACTTATCTTGAAAAAGTTGATGAAATATTACATAGATTAGAAAGTGCTGGTTTTGATTCAATAGAAGTAAGAAATTATTGGGTTGATTGTGAAACTTGTTGGAAAGTTGAAAATCGAAAGAATTGGTCCAAAGTAAGATGTCAAGGTATAAATACTAAGATAGGACTACCAAATGGTCAAGATTTCTTTGAAATTCAATTTCATACTCCAATGGAACAACAAATAAAAGAAGGATCAACCAGAGATTTATATAAAGTTTATCGTGATAGAGCACTTGATTTAGAGTGGAAGCAAGTTTTAGAAAACTACAGAATGTTTTTACAATCAACAATTGTACCACCAGATACTAAAGAGTTAAAGGCTTGTGAATATAGATTTGTACCAAGAGATAAAAGGAGGTAGTTGTATGGAAAACAGGAATAGTATTGATACAATTTTATTGGTTGAATATTTTAAAGTCACAAAGGAAGATAGTAATAATTCTATTTTGATAATGACACTTAACAAAAAAGATGCGTATAAGATGAATGTAGAAGGTAAGTGGACTTATCGACCAGGATTATATGATTACTTATTTGCTAATCCTGATGAAAATGACTTTCAAATTGAACCAATAGATGTATCAATTGTTAAAAAAGAAAGTTTAAATAAACAAAAAAAATTATCCAAAAAATAGATTAAAAAAAATTTCAAAAGATATTGATTTAAATTAGGGGACGTGTTATTATTATATTGACTACTTAATATGGTTTTTATTCCTACCATATTTTAATTGAATGACTTTTTCTAATATTTTCTTTCATTGTCCCTATATTATGAAATTTAAATATTTACATTTTACTTCTTTTTGTCATTCAAAGTAGTTGCCTGTCATTCGACAGGTTTTTTTTCGTGATTTGTAAAACTAGGTGTCAATTCCTGAAAAAAAGGATTGAACTAATCCCTAAATCATGATATCATATTAGTAGGTTAGAAAGGATGTGACTCTCATGGTTAAAATATTAAATGTGTCAAAAATATCTGTTAACAAAATGATAACCACGGGGGGGGCGTACTAAACTTATTACAAGATAGTTTTTCTAAATTTCGTCTTTTTACGACATAGAGATGTAGTATAGTAATACTATATTCTTTATGTCGTATTTTTTAACCTAAAAATATCTTGAAAAGTCCAAAGAGTTATAATATAATAAAAATTAGAATAAAGGGACTAACCCTAGAAGGAGTATATATGAAAAATAATAAAAAAATATTAATAGTAGGAATAGTAACTTTATTAGTTATGGTAGGAGTAATAGGTGGAGCATTTGCATTTTTTATATTTGCAAATACAGGTGAAAATCAAGTTTTAGTTGTTATCCCAACGTTGGGATAACTATCATTATACCAACTATTTTTTTATCCCAACTTTTGCCTTATTTTCCTTGTTTTATAAGGAAATATATAAAATAA
>CANRIE010000109.1 GCA_947630585.1 uncultured Bacilli bacterium | reverse complement strand
CCTCTTCTATTTCTTCTTTAGTGCTTTTGACTTGTTCTTGTGTCATTTTTTTACTTCCTTTCATTAGTTATTTTTTTAGGCGATAAAAAAGATATCTTCCTATTAAGTAATTCACCCGTCCTTCCCGGCTTCTATCTTTATATTCTCCTATATATAATATACACGAAAAAAAGCCGATTTTACCGAAAAAATTTTATTTTTTTTATTTCATATTTTATAATTATTTAAGAAATAAAAAAGGTGATATTTGCTCACTTATATAAATATGATACAATAAAACAGGGTTAAAATCGTCTAAATTTATAAAAAAATAGGAAACTAGTTCCTATTAACTTACAACATCCATTACACATTTATTAATAATATTATCTAAAAAGTCTGTTTTTGATGAATTAAAATCATTTTCAATTACATCTTTATTATCTTTAATTACATTAAGTAAATTCTTCATTCTTGGTAATAAAGGTTTAGTATCTAAATTATCAATTATAACTTCTAAATTAGATAATTTTGAATACTTACCATAATTACTATTTTTAATATATGCTTCATATAAATGTTTAAATGAATATATATCTATAGAATCAAATCTTTTATCTTCTAATATTTTAATACTTGTATATAAGTAATTATTCTTAATTGATTTATCAAGGATTGTTTCACCTAATTTATTTTTAATATTAGGAATAAAATCTTTATTATTTAAAACATATTCTAGTATTTCTTTAATATTATGATAATCTATTCCAACTAAAATATGAGCAAGAGTATCACCATCATTATTTTGATAGTTAATATCAACTTTATCAATATATTTTAAAACTAAATCATATTGCTTATTTTTTAGTAAATCCATGATAACATTACAACCATTTTCATCTAAAATATTAAAATCAAATCCTTCTTTACTAATTATTTTATTAACTACTTCCGCATCATTTTCTTTAATTAAAGAGAAAATCAGGGACGGATCCTCATCACATAGACTTTCAGCTTGCATTATTGAATAAAACATTATTCCACCTCCGTGCGAGTTAATATTTTAACAAATAATTTTAGTTTTGTCAAATTTTAATTAGCACCTACTATTCGCTAACTTTAAAAGTTCATAAATCTTTTTATGATTATCGTTTACTTCTAACGTTAATGATTCTTTTAAAGCTATAACTATTTTATCAATATCAGTTTCAACTTTATTAAAATATTCAAAATATAAGTATTCTAATTTACCTCTGTCATTATCATGATAAGCATTTTTTATTTCACTTAATAAATACTTTTTGATTTTAATTTCATTTCTTGTTAAAAAAATATTATCTTTTCTAGTTCCTACTATATTATATGTTATATTAGAAAAATTGCATCTTCTTGAAATGTCAATCGCATCAAGCGCTTCATCAAGCATTAAATCACTAACTTTTGAAACACTAAAGTCATCATTTAATAAGATTCCAATTACCCTATAAGTATCAGTTAATAAGCAAACATATTTTAAAGTTTTTGTTTTTTTATTATCAAATAACTCAGTTTTATTTTGAATTGTATAAGTAATTGGGTCATCAATTATTATTTTTTTAGTTAATAAATCATCTAAAAAATTAGCATCAACTTTAATAATAGGAGTTTTTTTGATGTGATAAATATAATCATTCTTCTCCCATTCATAAAACTCATAAAAATCATTGTTAAAATTTAATAATATATCATATATATATACCATTTTTATTCTCCTTTTTTAAATATTGCAATTATAATTAAAAGTATCCCAAATAAAGCAAGTAAACATTCAAAACGTTTAACTATGAAACATAAATATTCTTTTATTGTAAAGCCGATTGTTAAATAATTTAAGTATAAAATTATATACATAAATCCAATTATAGCAAAACCAAATCCTATTAAAAAGAGAAAAAATCGTATCACGCTTCACCTAATAATAGTTTATTTATGACTCACTAATATTATGATAATTAATAAATTTTTTATACAAAAAAACTAGTTTTCACTAGTCTTTTATCTCATTTTTCCATATGAATCATTATCATAATCCATATTATCTATATTATTTTCTTGGAATCCTCTTTTTTGATTAAGTAAGTCACTGTATTGAATAATTTCAGCCCGAAGATTACTTAATTCTTCAGTTCTTGATAGTTTGTCTTTATCAAGATCAGCAATTATTTTTGGAGCATCAGCGAGTAGTTGAAGTAATTCTTGGTTTTGAGTTTCTCTTATTCTTTTAGCTTCTTCCATTTCTTTTTCTAGTTGATTAATTTCTTGTTTTCTGTTAGCAATTTCTTCTAAAGCACGTCTTGCTTCAAAAATATCTATCTTTCCAGCTTGGTTATTATTTAAGATTTGATTTAATCTTTCATCTTTTTCTTCCCTACTTATTTCAGATTGAGAATTATAATTTTCTTCATTTTCTTGAGGTTCTATATCATTTGCTTTCACCTCTTCTTCTGGTGGAGTAACTTCAGTCTCTTCGTTTGCAATTGATTCGGTATTTAATTTTTGACCTAAGAAAAATCCAGAATCAGGAGTTGCAACTTCTTCATTAGTCGTTGGTGGTTCAACTTCATTTGACTGAGGTTGAGCTACTTCTTGATTGATTGGCATTTCTGCTTGAAGATTATTAACTTCCTCATTTATTTTAGGCTGTTCAGGCACCTCTTCTTGAGGCACTGGTGCTGTTTGAGAAATAGCTGTAGCTGCATTTTTTAACATTGCTAAAAAGGCATTTTTTGTTCTTGTCACAACTGCACTACTAATTTTTAATCTTCGAGCGCCATTATCTTTAGAGTTACTTGGTGCAACAAAAGAGATATTAGCACTGGCTGCTTTATCTAATATTTTTGAATCATTAGGACTTTCAACAGCAACTGGTGGTGCTACATTTGTTGCTTGAGGTGCAGTTGAAGTAGCAACTTGAACAGGTGTATCAACTTGAGGTGCTGGTTCTGGATTTTTAGTTTCTGCTACTGGCGTAGGAATTGCCATTATCTTATCCATAATTGCAGATGTCTTTGCCTTAAAAATTTGCCCAGAACTCAACTTAGCTGGTTTAGCATATTTACCAGGTGTTACTTTTATAATCTTATTATTTTTAAATCCTTCTACAATATTTAAAGCCGTTATGTTATTTTGCATGTTATTCACCCCCCTACTAATCGTTTTTAGATAATTCTCTTAGTAAATCCTTAATTCTTGCCCATTCAGTTTCATCACTTACAGTACTTAATGTAACTTCATCTCCAACCCGAGTAACTCCTGAAACATAAATCGTTACATTACCATTATCATCTGTTTCATTTTTGGTATATATTAAATATTCTTTATTGTTGTCATTAAACTTAAAAGACAATAAAACTTCTACATCTTCAGTTGTTCCATTTTCAAGTGTAATATTAATTATTTTTTTCTCATCCATAATTTTATCCTCCATATCATCTATATTCATTTTACCATATTTATTTATTATTTCAAGTATTTTTGCATTTTTTTACTTATTTTTTTTATTTTTTCAAAAAAAAGAAACCTTTTAGGTCTCAAATTTCTATTAATTAGTTTTTGTAATTAAATATTTTTTTATAGCATTATCTTTATAAAAATAAATTATTCCATATTTATTATCAATACTCTTTTTATAACTTACAACTAAATATATACCATCTGAAGTTACATTTTCAGAAATTAATTTATTAATACTTGCTAATTTATCTTTAGAATAATAGCCAGATGAACCAATAATTTGTGAATCAAGACCAAGATATTGATAATTCTCATTATCCCAATCATCAACTTTAATACTATTTTTAGTATTAATATCTTGTATCATTAAACTATTATCTTTAACATAAATAACATTATTATTAATTATTTGTTTAAACACCCCATCTAAATTATTACTTGAAATTATATTACCATTATAATCATATTTTTTAACAATGTTATCAGAATTTACATATAAATTACCATTATAAATAGAATAATAATCATTACTTACAAAAGTTTCAAGTAATTTACTAGTATTAGAAAATATTTTAATATCTGCGCCCATGCAAGTAATTTCTGATTTATATAAATTAGCACCATTATAACTATCTATTGTAAACCTTAAACCTCCACAACCATCATCTTTATCAGATATTACTACCTTATTTTCATTTGCTTTTAACAAAGCGTAAGTTGTAATATTATCAACTCTTTCACTTACTCCAAATAAGTAATCTTTATAACTGGATTCTGTAATTGATACATATTTATTTTCATAAAACTTCTTGGAACTATTAATATTATAATAACCATAATATTTACTATTTCCTTCTTTATAAATTAAACCAACTACTTTATCTTTATTAGAACTTAAAATAAATTTACTAATGCTAATATTGCTTCCTAAATTTAATTTAGTACTACTACTTTTCTTAATATCATATAGTTTTAAACCATTGTCACTATATAATAAGAATAAATTATTATCATCAAAAGCAACTACTTTGGCATTATTTGTATCTGCTTTAATTGCAAAAGCTACTTTACTGCAAGTATTACTTTTTTCTATACAATATTTATTACTTGCATCTTTATATACATTTAAAGTATAGGTTTCAACTTCAGGCTTCGTTGTAGTACTTGGATTATCGGTGTTTGGTTTATCTGTATCTGGTTTAGTCTCCTCTTCTTTATCCTTATCTTTATTTTCATCTTCTTCATCTTGATTATTTGTATCTTCAGGATTATCATCAGGTTCTTCTGAATTATCATCATCATCATTATCATTATCTTGATTATTATCCTGATTGTTATCATTATATTCAGGATTGTTATTGTTATTATTATTATTTAAATCTTTGTTTTGATTAAGTTTAAAAGCTATTAAAATTGCTACTATCCCTAAAATCAAAACTGAAATTGCTATAATTATTTTCTTTTTATTTTTTCCCATAACTCTTCTACCTCATTTCTTTTAATAAACCATGCCACCCCATTCAATAGCACTAAAGCCATACCTATTAAATGTTTCTAACTTTTGTTCTTTGATATTAATCTTCTTATCTACTTTTTTAATATGTATTGCTATTCGAAGCATTGAATCTGGTTTAGGATTAATAATTAATTTATTATTTGATTCTCTTTCCTTAGTTAATTCAAAATATACTAAACTTTTCTTATTACTTTCTAAAATTGGTAACCAATACATTATAAATTCATTTCTTTCTTTAGCATTTAAACCAATTAAAGTTAATTTTTCTTCTAAGAAATTAATTGCGTTATCGCGAGTTACATAAAATCCTTCTTTGAAATCAACCTCAGAATGTCTCACTTCATCCCAATATAAAGCATAATAATATTTGTTATCTTTATCACTTAAATCACCATTAGGACTAGCAATTACTTCCCATTTACCTTTATATTTTGGATAAGTAGTCATTAAATATTCAGGATGAGCAAATTTAACTGTTATTTTTGTTTTCTTAGTTGGATATAAGTATAAAACAGGTTTAGCACGTCCTCCCATTGGATGATCAATTGGATAAACTTTTACATCATGATCAATGGTATAACAATATTCCATTCCATAATTACCATTTTCATCTTTAGCATCATTATAATAATAAGTTAAGAGGTATATTCCTTCTTCTGTATTTTTTCCTAATCTATCTAACTCTTCTTTCGAATAATAAGTTGAAAAATCATCATAAACTAATTTATTTGAATCCCATTTAACAAACTGTTTTTTTTCATTATTATCATCTATATTCATTAAACTTAAATAATTATCATTATCAATATAAATAACATAATTATTAATAATTTGCTTTACATTATCCTTATTAAAATTAATACTTTTTAATTCATTTCCATCAACATCAAATTTTTTAATAGTATTATTGTCTAAGACATATAAATTATCTTTATAAATTGCTACCATACTTTCGTTAACATTAGATGCAATTACTTTCTTTTCATTAGAATAAATTTTTTCGTAATTAAAACTATTACATCCCTCATCTTCATAATAGAAAAATTTATTATTAACTTTATTGACTTCAAAAAACGTGCCACAAGAATTTGAGTCTACTTCTCTACCTTCTATTTCTATTTTTTCTTCATCCGTTTTTAAAAGAAAACTTTTAATTTTATCATTACCACCATTATAAGCATTTAGATATTCTTCAGTTTCAGTTTTAGAAATAGATGTATATTTATTTTCATACATTTTTTTATTTAATTTTAAATTATAATATCCAATATATTCACTATTCTTTTCTTTATAGATAATTCCTACTATTTTAGTTTCATCATCACTTATTAAAATATTTTTTATTTCGCCATACTCATCTAAATTAATTTTTTCTATATTTTGATTTTTTATATCATATGTTTTTAAACCATTATCTTCATATAATATGAAATTACTCTCAATTAATAATATTTTAGCATTCTTACTTTCAGCATCAACTGTAAAAGCTAAAGTATTGCAATATTCACTTTTTCTTTCACAATAACCATATTCATCTTTATATACATCTAAAGTATATTTTTCTTCTTGATTATCATAATCATTAGTATCATTATCTTTGGATAAAACATTATATTCAATAAAAGCTAAACCTCCTATTAAAAATATAACTAATATTATAATTACAAGAGTTATTATTTTATTTTTCTTACTTTTCTTTTGTGGTTCTTGAACTTCTTGATTTACATTATTTTCCATATCTTCCTACCTCGTAAATAATTATTTACATCCACATCCAACATTATAATTTTAAAATAATATTAATTATTTGTTCAAATTAATTAATTATCTTACCATCAAAATCAAATTTTTTAATAACATTATTATTATTGATATATAAAGTTCCATCTTCAACTGAATAATCAAATTTATCTTTTGAATCAGTAATTATTATTTCTTTTTTATTAGAATAAATACTTATATAATTACCATCTTGAGTAGATTCTTCTCCAATATATAAATTCTTACCTTGATATGTTTTTATAGAAATATCCATAAGTCCACTTTTACTAGGCATAACTAATTCTTCTTTTTCTAAATCACTATCTAATAAATAAACTTTACAATTACCATTTATATTCTCTACTGCTTCTAAATATTTATCATTTACAAGAACAGGAGATATGCTTACATATTTATTGTCATACATCTTTTTGTTAGTTATAATATTATAATAACCTTCATAATAAATAGAATTAGAATTTCTTATTTGATAAATTATTCCTATAGTTTGTTTATCTTGATTTAAAACAATAGTATAATTATCATACTCATTCTCTAAATCAATTTTTTTAGTTTGTTTATTCTTAATATCATATAATTTTAACCCATTATCATCATATAACATAAAGAAATGATTATCATCAAAAGTTTTAATTTTAGCATCCTTACTTTCTGTTTTGATAGTAAAAGCTATTTTAGTACAAGATTGTCCTATAACATCATCATTATAGCAATAATGTCCTTCATTATTATCATCATTATAAACATTTAAAACATATTTCCCCTTTAATAAATAATTGTAGCCTAATAACCCCACTACTACTAATAATATAATAATACTAACTATAATAGATATTTTCGATATTTTATTTTCCATCACACACACCTTGCAATAATTATAAATTATCTTAATAAATTATTCAATACTAAAAAAAGAAAATATGTTTCTAGTTTACATATTTTCGTATTTAATTGACAACTTTATTTTTAACCTTTTTAATTAAGAAATAATTACAATGATAAGCACATCTTTCTTTTAAATAATTATCTTTCATTGCTATATCATTTATTTTACTAAATCTACTATTTGATTTATCACAGAAACCTTTTAATCTTAATTTATTATAAGCATAATCTCCTAAAATATAATCAAATGGTTCAAAGTAATCTGTGTATTTACTTTCTAATTCTTCCTTATTTAAACAATTGTTTATATTTTCTAGTATTTCATATTCGGTATTTTCTAATTTTATCATTTTTTATACTCCCTATTAAATGCACTAAATTGTGTTTTGTATTTGGCTAAATTACTGCCACTATTCCAAGTCATGTAGCCTCCAGTTAACCCAGCTTCATATAAGCCTTCAATTTGTTTTTCAAGCATAGCACCATTATAAGTAACATATGGGTTCCAATATGGGGTATCATAAGCTGTTATCCAAGTTCTAGCAATTGCTGGAGTTGGAGTTTCCGTTTGTCTTTCTGCTGCCGTCTTCCCCCAATTAAGCATTGTTGTATATGGATTTTCCCAATTACTAGGATTTTTTTCAAAATGGTCTGTATAAGGCATCGCACTTATTGCATCAACAACATTACTAATTGCAGGAAAGTATTGACCATACGCAGTTACATAACCCCAAGATGATTCTCCAAATACATCAGCTGATACATAAACTCCCATATCGTGAAGCATATGTGTTGCATACATCAAAAATCTTTGAATAGCTTGAGCTTTTTCTTCACCATAAGTATTTCGATAATCTATTGTTGATTCAATACTTGTTAATCTATCTGGAAATCTTACATAATCAAATTGAATTTCGTTAAAACCAAATAAGTTAACCGCTTCTTTAGCTAATTTAATTGTAAACTCCCAAACGCCTCTTTTAAAAGGACTTGGCCAGTAAGAACCACCTTGTTGAAGTAATCCTCCACTTTTTTTACCTATAGCATCATCTTTATTATCAAGAGCATAGTAGTCATCTTTAAATGTTGTAATTCTTCCAATTACATAAAAACCATTATCTTTAAGTTTCTTAATTGCTTCTTTATAATCTTCGATACTATTATTAGCATATTTATAATTAGTTGGTGATAATTCTTTATAAACTTCACTTTGATAAGCTGGAACTGTATTATCTTTAATGTCAACAACAAAAGCATTTATCTTCGTTGTTTTAGCATATTCAATATAAGAATCAATTGAGTTTTTAATTCCTTTTGACCCATTTATATATAAGGCATAAACTTCTGGAGGCATCTTGTTATCTTGAAACTCAGGCTTAGTAACTGGATAATAATCTAAGTTTCCAGCACTTCCTCCACCTAATTTTCCAACTCTTGCTAAATGAGTTTTATAAATTCCTTCTTCATCATAATTCTTTTTAGCTTCTTCTTCGGTTTCTACTAAGTATTCTCCGTAATAGTAGCCTTCTTCCGCGTCTTTTTTTACTTTATAATAATCAATTGTTCCATCATCTAATAATTTATTAAACCCGGTTATTTCTAATTTATCCCCTTTATTAACTAAAGTTCCTAAACTACCATCTAGAGTTTTAAGCAAGTTATTTGCAGTTCTTACATAAAGTTCAGTTTCTAAAACTGTATCTTCTCTTGTCTTTTTTATACTATCTTTTAAAACATAATAATTTTTATCTTTATATATTATTTTTACATATTCATTATCTTCATAATTATAAGTACTTTTTGGATAATAATCAACCTTCACTCCTCTTACTAAATCATCTGAACTTACAAATTCTTCTATCTCTTCTTTATCTTCAGTTTCCTTTTTCTCTAATTTATAAGTTTTAATAACTGAATTAGTACTTCCTAAATAACCAATACTTTTGGTGTTTAGTACCGGAACCTGAAAATTAAGTTTAGAAACCGCAAAAACTATACCTACTATTAAGGCAATTATAACAACAAAGACTAAACAATTTTTAACTTTTAATTTTTTCTTTTTTTTAGTTCTTGATTTCATATCTCCATCCTTATTATTATAATAACACAAATTTAGTAATTTAATTAAATTATTTTTAGTTATTTGACATTTTTATGTTAAATATTAATTAGTAACTTTGCTTTTTTCTTTAATTCTTTCTAAAATATCTCGGCTTGCAACAAGTCCCGTTGCTGCTGCAATTACAATATTGCCTGCTTTTCCTGCACCATCTCCAATAAAGTAAACATTCATATCATGGGCTTTAAATTTATTATCAGTTTCGATTTCATTACTAAAGAATTTTATTTCAGGTCCATATAACAAAGTTTCATCATTATTAACTCCAGGAATAATTTTATCAAGGGCTTCTAAGCCATCAATAATATTTGTAATAATTCGATGAGGCATAACAAGGGCTAAATCACCAGGAACACAATCTTTTAAAGTTGGAGTTATAAATTGTTTTTCTAGTCTACTCATTCTAGTTCTTCTAAATTTCTTTAAGTCACCAAGCGTTTGAATAATTGGCTTTGAGTCACCTAAAACATTAGCAATTCGAGCAATTGATTCTCCATACTCTCTTGTATTTGTAACAGGTTCTGTTAAATTAACTTTACTAATGAAAGCAAAGTTTGAGTTATTAGATTTTTTTTCTTTTAAAGCATGACCATTAACACAGATATAACCATAATAGTTTTCTTTTGTTACATACCCTCCTGGATTAGTACAAAAAGTTCTAATTTCATCTCCATAAGTTTTCGTTTTAATAAAAATTGATGGGTCATAGATAACACTACATAAATCTTCTAATAATTCTTTTCGAACTTCAACCCGAACTCCAATTTCAATACTTTGAGATAAGTATGGAATTTTATATTTATCAGCAAGTTCTTGAATCCATTTAGCACCAGTTCTTCCAGGTGCAACAACAACATACTTACCTTCATATTTAGTTTTTTTCTTCTTTTCAAGACAACTAACAATTATTTTTTCTTTTTCATCTTGAATATCTAAAACTTCTACCGATTCAAGTAAAGTAACTCCTTTATCTTTTAAAAAGTTAGTAAATCCTTCAATATAACCTGGTAATTTATCACTTCCTAAATGTTTTTGTTTTATAATTAGTAAATTAGCTCCTTGTTTACTAACTTCTTTTTTTATTTTTAAAGCTTCATCCATATTAGTTGGATAAATATCACTATCCATTCCAAATTTATTAAAGATTTCTTCCGTATCTTTAAGTAAACTCTCTGCTTCATCAGAACTCATATATTTATATAAATCACTTTTTCCAAGTTTTGGAACAAAATTTAATTTACCATCTGAAAAAGTTCCTGCTCCTCCATATCCTGATAATATTTGACAAGGTTTACAATTTAAACATTTCGTTCCATATTTATTCATAGAACATACTCTATGTTCTGCAAATTTTCCTTGATCTATCAATAATACTTTTAAATCTTTTTGATTATTAACAAGTTCATAAGCTGCAAATAATCCAGCTGGACCTGCTCCCACAATTATAACATCATACATAAGATCACTCTCCATTTTTAAGTATATCACACTTTTTTGAAATTTTTATGAAGTTGACAAAAATAGTTAGTTTTTTTCTAACTATTAATTTGATTTTGGTAAACCAATCGTGTATGCAGTTTCAGGACTCATTCCATCTCCCCCTGTTATTATAACTTCTGATTTTAGATATATAGAAGGTCGTGCCGCTTCTGAAAAATATGCTGCATCTTGACTATTCATAGCTCCACTTCCATATACATAAACTACCCAATTACCACTAGTCGCTGTTATTAGCCACATCTTACTTGATGTTTGATATCCTTCCCCTAATTGAGCAGAGAACATCTCACCTACTCTTGGCAGGCCCACTAATCCTTGCCATGTACTTGTTGTTTTGGCACAAGTGTCAATCGATTCTGTTGTATTACTTACTGAACATATTGTATTTTTATAACTTACTCCAGTAGGATAAATGCCTAAATAATATGTCCCTTCTGTTATATATTTTTTTAAATTATCGGTCAACCAAGTACCATTCAAATATGCACCCCAGTACGTTTCATTTCCGTTATTAACTATTTCTTTATAATTAGTTGATTTATCTGTAAATTTTTTCGTTAATATTTCATTTTCATCTCTTACATAATCTACACTTGTTAATTTTGCAGTTTCATTTTCTATTCTGACTATTCTATATACTTTATCATCAACATTAACATATTCACCGCTTAATCTTTCATTTACTTTTTCACCATTTTGTCCTTTTTCTTTGTCCCCAATTATCAAGTAGGGACTACTCTTGCTTCCATCATTTTCGTTTATAGTTAAAACATCTGAATTAAAATTAATTGCTGGCCTTACACTTGATATATCAGAAGTTGCTCGCTCGTGAGCTATTTCACCTTTACCACTAACAAATCGTATATGAGTATCGCCAACTCCAGTATCTTTGGTTATTAAAAACCAAGAATAACCATTATTTAAATAACTATTTTCATATGAATTTAAATTTTTATAACTCTGATAATATTCATAGGCATTTAATAATCCTATATCTCCTTGTACTATAATGGCATTACCATCAATTGGAGGTCTTACTGGGGTATCATTTCCATCTAAAGAAGCATTCCAATTCACATTTTGCGCGATTATTTCTTCATAATTATAAAGTGTATCTTTAAAATCTTCATTTAACCATTGATAAACCCAAGTTGTAGAACTATAAATTGAATTTTCCCCCCATGCTATTGCTGTTATACAATCTTCAGTTATTGCTTTAATTGTTCCATCTGAATTTATGGCTGTTATTCTCCATAATTTTCCTGAATACCATACATAATTAAAGTTAACACAATCATTATCTCCTGAAAAATAAATGGTGTCATCTTCAAGATTATCTGGCGTTCCATTATCATCAGTTATAGTGGGAATACAAGTATCAGTTGTATGATTTGCAATTGCTTCTTTAATTGTATCTAGTAAAGGAATACCCTTATCTAAATTTTGATTTCCTTCTACTATTACTTTAGCTTTAAATTCTTTATTCATATAAGTATTATCAGCAGTTTCCATAAGCCATACTTTAACATAATATTCAGAAGTTTCCCCTACTTTTAATTTACCATTATTTTCTATATATTTATCTTCATTTAATATTTTAGGTTCAGAATAACCTTTATTATCTTTATTTACTATATATTTTATAACTGTTTTAAATTCAGGATCAGTTGATAATTCTTCTATATAAACATTATAATTAGCAACTAAGTTACCAGTATTTTTTACTTCAAATACAAGTTCATCTTCTAAACTCTTCCCTTCATCATCAGTCATTGGATACATATTAGTAAGATTTAAAAACTCTGTTTCTGAGTCTACAAATGTAACCTCTAACGTACCTACATTAATAACATAACTATTATTTGATTCTTTAGTATATATTAAATAGGCATAACTAGAACCTAGTACTAATATCAAACTTAAAGTTATTATCATTATTAATAAATTCTTTTTCATAAAACACCTCTTTTAGTATATAAGGATTATAACACGAAAATAAATTTAAGTAAATAACTTAATTTATTTAAGTTTGCAATATATTGTTAAAACTCAAGATTTTATTGATAATAAATACTGAAATTTATTAAGTTACTTACTTAATTGGAGGGATAATATGAAATATACTAATAAAGAAAAAAAGGATTTATTGATGATAATTGGTAAGAATATTAATTATTATAGATATCACTCTAATAATACTAAAATCATGAATGATAAAGGTTTTGTTACGATTGAAAAATTAGCTGAAGAAATTGATAGTAGTCCTAATATGTTATATAATTTAACGGCAAAAAATGTTGAACAAGGTGTATCAATTGTTTTTATTGATAAATTAGCAAGAGCCTTAGATATTAGTTTATATTGTTTCTTTTTAAAAGAGCCTTTAACTAATCCTCCAAAATATAAATAAAAAGTGGGAATAATCATCTCACTTTTTAAATTGTGCAACTAGTTGCACAAATTCCTAATCTTCATTTTTTTGTTATCGTAAAACACTTTCATGTATTTCATAATTATAATCTAAAAGCCTTTTAAATTAAGGAATTAAACTATTTTTATTCAATATTTTTTTAAAATAATATCATTTATTCAATTTGTGCAACTAGTTGCACAATTTAGTTTATTCTAAAGTAGCATAGAAATAATCTTTATGTTTATTATAGTTTTCACTATTTTCTTTTAACTTTTGATAATTTTCATTTGATACTTTAATAGTTATTTGATATAAATCATTATCATTCATATCAGATATTCCTATTAAAGATTTTTTCTCTTTTATACTTTTAATAAGTAAATCATAGATATCTTTAGCATTTCTATTAAAATGGGGTCTTAAAACTGTATACTTTTCATTAGATTGATAATCATATTCAAAAGGATGTAAATGAAATTCAAAATTACCAATTGATTTAACTTCAACAATAATATTATCTAAATTATCATCTATTACATAATTATATTTAAGGTCATAATAGTCTTCAAAAATAGCAAAAGCTAAATCATCTTGCATTTCATAACTTTCAGTTTTAGTTACTCCTTCTAAAGAAATGTCATAATTAGGATAATTTAAATAAGTTGCAATACCAAAACCGGTTCCAAGTCCAAAAAGAATAAGTCCTATAATTCCTATAATAAAGATTCTTTTAAAATGTTCTTTAGTTGAAGTTATAAAGAAATAAAATACTTCAAGGAATGTATAAATAAAACATAAAATTCCTAAAATAGCAATTGCTAAATAGATAAATATTATACCATTTAAGGCATGCCATAAACTTATAAAGAAGACAATTAGAAAACCAGCAAAGAACATAACTCCGAATGCTAAAGCAAAGATAGATAATAGTTTTAAAATAAAGATTAGAACTTTATATAAAAATTCAAAGAATGAGAATGTTGAGTGTTTAGGGTCTCTAATAATTATTTTTTCTTTTTTAGGAACTTTATATTCTTCTTCAATTGGTTTTTCAATTACTTTTTCACTTATATTTTTATCTTCAATTATTTCATAGTAATCCAAATAACGAATTTTAAATAAATGAAAGAATATTATTAAAGCTAATATAATTAAACCGATGACAACAATACTATTTAAAAAATTAGCAATATAATAACCAACATTAGGAATTAATCCAAAGACTTCAAAAAGAAATTCTTCAATAATTGATGAAATTATAAGTCCTGTTATAAATAATATTCCAATGATAATTAGCATTTCAAATAAACATTTTAAAATATCTTTAAGTTTCATACTACAAAACATATTGTAAACTTTAGAAATATATTTTAGAAAATCTTGAAAATAATTCTTAGGTGTTGTTTTATTAGTTTCTGTTTTACCTCCTATTACTCCATCATCAAGTAAATCTTCTAAAGTACAATTTAAAATATTACAAAGTTCCATCATCTTAGAAATATCAGGAATTGATGCACCTGATTCCCATTTTGAAACTGCTTGCCTAGAAATTTCTAATCTATCAGCAAGTTGTTCTTGCGTTATATTGTTTTGTCTTCTTAAATTTGATAACTTATCACAAAAACGCATTTTTTCCACCTCCACTACAATTATATTGCAAATATTAGCAGTTGCACTACCTAAAATTAGTATCTTTTTGTAAATTTTTAGTTGCTTTTTAAAGTTTAAACCATTCTTTTTAAATTTTTCTTCTTTAAAATTAATTTTCTTAAAAAATCAATTGGAAATACAGTTAAGGCGATAAGAATTATCAAAACAAATTCTTTAGCAGTTAAACCATAAGTTCGAAATAAATCCCCTCCAAAGTAAATTAAATAAATTTGAACAGTTATAATAAAACCAATTACTAATAAGAAAATTTTATTTTTTAAAATATTAGAAAACACGTTAATTCTATAAGTTCTCGCATTAAAAGAATTAAATATTCCAACAAAGATAAATAAAGCGAAATATGCAGTCATCAAATATTTATTATTTTCACCAATTCTAAATATAGTTCTTACAATTGGCAATTTAAGAAATAAAATACATAAGGTTGCTGAATAAATTGAGGTTACAGCAATTTCATTATACATATAACTATTAATAATTGGTTCATTATTTTTCTTAGGTTCTTCATCCATATATTCAAGTAAGGGTGGTTCAAAAGAGAATGCTAAAGCAGCAAACGTATCCATTATCATATTAAGCCATAACATTTGAACAATTGTAATTGGAGATGTGAATCCAATAAATGGTCCTATAATTGATAAGAAAACCGCACACATATTAACACTTAATTGGTAAATAATAAACTTCCTGATACTTTTAAATATTGTCCTACCATAAAGAATCGATTTACTAATTGATAAAATATTATTATCAAGAATAACTATATCTGCAGCTTCTTTACTAACCTCAGTTCCTGAGCCCATGGCAAACCCAACATTTGCTTTTTTTAAGGCTGGTGCGTCATTCACACCATCGCCTGTCATTCCAACAATTAAATCCATATCTTCAATTACTCTAACTAGCCTACTTTTATCATCAGGTAGGGCTCTTGCAATTACTTTAATACTACCTAACTTTTGTTTTAAAGTAACGTCATCTAGCATCTTTAGTTCACTACTTGTTAAAGCGAGATCATTATCTCCCATTATTCCGACTTCTTTGGCAATTGATACAGCTGTTTCTTTGCTATCCCCAGTTATCATAATAACCTTAATTCCTGCTTTTTTAATTAAATTAATTCCTTCAATCGCTTCTTCTCTTAACTCATCTTTTAAATAAATTAATCCCATAAATACTAAATCATTTAAAGTATCATTGCCTATTTTATAAGCCATCATAATAACGCGAATACCTTTACAAGTAGCCTTATTTATTTCCCTATTTATTCTTTCGAAATCAGTTAATCTTACTTCTTCCCCATTTTTTAAATATTTAGTACAGTGACTTAATAAAACCTCACTTGCTCCTTTATAATAAGTAATAATTTCTTTATCTTTTAAAGTAACACTACTATATTTATAATTACTATCAAAATGTTTCTGATTAATAACTTGATATTTTTTATCTTTATTCATATTTAAATATTTAAGAATTGCTCTATCTGTAGAATTTCCTGATATCACATTCATATCTTTATCATACATACTATCATTATTATAAATTAAACTATCTAAATACTTATAATTTCTTTTATTAGTTAAATCATTTTTAGTTAAACTTTCCAAATTTCCATTTAAGATATTAATAACTTCTAACTTTCCTTTAGTTAAAGTACCCGTTTTATCAGTTAATAAAACATTGATATTTCCAGCTGTTTCAATTCCTACTAATTTTCTTACTAAAACATTATTTTTAAGCATCCTTTTCATATTACTTGATAAAACTAAAGTTATCATCATCGGCAACCCTTCTGCTTGTTACTCTTGATGATTACAAAAGTTAAAATAAATATCAATAGTTTTATCCTGATGAATTTCTATTTTATCAATTAATCTAATTATTAAGTCTCTAGTTATTAAATTATCTTTATCTATATTTTTAAGTTTTAGAATATTATTTTCTAAATCTTTTATTTCCAAATTTAAACTTTTATTTATTCTTTCATACATTTCTGTATCTATATTATTATCTAATTTATCTAAATACATTTTATCTAAATAATTTTTCTTTTTAATTATTTCATATTCTATTTTCTTTAATTCTTTTTGATTATCTTTTTTATAATTTATATTTACTTTTTCTAATTCATTTTTTATTATTTTTATAATTTCTAATTCCATATTGTCGTAGTTAAATGCGTGTGATGAGCAAACATGATTTTTCGAGTTCATCCGATAGTTATTACAAACTAAATAGGTTTTCTCCCCTCTTGGCTTACAAATTGAAATTTTATGTTTGCATTCAAAGCAATAAAGTAAGCCATCAAGTAATCTTTTATCATGATTTTTAGATCTACTTGTTTTTTTAATAATTTTATTTGCCTCTATAAATTTATCTTTTGAAATAATTGCTTCATGGGTATTTGGAACAACTATCCAATCTGCTTCTTTATTATAAATAATTTTTTTAATTTTATAGTTTACTTTATTTCGTTTATTTTGAACTAAATCTCCTGTATATATCCTATTTTTTAAAATGTTACTAATCGTTTTAGTATTCCAAATTCCAAGACTTGCTAAATTACTTTTTCCTCTACTACCTCTAATCATAGTTGACGTTTTAATTTTTTTATTATTTAAATATTCTTTAATTTGATAAATAGTATTTCCTTTTAATGCTAAATCAAAGATAAGGTTAATTATATAACTTTCCTCTTTATTAATTATTAAATGGTTTTTATCTTTTGGGTCAATCATATAGCCTAAAGGAGGACACCCACCTACCCACTTCCCATCTTGTTGTTTAGCTCTTAAAGCAGTTTTTATTTTTTTTGAAATATCCTTAGCATAATAATCATTCATAATGGCCTTAAATGGAGCAAGATCATTATTTGCTCCATCTAAATAAGTATCCACGTTATCAGTTAAAGCAATATATCTAATGTTATTAGCAGGAAAATATTTTTCAATGTATTTTCCCGTTTCAATATAATCACGTCCTAATCTTGACATATCTTTGGTTATAACCATATTTATTTTTCCAAGTTCAATATCTTTTAGCATTCTTTTAAATCCTGGTCGATCAAAGTTAGTACCCGAATATCCGTCATCTATATAATAATCATAAAAATTATAATTATTTTCTTTAACATATCTTAATAATAAACTTTTTTGATTAGTAATACTTTCACTTTCGCCATTTTTTTCATCTTCTTTCGATAACCTAATATAAAGGCCAACATTATAATTATTCATGCTTAATCCTCATTAAGTCTAATATGATACTTTCTAATTCTTTTTCATTATTATAAATAATATTAAATTTCAATTTTATCACCATTAAACTTTATTCAGGAATAATTAATAAATGCCAAAAAAAAATTAGTAACAAGCCCTTTTATCTTTTAAATAACTTATATGTGTAATCTCTTTATCAGAATATTTTTTAATTCTAACCCAAGGTTCATAATTACTACTATTTCTTTCATCTAATACGTAACTAGTTTGCATTTACTCACCTCCTTTCAAGTTCAAAACAAAACAAAAATAAAGAATAAGGTATAAATTTGATTATGTAACTATAAAGAAAATACACCTTATCTTTATTTCTAATTACATTTTGGTTTTAATTCTAAATTAAATTTTAACTTTTACACTCTAAACATCAAGGTTTACGCCAACCATTCCATCATATTTTCCTACAGCTGATCCAGTAAATTTGAATACACTTCCATATCCAGATATACTGATTTCATAAGACTTACTTATTGCTAATGTTGTAGTACTCATAGCATGCTGATAACTAGCAAATACGCTTCCACCTTTTTTAACGTTGTATCTTTGTTCAATTTTAACATTAGAACCTGATGGTAATTTAAACGAATTACCAAATCCATTGCTTAAAAATCTGTAATTTGATGGAATAGTAGTTCCATTTACATCTTGTACATAAGTTTTTACATTTTGATCATAAAGCTCTGTTCCATAAAATCTTGCTCCCATGACATCCCAACTCCGAACATTAGGATTTGCAAGCCATTTAGTTAATACATCAATTGTACAATAATTAGCACCACAACTTTTAGAAATTACTAAATATACATTACCTTGTTCAACAAAAGTTCCATTTGGAGATACTTGATTTGGATTTCCTAAACTAGTCACTTTCTTGATTTCAACTTCCCGATTATTAACATCGAGTTCTTCTAACCATTTATAGTTTTCTAGAGTCATATTATGTAAGTATTCTTCTCCATAAAACTCTTTTACATAGTTGTATTCTTTTTCCGTTAATCCTACCACACCATTTGTGTAATAAATTTCTTTTGCATTAGCATTAACAAATAATAAACTTGCAAATATTAAAGCAAATACAATTTTTTTCAAATTCTTTACTCCTTTCTACATCTCCAGTATAAAAAAATTACCAAAATTTGTAAAGGACTGGAAGAGCCCGACGAATATACAAACAAAAAAATAAGCCATAATTGACTTACTCTATAAATTTATAATAATAATTATCTAAATAATAATCTATTTGTTCTTGATTACATTCTCCAGACAAACATTTTTTTTCGTTGATATTATATGTATATTTTTCATCAAAATCATTATTATCATCTAAAGTTGAAAAAAACAAATATTTAAAATTAAAATTAATTTCAACTTTATTAGAAATATTATTTTTTTCTTCTATTATACTCAATAAAAAGGAATTTGTATTATATGATATTTGATATTTAATATTATCTTTCGTTTCACTATATTCATAAATATCTTTTGCCTTATTATATTTCCAATTTTTTTTAACATAAGCTTCTAACTTTTGAATATTAACATTAACATCATCTTCAATTTTATTATTAGCAGATTTATCTTTTTCTTTAGTAGTTACTAGAAAATTATTGACCATATCACGTTCAAAATTTAATTTGATAATATCTTCTTCATCACCATACTTAATTTTAATATAAGTACTTTTTTCAATTTCATTTAAGTTAGAATAAGAAAAACTATCCTCATATTCATAACTAGTTAATAAAGTGTAGTTAGTATCATCTGAAACGAATAGTTTTTCTTCTTTATCTCCATCTTTGAAAAATACTTCATAGCTATCATAATTGTTTTCTTTTTTGGGTTCTATGGTACCTATTCTTAAATAACTTTTTCCTTTTGAAAAAATAGCTAGTCCTTCTCGCACAAAAAAGTTGTCACTTGCACCATCTATCTTATAAACTCTAATCGTATTATAAGTATTAACGAAATAATAAACTAAAAACAAACCTACCATTATAACAATTACAGAAACAAAGTTTTTGATTACTACTTTTAATTTCTTCTCTCCAACTTTCATTACTTCAACTGACATATTCTCTAACTGTTCTTTGTTTTCCTCATTCTTTCTTTCACCAATTAAAATTTCATTTACACTCACGTCATAATACTTACTTAAAAGAATTAAACTTTCAGCAGTTGGAGTATTAACTCCTCTTTCCCATTTAGAAATATTTTCTCTTCCGGTCATAAGTTCAAATGCAACTTCGGCTTGCGTTACGCCTTTTTCTTTCCTTAATTCTGCCAAAAACTTTCCCATTTTTTGCGTATCCATATAATTTCTCACCTACCACTATAATTATACCAAATTTAGACAAAATTTTCCATATTTTATTTCATTTTTTACTATATTTTATGGGACTTTTAATCATAAAAGAAAACAATCATCTGGTACTGCGACGACGATGATTGTAACACTTAATGTTAAAGCATAAATTAAGTAATTCATCATGAGTGGAAAATTAGTAATTGTTGCTTTAATTAGAGTTGGATCATAATTATTTTCAATGATTATTTTTGAAAATAAATAAGCAATTGTAACTAGAGCTGCTCCAACATATCCAATTCTACTAATTACTTTAGCTAAATCAGTTAAACGACTTTTTAAAGGACTAGTTGGTTCAGTATCATGAAGTTCTAATGCTAAATGGCCATATAAAGTATTCATGCCAACTGATATTACTAACATTTTTCCTACTCCTGAATAAACTGTTGTTCCACGATATAAATTATTTCGTTCCGTTTTTTCACCTTTTATATATGGCGTTTTTTTACTTTCTTTAGGTTCACCATTTAGTAATGATTCATCAACTGTAATATTTCCATCAATTAAAATTCCATCAGCAGGAATCTTATCACCAGTTTCAAGTATTACAACATCAGATACAACTACTTCACTTATATTAATAACTTCAATTTTAGAATTTCTTAAAACTCGAACATTTATTTTACCTGCTTCTTCACCTAATTTTTCAAATGCCTTTTCACTTCCATATTCCGATATAGTTGAAATAAAAGTTGCTAAAAAAACTGCTATAAAAATTCCAATTGTTTCATAGAAATCAAAATCTTTAAAAAGAAAAACAATTTTAATTGCTAATGCAATTAATAATATTTTTATAATTGGATCTCCTAATGATTCTAATAATAAAGATAAAAATTTATTTTTTTTATGTACTTCAATTATATTTTCTCCATGTTCTTTACGACTTATAATTACTTCTTCTTCACTTAGTCCTTTTTGATTCATTCAAACCTCCAATTAATTTTATGTAAATATTTAAATATTAATTACTTTGAAAATAATCGACCGCTTAGAAGCGGTCGATTATTTTCAAAAACCGGTCGATTGAAGTAATAATCAGAAAAAAAGAACTAAAATAGTTCTCCTTGAATCATACTTTTAATTATTTTTAGAAAGATATTAAAGAAATTATCTTTTTTAATATTTGAGTTTACAGTAATTGATACTTCATCTATTTTATTTCCGTTAGTATCTCTAACGATTAAGTTGCCAATCGTGTCCCCTTTATTAATTGGAAGTTTTAAAGGCTTGAGTTCAATACTAGATTTATATTCTTTAGCTTTATCTGCTTGTTTTTTTAAAATAGTTACATCTCCTCCTGCTACTATTTCAATTTCTTTTTGATTAGCTTTATCAATTGCAATTTTTCCTAACACTTCACCTTTTTTCTTAATTGTTGTTATTTCATAAAGATTAAAACCATAATCTAAAAGTTCAGCTGTTTCTTTATTTCTAACTTTTCCTTCTTCTTCTCCTAAAACAATTGCAATTAATCGCATATTATTTCTTTTAGCAGTAACTGCCATACAGTAACCTGCGTTATCAGTCATTCCAGTTTTTAAACCATCGGCTCCCTTATAACTTGCAATTAATTTATTCGTATTAACAAGCCAAAACTCACGACTTGTTCCTTTTCTTAAATAATCTTCATAGATACTTGTATATTTTAAGATATCTTCATGTTTTAAAAGTTCTTTAGCAATTAAGGCCATATCATAAGCACTTGAATAATGATTATTTTCATCAAGTCCTGTCGGATTTACAAAGTTAGTATTTTTAAGCCCTAATTCTTTAGCTTTTTTATTCATCATATCAACGAAATTTTTTTCAGAACCTCCAATTCTTTCAGCCATACAAACAATTCCATCGTTCGCACTTGCCATCATTATTCCTTTAATTAAATCTTGGACGGTTATTTCTTCTCCTTCTTCAAGCCAAATCTGAGATCCTCCCATTCCGGCTGCATTTTTACTTACTTTAACTTTTTCTTCTAATCTAATTCTCCCGTCTTCTAAAGCTTCCATCGTTAAAATCATTCCCATCATTTTAGTCATCGATGCAACACTTAATTTCTCATAAGCATTCTTTTCATAAAGAATTGTTCCTGTTGATGCTTCCATTAAAAGTCCCGCTTTAGCATTTGGAATTAAATCTTCAGCTGCATTTATTTTAATTGGCATTATATTAAAAATAGTTAAAATTAAAATCAAGATTATAATAATTTTTTTCATATCCACCTCTTTAAACTTTATGTCAAAAAAAATAGAACTATTACGTTCTATTTTAAGAATATTCCTAAATATATTAAGAAAATTAAAAATATAGCTGATAATATATATCCATTTATTCGATCTCGTTTTCTTTCTTTATAACGAAGTCCTAAAGCCATACTAATTAAAATACCACCAATTAATCCTCCAATATGTCCCCACATATCAATACCAGGTAAGAAACTGATAATTAAGTTTAAGACAATAACTGGTAGGATATTATTCTTCCAAGTACTTCCTAAATATACACGGTAATAGTATCCAAAATAAAGTAAACTTCCCATAAGTCCAAATATGGCTCCACTTGCTCCAACTGACGCATAATCTGATAAAGATATACTTAATAAACTTCCACATATTCCTGAAAATATATAGATAATTAACATTTTTCCTTTACCATAAAAACTTTCAATTTGATTACCAATGATATATAAAGCATAACAGTTTGATAATAAATGAAATAAATTACCATGAAGAAGCGTTCCTGTTATAATTCTATAATATTCATGATAAGTTCTAATATATGGTCCATAAACTGCAAACATTTCTATTAAAGCTTCGCTTTTATTAAAGAATAAACCATATAAATAAATGAAAACTAATATACCAATTAAAATATAAGTTACAATAATTTTCTTAGGTTCAAATATGTCTCCAGTTTTAATAGCTTCTTCTCTATTTTTTTCATTAATTTCATTAGTAATTTTTAAGAATAATCCAAATCCTTCTTCACTATATTTAAAATTATTTTTGATATCACTAAAGTTAGTTTTAATAAAGTCATTATTTAAAATATCATTTTCTTCTTTAGCACTAATAAATTTAAGAGTTTTGTCATCACTTTCTTTTAAAGCTTCAAAATTAACATTATCTCCTAAATCGGTAAATATATTTAAAACTTGCATTTTTAATGAAAAAGTTTTTCTTTTTATTTTTTTAACTAATCTTCTGGTTTTAAACAAATCAAATTGCATTTGTTCATCATTATGGATATAATTATTAACAATTCTAATTATTTTGATATCTTCTTCTAAGTTTTCAATCCAGATTTCATTTTTAGCACCTTGAACTATTATAGGTGTGTAATCTTTAACTGTAATAAAGTAATGTAATAGTTTCATAGTAATTAAATCTCGACTGTTTATCATACTTGAATTCATACATCTCTCCTTTATATAAGATTATATACTATTTTTGAAAATAAATAAAGAAAAAACTAGTAAAACTAGTTAAAAATTTTCAACATTTAATTTAATGTACTTGTGATCATGTAAATTACTGCTTGCTTTTAAAATAGTTCGAACAGCATTTATGTTTTTTCCACCCCTAAGTTTGACAGTTGTATTTTTAAAAATTGCATTCTAAGCCTTATATCATTTTATTTTTTTTTGCATTTTTATAA
>CANRIE010000108.1 GCA_947630585.1 uncultured Bacilli bacterium | reverse complement strand
ATATGTATTTATTTTTTTTGCAAAAAATGGCTAAATTAGCGTATTAACACGCTTATTACTAATCTGATTTGTTAAAATTTTAGCATATTTTCGCTGTCAGGATTATTACCCGACTAATTTTTCAAAATTCCTCATTTACATCAGAAGCATAGCATCACTCATACTATTACTTGCAACATCATCTTTTTCCAATAGCAATTATTTTAGATTGAATTGAATTATTCAGCTTTTCTAAAAAAAAGTATATTTTATTATTATAATAATTTTAATTATAAATTATTGTCTTTCCCATATTAATTTTTTTTCACTCTTAGCCAAAAAAATTGAAAGATCATGATATTTTTCATCGTATGCATAACTTTGTGGAGGAGTAAAATTAAATTTTTCTTTTAAAGAAGATAATTTAATTGGAATAGTTAATTTATAAACTTTACTAATTTGATATGCGTATTTTGATTTCTTTCCATCATTGAACAATTCATTCCCATCTCCTCCAATTTCTATTTTTTGAGGTGTACTAATTATATTTGCTATTTGTATTATGTATTTTAATTCACAAATTGGAGAAGTAACATACACATAAAGTTTATTAAATTTTTTTTTAGGAATATAATTTCTAAATTCATATGTTTTAATTTTCTTTTCAATCTTATCTATTGATATAGGATTAATACTAACAAAAATTGCATTATTCATTTTCTTCAAACTCCTTTATAAAATAATAAATTGTATAATGTCTAAAAAGCATATAAGGTTTTTCAAACCAATTACAAATAATATCATACAATTTTTTTAAACCTTCTAATCCATATGCTTTTTTTAAATATTTATAATTAATAAAAGCAGCTGGAATATCTGAATAAGCTCCTTCCTTAACATACAAAGATTTTGACATTTTTGCTCCTGACCAGTCTAATACAAGTGGTGCATAAAATATCATTGATAATGTATGTGCAGGATATCCTAAATAAGAAGCCAATTTATATCTCATTTCCTCTTGATAAAATCCTGCATAATCACTTCCTGTTACTCTAAGAATTTGATAATTGTAATTGGAATTATTGTTAACTAATGTATAATATATACATCTAATTAAATTTCGGTATGGAGAATTATATTCTAGCATAGATGTGTCTTTATCCAAATTTGCATAATACTCGCCATGTATAGGACAATTAAATATTATCCTATTATTTTCATATTTGTTTAAAATACTATTTTTATCAGTTAGTCCACATTTTGGGCAAGGCATTCTAATTCTTATTTTATTATATTTCGGATCAAGTCGTGGACTAATATATTCTTTATTTTTAATGATTTTTTTAATAATATTAGATATTTCAGGTTGACTATTAAACTCCTTTTGATACCTTATCTCATAATCAATACCAGTTAAACTTTTATAATAATTTAAAATTTCTAAATATTCATTAAAAAATTCATTTATTTTTCCAGTATATTTTAAACTTTTTTGGTATTTTATTCCATTTATTATTGTTGTTTCACTTGGTGCTGAATCAATTACCTCATATAAAATTATAACTTTCTTGTTTTTATCATATTTCATAATATTTGATGCTAATCCAAAGGATAGTGCTATTGTTTCTAAGGTACCAAAATGTGGTGAAGAATTAGGTTGAGCACCAACACTAATTTTTATTATATTTTTTGTATATTGCCTTAAAATATATGGTATTATTTCTTTTTCAAACATATATGAGGCTCCTCCAAGTGGATTATGAATAATACCATCACAATTAATTTTCATTATTTCACCCACTTTCACATGTTTTGTTTCATTAATTATTATACTACCAAAGTAAAAATTTTGAAACTATTTGATTAAATTTGATTAAGGTTTTGATTAAATGTTTATTTAAATCAGAAAAAGATTAGCATATTTCTACACTAATCTAATTAACTATTAAGTAAGTTGCATTGCTTCATCAAGTAAGCAAATTTCTTTTTTCTTAAGACTTTTTTTAACATCAATTACTCTTTGATTAGATGAACCACGATATTTTAATCTAAAGTCATGTAATTCATCTTGATATCTTCCATCAACTATAACATCAACATAGTTTAAGATATCTTTATTTACTATATCATCATACAAGAAACCTGTCCATATCCAAATATCTTTCTCGGGATACTTTTCTTTGAAAGCACGAGCTAGTTTAATTGATCCATCTATATTTTTAGGATGAAGTGGTTCTCCACCTAGAATTGATAGGCCTTGAATATATTCTTTATTAGCAAGTTCTATAACTCTTTCAATGACTTCGTCAGTAAACTCTTTACCTTTAGAAAAGTCCCAAGTTTCTTGATTAAAACAATTTTTACAATGAAATTCACATCCTTGAAGGAATATTGATACCCGAACCCCTGGACCATCAGCAATATCCATTTTTCTGATTATATTATAACGCATATCAAAATCCTATTCGTCGGCTTTATTATCAACATGTAAAACTCTTTCTTTAATTTCTTGAGTTCTTCCTTTATTCCAGAAGTTAGTTCCAATATAACCACATGTTCTTCTTGCAACATTTAAAGTATCATGATTTCTATTGCCACAATTTGGACAATACCATTCTAAATTATCATCAAGTAAAATTTCTCCGTCATAGCCACACTCTTGACAATAATCACTCTTAGTATTAAGTTCTGCATACATGATATTGTCATAAATAAAGTTAATTATTTCAAGAACAGCTGGAATATTATTTTGAAGATTAGGAGTTTCAACATAAGAAATGGCTCCACCTGGTGATAACTTTTGAAATTCACTTTCAAGTCTTAATTTCTCAAAAGCATCTATTTCTTCAAATACAGGTACATGATAAGAATTAGTTATATAATCTCTATCAGTAATACCTTTAATTATTCCAAATCTTTCTTTTAATTTTTTAGCAAACTTATAAGTTGTTGATTCAATTGGAGTTCCATAAACTGAGTAATCAATATCTTCGGCTTCTTTCCATTTCTTACAAGCTGCATTTAATCTTTCCATAACATCAATTGCAAAGTCATGGCCTTTGCCACCATCTGTATGAGAGTGTCCTGTCATATATTTAACACATTCGTATAATCCAGCGTATCCAAGGGAAATGGTTGAGTAACCATGATGTAATAATTCATGAATAGACTCACCCTTTTCAAGTCTTGCTAAAGCTCCATGTTGCCAAAGGATAGGTGCAACATCACTTAAAGCATGGCTTAGTCTTTCATGTCTAATTTTTAAAGCCCTATGGCAAAGTTCTAATCTTTCTTCTAATATTTCATAGAATCTATCCATATCTTTTTCAGATGATAAAGCAACATCAGGAAGATTAATTGTTACAACACCTTGATTAAATCTACCATAGTATTTTCCTTTTCCTTCAACATAATTTTTTGCATGAGCAATATTACCTAATGAAATAGATCTATCAGGAGTTAAGAAACTACGGCATCCCATACAAGGATAACATTCTCCTTCTCCATATTCATTTTTCTTTAATTCTTTCATTACTTTTTCAGATATATAATCTGGTACCATTCTCTTAGCTGTACATTTAGCAGCAAGTTCAGTTAAATAGTAATATTTACTATCTTTATGAATGTTATCTTCTTCAAGAACATATAAAAGTTTAGGGAATGCTGGAGTTATATAAACACCTTTTTCATTCTTCATACCTAGAATTCTTTGATTTAACACTTCTTCAATAATCATAGCAAGTTCTTCTTTATATTCCGAAGTTTCTCCAAGATACATATTAACACTTAAGAATGGTGCTTGACCATTAGTTGTTGTCATGGAATTAATTTGATATTGGAAAGTTTGAACTCCATCAATTATTTCTTTCTTTAAATCTTCTTTAGCATATTTTTCACATTCTTCTTTTTTAAATTTCCGTTTCTTGTATTTTTCTAAGTAAAATTTATAACTATCTCTTACAAATGGTGCTAAATGGGTTAGAGAAATTGTACATCCTCCATATTGACTAGATGAAACGGCTGTAATTAATTGGGTTGCAATTGTCATAGCCGTTAAAAATCTATGTGGTTTTTCAATCATAACTCCATTAATAGTAGTTCCATTTTGAAGCATATCTTCAAGATTAATTAAATCACAATTATGAAGTGCATTTTGAGCAAAGTAATCAGCATCATGGAAATGAATAATTCCAGAATCATGAGCTGCCACGATATCTTCTGGTAATAAGAATCTTCTGGTAATATCAGAACTTGTAATTCCTGCTAAATAATCTCTTTGAACTGTAACTATTTTAGCATTCTTATTAGAATTTTCCGTATTCCAATATTCAGATTCTCCATCTATTAACTCTTTAATAGTTTTATCTGTTGTATTACTCTTTCTTACTAACTCTCTTGTATAACGATAAGTTATATATTTTTTAGCAAGTTCATATTTTCCAAGAGCCATAATTCTCTTTTCAATTATATCTTGAACATCCTCAACCAAAATCCTTTTCTTATTTAATTTTTCAATATATTTAACGATATTCCTAATTTGAATATCCGAAACTCTCTCTTCTTCCTCAACCTCCGCATTAGCTTTTTGGATAGCATTCTCGATTTTTTCAGGTTCAAAATCTACGAATGTTCCATCACGTTTAATTATTTTCATTCTATCTACTCCTTCCTACTAAGTAAGTCCATTATAGCAAATTAAAAGTCGATTGTATTGTTGCAATTGCAACAATTTAAAAATATTTACAAATTAATTTTTTACCCTTTTTTTGACCATTATTTTTGTATCATTTATTTTCGTTCAAAAAAAGAAACTTTGCTCGAATACTCTTTATATTTAATAATATTCGTAGCAAAGTTGTAATTGACATTTATTTTTATTTTTTTAATTTTTCTTTCTTTTCTAATTACTTTTTATTTATTTTTTTATCTTCAATTTTTAATGAAAATATAACTTAATTTGATTATCAATATCAGTCTTTAATTCCTCTTCTGTACCATCATAATAAAAATTATCCATCTCTTTTAAAACATCATTTGGAAATATTTTTTTCATATCAGTTTTATAATAACTACCATCTCTTGGAAACAATTTATTAGTTACTATAAATTCATCATCTTTTTTCATAACCTCAAACTTAAATGGCATTGAATATCCTGAATCTAATTTAATTTCCGAGTTTTCCACGTAATAACTATTTTCTAAAACCCAAGTATAAAGATAATATTTATCTTTTTGTTCCCTTATTAAATAAGTTTTCATACTAACAAAAGCTTTTTCATTATCATGGTGCTTACCTTCTTCAGCTTCTTCAATTAAGTAATTTTTAATTGTATTTTCAATTTTTGCACTATCTAAATTTATAGCTGGTGTGTATAAATAACCCCAAGTACTAAAGAAAACAGGTTTATTATTTCTCATTCTATTAATGTCAATTAGAAATAAGGTTATTAATGTTCCTACAAGAATAATTATTGTTACTAAAATTGTTTTAAAAATTCGTTTTTCATGAGTTATTGTCTTTTTAGTATAGTCAATTGTTTTGTAAATAGCTTCTTCTTTCTTAATATCATTATCATCAGATATTTTTTCTCCATTTAATAATTCATAAATTGAAATATCTAAACATTCACATAGTGGCTTAAATAATGATAAATCAGGCATATTCCTGCCATTCTCCCAATTTCCAATTGTCCTATCTGATACTCCTAATTTTTCAGCTAACATTGCCTGCGTCATTTTTTTCTTTTTTCTTGCATCAGCTATAAATTTTCCAATTTTATCTTGCTTCATAATCTCTCCCTTCGGATACCACTATACTATATTTTTAAATTTTTAACAGGAAATATCTCAAGGGTTTATATATATAAAACTATATTAATTATTCCAAGCACAAAATACATAATTAAAACGATAATACTAAATTTACTAACGGTAACTTTCTTTAAATCTTTAATTTCTAATTTATCTTTAGTTTCAATAAACTTAAGTCCTAACATCTTTTTCTTACTTAAATCTTTTTTCGAATATATACCAAAAGCCATTGGATTATCATACTCAGAGTATTCAAAATCTTTAAGCCTTAAAAAATCGAAAAACATAACTAAATCACCACTACAACCAGCTATATTTATAACTGATAAAACTATTAAAACAAAGTTACTAGTAATTAATCCAATTATATAAGTAATAACTCCAATTACGACAAAAGGTGTTATTAAAGATATTAAAATATTTCTTTTACTAATATTTTGTTTACATAAACAACATAAAACTCCTTTTTCAAGATGAACACCATAAGTTACATTTTTAAACTTAGCACCATTTAAAACATACGAGATACTATGTAATATTTCATGAACAACTAAATATGGTATCATTATTAAAAAGATAATAATAAAATCAATATCACTTACATTAATTGGTTTATAAATTAGAAATGTTAAGAGTCCCATTATAATTAAAATAACTATAGATAGTATTTGGAGAAACGCCCCCTTCATTTCAAATAAATAATACTTCTTTTTCATATTATTTACCTTTAAATGTTAGCATAACATCATCGCACCCTAATATTCTTTTTAATTTATCTTGGGTTATATCCTCTATTTCCCCAAGTTTTGTAAATTCCCACGTATTTTCATCATAATAAACTGTAATCTCATTTCCATGATAAAGAATTATGTCACCTGGCTTCGTAGTAATTTTAGTATCACTTGTTGGTAGAGTAAAACCTAAATCCCCAACTTTCTCGAACTTTCCATAATCATGAGCATGCACTTCAATCTCTCTATTTTCAAGTATCTTATAAAACTCCCTACTTGCCTTATTGTCTTCTAATTTAACTTTTAATTCATGATTATTAACAATCAATTTAATTTCATTCATATTTAATCCTTTCATTTAAACTCTTTCTTTTATTATATCATCATTTTCTAATTTTCCAACTAATAAAGATGAATTTGGGTCATGATTTAATATATTATTTTTAACTTTCGCCTCATCATAATTAGCATAGCAATATTTACATAAATGATTGCAAGAATTATATACACCTATATCAACCATCTCAACACAACCACAATTTCTAGCTTTCCATTTTTTAAATACTTTCCCCGTTAACTTATAAGCAAGTTCTTTTGATAAACATTCTCCCTTAATAAATCCATATTGGGCTAAATTATTATCTTCAAAACAAGTTTGAATAGTCATTCCATGATCCCTTGCTATCTTGCTAAAACTAACTCCTATTTCTTTGTAATCGGATTCACTCAATTCTTGATAATTTAAAATATTTTTATTTTTCCTTACATTTTTATAATCATCTAGGAATGAAACAATTATGTGTTTCACATATCCATCTAATAAAGAACACATTTTACTAAATGCCCTTTTATGATAATCAAGATTATATTTAGGACTTATAAAAATAGGATCATATCTTATATATAAGTTATCAATTCCAACTATCTTAGATAATCCTTTTATACCTTCAATTATTTTACTTTTATCGATAACATTCGGTTCAATATCTTTTTTATAAGGAGTTAAAGTTACATGAAATAAGATAGGTATAGTAATCTCTTTTAAATATTTAAGAATCGGATAAGGATTTTTAGTACAAAACATAATTAAATCAACATTACTAAAATTAATCCTACTTACAAGTTTTGGATTAAAAGGATTTCTAACATCGACATATCCTTCTTTATAACGATTCATGAACCATTCCGTATAAAAAGCAACAATATCCGTTCTACCACTTACCATTAATACCATAAAATCACTCAACTTAATAATTGTATTTAGAAATATTATCTAATAAATACTCTAAATCAAATTGTTTCAATATTTCTTTTAAATACGGAATATTTTCTTGAGAACGTAAATCCCCCGATGCAATACCATAATATTTTTCCCAATAACTTTTATTAGAGTTTTCTTCAATACATTTCTTAATAGTTTCTTGGTCATTATTTAATTTAAAACCTACTCCGCCATTTTCAAAACAAGCAAAATATTTATCATTTATTGGCCTCTTAATAACTTTTCCTGGTTCATAATCTATTTCCTTATAAAGATCTCCTCGTTGAAAATATATTTTTTCTCGACATGAAGTTCCATACATAATTGGATAATTCACGTCTCCTTCTAAATCTTCGTGGCCTATTATTTCATAACTTCCGTAATAAAGATTATTATCAAATATATGTTGAGATGGGAAAACTTTTAACTTTTTTAATTCTTCAACAGTTACATCGCATCTTGATGTTAAAATATGAAAAGTTTCAATAATTAAACATCTTCCAATACCACCTCCCATATATTTCATACCTTTTTTTACTCTCTTATAAGTATCCATCAAAATTCTACCATAAGTATATAATCTTCTTCCGATTTTAATTCTAAAATAATCTCCTTCTTTGTAATTAACATGACGTCGAGGTTCAATAGCAAATTTTTGAACTTCTTCTAAATCTTCATTAGTTGATTCTTTAACAAAATTATCACACCAAACATAAAACTTTTCTATTGTATTAATTCCTGATAATAAATTATCTTCATAATAAGTTCTTTGATTAGTATAATTACCAATTATAACATACCCTCTTTTAAATTTATCATGTTGATACATGAAAAAATAATTATTTTCACAATCAATATAATATAAAGTTGAATAATTAAACTTTTTAGGTTTACCTCGATTTGTTTTAGGATAAATAATTGTTCTTTCAGGGTCTGTTTCATAAGAACAATCACTTTCTTGATAAAGAAAAGAATCATAAGATATACCTTGTTTAATTATTTTTATAATCTTATTGTCTTCCATAAAAACAAATACTTTTTCATCTGACCTTGAACTTTTTACAACAACTAATTCACTATTCTCACTTAATGGTTTTAATCCCATATATTTTCTATGCTCATTGCTTAAGCAAAAATCCATATTTTCACTTCCTTTTTAAAACTATTGCTACTATAAATAAGATAATACTTGGCAATATAAACTCTAAACTTCTAGCAATTATAAAAGTATAAAATGGAAATGAAGTTTCATTAGGATTATAATTTAAATAATCAAAAATAAGAAATACTATAAAACCTATTAATAATATAATTGCTAATATTTTTAAAAACTTCGATATATTTTTTTTAGTCATAAATTACCCTTTCTTTTAAAATTATAACCATCAATATAAATACCATAAATTATCAGATTTTACAACTCTATTGTGCAATTTTTTGTGTTATTGTTGTGCACTTTTCTAACTCATTCTGTAATGTCCAACAATCTTATATCTTTTTAAAATATCTTCTTCATAATACTTTTGATAAATATTGGCATGATGAATTAAAAATGGAATCCCCTCTTTATTTCTTTTATCGGAAACTATTCCAATATGATTTTCAAATATCACTATATCTCCACCTTGCCATTCTTCTATTTTAGATAAATCCTTAGTTAAACTAAGAGCATTATTTTTAAAATAAACTTTTAAATTTCTAACTCTTCTAAAATCAATATTTTTATCAACTTTATCTATATCATACATTTCTCTATTATTAAGAATATCTTGATTAACTAATTCTCTTAAATCATAGCCAGCATCAAGTAATGAAAAAGCAACAACATCAGTACATACACCATAATTATCATTGGGATAACCTGTACTATAATATTTACTTTTATATTTAGGTCTCTTTTTTATATATTCTCGAACATTATTTAAAATATCAGTTTGGTCATCAATAGAATCTAAATCTTTATCAACTAAACTTTTATATGTTTTAATATTAAAATCGTTATTACTATACATTTTATGGGGGATATAATTTAAACTATATAACAATAAATAAATTATTAGTCCAATAACTAAAATAATTCCTATTAACAATAAATATTTCTTTTTCATTTTATTTCCCTATTCCTATACTCTTCTATATTTTTCTTAATTATATCTTCTTTTTTCGTTTTCTTATCTTTAAATAAGAACAAAAATATTATTAAGGATATAGTATAAAAGATATGAAGTCCTAATAAAAAATTAATTATAGTAGCATAGATCATAAAGTAAATTAAAATATCCTTCCTTGTTATATTACCTTTTTCAATTTCAACATAAACTAAATACTTAATAACAAAATAAGCAATAATAATTGAAACAATTAGAAAAGATGCTAACGTATTAAAACTTATCCCTAATAAGTAATCAATAAACTTAAATATTAAAGCTAAAACTAGGTAGTTAAAACTGATTTTTAAAATCGTAAAATTTTTATTACTCATATCTAACACCAATTAAATTATACAATAATTATGTCAATTAGTATAGAAATAATGTAAATTTATTTAAAACAAATTTATTTTTCTTGAATATATGTTACAATATTTATATAAACTAATAAGTTAGAGAAAGAGGTGAAAATCGAGATATGTCTCGATAAATAATTATGAGTAGATTTGAAAGAATGGGAAACTATGAACGTCCTAAAAATATTGAGCAAGATACAAAGTATGAAAACGAATTTGAAAGACGCTATCGCGAATTAGGAATTGCAAATCCAAGAGATTTTATGGATAATTATTCTTTAAGTTATGATCAAGATACTTTAACGGCTATTGAAATATGGAGAGAAAGAAAATTAAGAGAACGGGAATTAGAACAGGAACTAGAAAGAAAACGGGAAATTGAAAAGAAAATAGGTAATGGGGAATTTCTTGAAGCAACTGATGCTCAAATGACAACCGCTTTAGAAGAGGGTGCCGAAAGACAGATAAAAATGGATGATGGCGAAATAATTACACCTAGAGTTCAAGAAATTTTAGACCAAATTGAAGAAAAATATAATGAAAAATGTAAAGAAGATGCTAAACGAGAAGAAATAGCAAGAAAAAGGGAATTAGCAGCGTTTGAACAAGTAGAAAAAAGATTAAAGGAAATGAGAGAAAAACTTGAAAAACGCCAAACTCAAGTTAAAGCTAATGCTAATGATGAAATAACTGATAGTCAATCAAGAAGAATTAGATAAATTATATTCGAAATTGCAAAATATTATTTACTTATGACAATAGGAAATTAAATAATATATTTTGACTTATTTCATAATAAATATCCACTAAAATTGGGGATATTTTTTTTAATTTAATTTTTATCCACTATAACGATGGATAAAATTAAAAAGAGTCATTGACTCTTCAATTATTTAATAATTTCTGGTATTCCATTACTTGCTTGGGTTGGTGAGGTTTGGACGCTCGGTGTAGTTTGATTTAAATTAGGTAAAGATGTTGGTTGTTGTAAACCACCCGTTTGAGGTTGTTGAATAGTCTGAGTTTGACTAACTTGAGGCTGTAATGCTACAGGTTGTTGATTATTAACTGGTAGAGCATTAGCTGGTGTACCACCTTTGCTTTTCCCCTTCTTTTTAGCATTTTTGGAAGCTTTCTTTAAATCTTTTTTAGTAGGTGGAGCTGCTTGTTGCCCACCCGTTCCTAATTTAAACTCAATCTTAGCATATTTTTGTTTAAATAAATATCCAACAATTGCAAATAAGAAAAGAAAACAAATAAAGGCATAGATAAAATAATGAGTTCCACTTATTTTGTCTCTAATGAAATACAAAATTCCCTCCATTTTATCTACACCCTTTCTTCATTAATCTTTATTAGCAAAATAATTAGCAGTTCTTACCATTTGATATGAATAACCCATTTCATTATCATACCAAGCAAGAATTTTAACCAAATCACCATCTTCAGTTTCTAAAACATCTGTTGATAAAGCATCAACGACACTTCCATAACTACTTCCAATAACATCACTTGAAACAATTGGATCAGAAGTAATTCTAATAGTTTCATTTTGATGTCTCTCAAATGTTTTATTTATTTCATCAACACTTACTTTCTTCTTTAATTTTAAAACTAAGTCAACAACAGATCCAGTTGGAACTGGTACTCTTAAAGCAATACCTTGCATTTTTCCTTTCAAACTTGGAATAACATTGCCAATTGCTGATGCAGCCCCAGTTGATGTTGGGACAATATTTGCTGCACAAGCTCTACCACGTCTTGCATTAATTCCTTTTTTATGAGCAACATCAAGTGTTACTTGGTCATTAGTATAAGCATGAACTGTTGTCATATAACCAGACTCTATTCCATATTCACGTTCTATAATATCTAAAACTGGGGCAAGACAATTAGTTGTACAACTTGCAGCTGATATAACATCTTCATCTCCTGTTAAAATTTCATTATTAACATTATAAACGATAGTTTTAACATCGCCCTTACATGGAGCTGATACAATTACATGTTTTGCTCCTGCCTTAATATGAGCAACAGCTTTATCATAACTTGTAAAATGACCAGTACATTCAAATACTAAATCAACTCCCATATCTTTCCAAGGTAATAAACTAGGGTCTTTCTCTGCTAAAACTCGAACCTTCTTATCTCCAACAATAATATTCTCATCATCAAATGAAATATCATTTATCCTGTAATTTCTATGATTCGTATCATACTTTAACAAATAAGCAAGTTGTTCTGCATCAGTTAAATCATTGATTGCAACAACCTCCAAATTAGGATACTCCTCATTCATAATTCTATAAACTAGTCGACCAATTCGACCAAATCCATTAATGGCTACTTTCATTTTTATCATTCCTTTCTTTATTAATTTCTCCATTATTTTTTATTTTAATCAAAGTAACTATGTCTAATAAATTCTCTTAAAATTGAATCGTTAGGAACTTCTTCACTTGGAACTGGCAAGAATAAATCTAAAAGTCTAATAAGTCTTTTAGCATCTTCATAATAAGGACTATCGGGTTTTACAGTATAAAGAAGTGGCATAGCATATACTTTTAAAACTGGTAATTCATAAACTAACCCCGTATTTAAAGTAATATCTGCTTCATCTTGGAATGGGAATATATGTTTTTCTTCCCCTTCGCGAACACTACTCCATAATCCTAAAGTCTCTTCAGGTGTATAACCTCTTGTATAATAATCTCTTACAATTCTTCTAATTAATCTATTATCTGTTGTTGGAATCCGATTATCCTTATCAATATTAATCTCCGTTAAAGCCGATAAATAAATCTTCATCTTTCTTCCTGAATCAATATTTGCTAAAATTGTTGGATTTAAACAATGAATACCTTCAATTAACAAAATTTCATTTTTATCAAGTTGCATTTCATTAGCTTTATCAAATTCTTTTTTCCCAGTTACAAAATTAAATACTGGTAATACAACACTTTCACCCTTCAACAACTTATCCATTGTATTATTAAATAACTTAATATCAACAGCTTCTAAACATTCAAAGTCGTATTCTCCATTTGCTTTTTTTGGAGTATCATCTCTTTCGACAAAGAAATCATCCATGGAAATTACTTCTGGTTTTAATCCAAAACTTCTTAAATACATTGATAATTTCTTAGTTGTTGTTGTTTTACCACTTGAAGATGGTCCTGCTATTAGAACAATTTTTACTTTTTTATCACTAGCAATCTTCTTAGCTATATTTAAAAGTCGGTTACTATATAAAGTTTCAGTTATTTTAATTAAATCACCAATTTTCCCAGTTGTTATAATATTATTTAAATCAACTGATGTTTCTAAATTCATAAGACGACACATATCTTTAGAATCATTAAATACTTCAAATAACTTAGCATGATGTTTATATCTTGGTATTTCAGCCCCACTATAAGGAGTTGGATATCTTAAAATAAATCCCTCTTCATTTAAATAAGTTAATTTAAATTCATTCAAAGATGATGTCTCACTTGGCATTAAACTAAACATATAGTTGTAACTATTTCCCATTCTGTATAAATTAACATACGTATTAGTCATATAACCAAGTAATCCTGATTTTTTATAATCACCTATTTCATTAAAATAAGCAATGGCATCATCTCTTAAAATTGTTACTTTATGAATTTTTAAATTATCTCTAACTACTTCATTCATTTTATTCTCTAAATCATATACCATTTCTCTTGTTAAATTGCAAGTTGCTTCAATATACAATCCTTTATCAGCTGAATGTCTTGTTAATAAGTAACCTTTCTTTTTAAATAATTCTTGAAAACAATAATTAACTAAGAAAACTAATCCATTTAAATAAACTCGATTAGCAAAACTAGATGATAAATCATAAAACTCAATATGACATGGCTTATTAATTGTATCATTTAATTCATGATATTCAGAATCTACCTTAGCAACAATAATCTTATGTAAAAATAATTCATCATACATTTTACTAAGTTCAAGTAAAGTTATTCCTTTCTTAACTATTGTTTCCTTATCAAATACCCACACTTTTATACTTTCTAACATATCTATCCTCCAACCATACTATAAGTATATCATGTAATTTTTAAGAAGTAAATTAAAAATCAATTAGATTTATTAAATTTGTTATCTATAATGTCAACTAACTACTTCTTTAACAATGTTTTAATATTATAAATTATTTAATTTTTTTATACAATACTATTTACATTTTTAGGTATAAAATTATCTTTCTTACATAACCTAGTTATAGGTGATAAAATGAGTTTAGTACCAGTGATTGTCGATAAAGAAACTAACGGAGAACGTAGTTATGATATTTTTTCAAGATTACTTAAAGATAGAATTATTTTATTAAGTGGAGAAATTGATGATAATTTATCTAATATAATTGTATCCGAACTTTTGTATTTAGATTCAATTAATCATGATGATATTAGTTTATATATTAATTCACCAGGTGGCTCGATTACAGCAGGAATGGCTATTATGGATACCATGAATTTTATTAAAAGTGATGTTTCAACAATTTGTATTGGAATGGCAGCCTCAATGGGAGCTTTCCTGCTTTCTTGTGGTAAAAAAGGTAAACGTTATATCTTGCCGAATGCAGAAGTTATGATTCATCAACCCCTAGGTGGTGTTCAAGGTCAAGCAACCGAGATTAAGATTGTCGCTGAAAGAATTTTGAAATTGAAAGAAAAACTAAATACCATTCTATCAGAAAACACCGGAAAAAGTATTAAAGAAATAACTAAAGACACCGAACGTGATTATTTCTTGGATAGTAAAGAAGCTTTAGAATATGGATTAATTGATAAAATCCTTGATAAAAGAAAATAACTATTAGAAACTAATCCAATAGTTATTTTTTTTATATTATTAAATTTTTAATTTGTGACATTTTCAAAATTTAAACTAATAACATTAAAGTTACCATCATTATACTTTAATTCAATAGTTCCAGCAAAATCTATATTAGAAGCACCAGCTTGCCCAGGATTGATTGCATCAATATCTACCAATACTTTTTGAGTATCTTGATTATAAGTAACATCTGTTACTTCAATTGTCTGAGAAGCATATCTTTTCGTGCATACAAGTGTTCCATCTGTTTCTAAATTAATACTACTATCTGACCATTCATACTCTTTGGAATTTGTAAATTTAGAAAAACTATAATCATCAATATTAAAATATTTTTTAACAATTTCAGCTACATCACTTTTTGGATAATTAATTTTTTCTTGCCCTTCATAATGTGGATATATACTTGTCATTTTATAATCAACAGTTAAACAAATTATTTCTGCAATATCTTCTTCAGTTAAATCTTCAACTTTTAAAGTTTCTATAGTTGTAAAATTATTTTTTACCATTACGTCAACAATAGGTCCCAAATATCCTTCAAAATAATTTTCAACACTTTGATCAAAATTTCCAAAGGCATCTTGTTTCAAAATTTCTTTTAATTTTTCTAAATCATTACTAGTATTTTGCGTATTTGAATCACTATTACTATTATCTGAATCATATATATTATTAAGTATATCGTTTATATCGTTTTTATCGCAGCCAACTCCAACCAATAAAACCATAACTATTATACCTAAAACTCTTATTATTTTATTTTTTTTCATTTAATCTATCTCCTTTCGATGCTATTTTAACATTTTTTTATTAGTTTTACTACTACTTAAAAAGAAAAAAAATGTTTTTTTACATAAGCAATGTCAAGCAACGTGGATTAAGATTGTTGCTGAAAGAATTTTGAAATTGAAAGAAAAACTAAATACAATTCTATCTCTAAACACCAGAAAAAGTATTAAAGAAATAACTAAAGACACCAAACGTGATTATTTCTTAGATAGTAAAGAAGCTTTAGAATATGGATTAATTGATAAACTTTTTGATAAGAGAAAATAACTATTGAAATAATAGTTTTTTTAGTCACTTTTTCAAATTTTTACTTACATTTTTTCTTAAAAAGTGTTATAATAAGGTTGTTAAAAAGCACTAGTGATAGTCTTATTTAGGAGGTTAACAATGTATAATGTTGGAGATTATGTAATATATTTAAAGGATGTCTGTCAAGTTGAAAACATTAAAGAAAAATATATGAATGATACTGATTATTATATATTAGTACCAATTAATGATAATTCTTTAAAGTTAAGTATTCCAGTTAATAATCCTTCCATTAGAAGTTTAATAAGTTTAGATGAAGGACGAAAAATTGTTGATAGTATTAATAGTTTAGATATTATCGCAATTGATGATAAGTTAATTGAAAGTGAATATAAGAGATTATTAGCTGAAGGTACTCACGAAGATTTACTTAAAGTTATTAAAACTACTTATTTAAGAAATAAAAATCGTGTTGATCATAAACGGAAAATAAGTGATAAAGATAAGAATTATATGGAACTAGCTGAAAAATATTTATTTCCAGAGTTATCAGTTGTTCTTTCAATGAGTTACTCAGAAATGGAAGAATATGTTTTTAATAAACTTCAAGAGGGTCTTTAAAATGCGTAGTAAATATTTGGATGAAGATATTAGTTATTTAAACTTAAATGATAAAATTACTAATTTATTTAAAGAAAATAATATATTAAAAATTAATGATTTATGGGTTTTAAATCGTAAGAATTTAAAATCAATTGGACTTATTGATTCTGAAATTAAACAAGTTATTATAAAGTTAGAATTATTAGGTTTAGACTTAAATAAAAGACGAGTAAAATAAAGAGAAAGCTAAATTGGAACTTTCTCTTTTATGTTTTATCTCTTAAATGAGGATTCGACCTTAAAGTTAAAACAACAAATTACAATTTTCCTTTTAAAAGTTACCATGAGCCGCCGCCTCCACCTCCAGAGCCACCTCCTGATGATCCTCCTCCTGATGAGCCACCAGAACTTGAAGATATTGTACTTGAAGCAACAATCATAGTAGTATGGATGAAAGTATTAAATCTTATTATATCAAAAGCACTATTACTATCATACCAATTAGGAGCTTCCATTGAAATACTTTCAAATTTCTTTATCCATTTATCTGATACTCTAAGAACATAAGTAAATGGTAAAATATCATAAAAATAAGTTGGATTTTCTAATACTAATGATTCTAATTTGTCTTTTTCAGCTGTTTCTAAGAAAGTCTTAAATCCTTTTATTTTTCCTAATATTTCAGTTCCATATTTATTTCTTTTATCTAATAAAGTATAAAATATAATTATACCAAATGCTGAAAGATGACCAATTATAAATATAAAAATAAATTCGGGCAATTCACCTAAGTGCATTACTGCAAGTGATAATCCTGCTAATATTTCAGAAATATATATACAACTTGCATTAATCTTAGCCCTTATTCTTATATTATCTTTAGTTATTACAAATGCTAAACAATACATTCCCGCTCCCATAGGCAGTGCCGAACATATAAATTCAATTTCTAACGTATAAGTATCTATAAACGGAATAAAAGATAATAATATAGATATAATATAAAATAAAATTATTATAAATGACAATTTAGTTTTCTTTTCATAAATTAAATTTTTATTTTCTTTTGAATTAACGTTATTTAAAATCTTAGTTATTGTTTTATAAAACTTATTATATAAATCATCTTTTGTTACATATTGAATTCCATTTTCAGTTTTAGATTTTTTAAATAGACCTTCTAAGAATAATTTTTCTTCCTTATTATTGCCATTATACTCTTTTAATTTAATAATTTTAAAAGTATCTACTTTAAAAAACATTTTCTTTTCTTGATATTCTTGAATTTTGATATAACCCTTATTAGCAAGATATATTAATAAAGAAATCACATCAATTTTGTTAGCTTTTCCTTTATAAAGAAAACCTATTTCTAAACTATTTCTACCTTCTGGTGGATAAAATTCTATAGTTTCAACTACCTTATCATCACGACCATATATATACCAAATAAATCCTGATATTATTAACATAATAATAGGAAATATAAAACATATTAAATATTTTATATCAGTGTTTTGCTTGATAAAATAACCATCAGGTAGTTCCAATCTTATTGTTAATCCTTCACGAGGATTTAAAGTACCATTATAACTTCCTGTTATAACATTTCCATTTACTTGATAGTTAACTTTTCTTGTTCCTATCGTCCCATAAGAACCTGCTGAAAATCCTAATTTACTTTTATCAAAACTTTTAGGCATTGTTATTTTAAAAGTTACATTAGAAATCGTTGTATCATCCCATCTTGTACCAACTAAATTGTAATATAATTCATCAAAATACTTATTTTTATCATTTCCTATATTATATCGATAACTAATTACATATTGTGATGATCCAGTATACTCATAATCAGGATTTCCAATTCTAATTTCAAAGTCATTACCTGTTTTATAAGTTGTATACTGATTATTAACATTTATATTAGTTATTTTGGCTCGATTAGTAGAAGTTGTCCCATCTAATCTTTTAACTTCATTTTTTAAAGGTAATATTCTATAAATACCATGTTTTTTTATATAAAAATAGGTATCAATAGTTTCTTTTATATCAAAAGAATTATCAGGGTTAACAACCATTTCAATATCAAATTTTGTTATTTCATAATCATAGGCTTTAACATTTAAACTTGGTAATAGCATTATTACAAGTATTAATATTATATTTTTTATTTTTTTCATTTTAACTCCTTTCTACCATGAGCCACCGCCTCCGCCTCCGGAGCCGCCTCCTGATGAACCTCCACCAGATGAGCCACCACCGCCTCCAGAATCACTATCACTTGATGATGAAGGACTAGATGACATACTAGATGTAGCTGATGCAATAGTTGTACTTACAAATGAAGAGAACGTTACTATATCAAAAGTATCAGAACTATCATACCAAGTTGGAGGTTCAACGGCAATACTTTCAAATTTTTCCATCCATTTATTAGATACATCAAGAACATATGTGTAAGGCAAGATATCATAAAAATAAGTTGGATTTTCTAAGACTAAAGCCTCTAATTTTTCTTTTTCTGCCGTTTCTAAAAATGTTTTAAATCCTTTTATTTTCCCTAACATTTCTAGTCCATATTTAGTCCGTTTAGCCATTAATTTACAAGCTACTCCCATACCTATTAAACTTAATAAATCTACTATTACTGCAAATAAATATATATAATCATTTTGAATTGCTTGCCAAATTGTTGTCTCAAAAACGAAAAATGAGGACAAGAATATCATAAACCCTAACCAAACAATTCTAAATAGTAAAGGTAATTTAGCAAATAACCCAATAGCATAAAAAGGTAAAAGGAATAAACATGTAAATATAGTCATTATTATACTAATAATACCTGATGAATAATCCATACTTGGTACTAATATCATCGTTATAAAGGTAATAATCATTAGAATTACTATAATAATTGTTTTTTTAGATGTTTCCTTATCAAAAATTTGGTTATTATTTACACTTGTATTAATATTTCCTAATATCTCATTCATTGTAACATAAAAACTATTCCTTAAATCACTTTCTGTTACTTTATCACCGGTTTTAAATAATCCTTTAAAAAATAATTTTTCATTTATATTATCACCATCATATTCTTTTAATTTAGTTATTTCAAAACTTTTTACTGATGTAAATAATGATTTTGCTTCAGTTTCTGCTATTTTAATATACCCTTTATTAGCAAGATATATTAGCAAAGAGATTACATCTTCATTTTCAGCAATACCTTTATATAAATATCCAACTTCTAAACTATTATAGCCTTTAGGTGGATAAAATTCAATTGTTTCAATTACTTTATCATCTATTCCAAATTTATACCATAAAAAGATTGAAATAACTAGGCTAGCAATTGGAATAATAAACATTAGTAAAATATTTAAATCAACAATTAAGTCAACTCCTTCAAAATATCCTTCAGGTAACTCTAATCTAATTGTTAATCCTTCATATGGTGCTAAAGATTTATTGTAACTCCCTGTTATAACATTTCCATCTACTTGATAAGTTATGCCTCTACTATCGGTTGAACCATCTTCCCCTTTAGCAAAACCTAATTTACTTTCATCAAAGCTTTTAGGCATTGTTATTTTAAAAGTTACATTCTTTATTTTTGTATCCCATTCGGTTCCAATTATATTATAATATAACTCATCATATTTATTATTTTTATCACTTCCTAAATTATATTTATAATTAATTATATATTTATTTTCTCCTTTAATTACTTTATTAGGATTTCCTATTTGAATTCTAAAATAATTGTCTTTTTTACTAGTTGTATATTCCTGATTAACTTTTAAATTCGTTACTTTAGCTCGATTTATAGTTTTAGAACCATCTAATCTTTCAACTTCATTTCTTAAAGGTAGTTTTCTATAGATACCATGTTTTTCTTGATTGAAATAGGTATCAATTGTTTCTTTAATATCAAATGTATTATCAAGATTTACTTTCATTTCTATATCATAGTTATTTATTACATATTCATATCTACTATCATTTATATAATCATTATTAGATTCAAAATAACCTTTAGGTAATTCTAACCTTACTGTTAAGCCTTCTGAGGGTTTTAATGTTCCATCAAAACTTCCTGTTATAATATTTCCATCTACTTGATAAGTAATTCCTGTACTATTAGTTGAACCAGATTTTCCTTTAGAAAATCCTAATTTACTTTTATCAAAATCTTTTGGCATCGTGATTTTAAAAGTTACATTTTTTATCGTTGTATCCCAATCAGTTCCGATTATATTATAATATAACTCATCAAAACCTTCTTCATTAGCATAATTTAAAACATATTTATAATTAATTACATATTCTTGACTACCAGTTAAAGTTTCATCTTCAGATCCAATTCTAATTACATACTCATAATTTCCTTCTTTATTTGCTGTATATTTTTGATTAACACTTACATTTTCAACCATAGCATAAGTTTTAGAAGTAGTATTATCTGCTCTTTTAATATTATTTTCTAAAGGAATTGTTCTATAAATACCATGCTTTGGTACATTGTAATATACTCCTATTGTTTCTTTAATATCAAATGAGTTATCAGAGTTTACTATCATTTCTATATCAAATTTCGTTATCTCATAATCATATTCATAAGCTTTAACATTTAAAACTAGAAGGCTTGCTATAATAACTGCTATAGCAATCAATCTATTAATTAATTTTTTCATAAAACCTCTTTCTACCATGAGCCTCCACCCCACCTCCGGAGCCTCCTCCTGATATTCCACCACCGGAATCACTTGAACCAGAAGAACTTGTTTCAAGACTTGATAAACTGTCGCAATAAAGATTAGACTTAAATGTCATATATTTCGTACTAATTTCAAAAGTACTATTAATTTTATCTTTAAAATCAGATAATCCTAAATACCAAGTTGGACTTTGTAATTTTAAGTATTCAAAATTCTTTATCCATTTATTTGATACTCCAAGAACATAAACAAATGGTAATATATCATAGAAATACCTTGGATTTTCACTAACTAGTTTTTCTAATTTATCCTTCCCAGCAGTTTCTAAAAACATTTTAAATCCATTTATTTTAGCAAACATTTTCCTACCATAATCAGTTCGTTTAGGCTCAATTTTAATAATTTTTCTTATATATATCATCAAAATAACTATTGTTATTCCAAGAATTAATCCTATTAAATAACTAATATTTTTTATAATTATTACTATACCTCCATTTAAAATTGGTATTAATATCAAAGATAATATTACTATAATTATTAAATAAAGAATAACTTTCTTTAAATTTAATTCTTGTTTAGAATAATCTTTTTTAATTAGTTTTTGAACATTAAAAACGTTATTTACATTAATTAAGATATTATGAATTGTACTATAAAACCTATATTTTAATTTAGTTACAGTAATAAATTCCTCCCCTTCTTCATTTTTTATAGCATTTTTAAATAAACCATCTAAAAATAATTTTTCTTCATTGTTATTACCATCATAATCTTTAATTTTTATTATTTTAAAATTCTCTTTACTATCCTTATCTGATATTTTAAGATAGCCTTTATTTGCTAAATATATAAGTAATGAAATAACATCTTTTTCGTTTGCTTCACCTTTATATAATCTTCCAACATCTAAACTGTTTAAACTATCTGGTTGATAAAACTCAAGTGGTATTATTTCCTTACCAATATTTTTTCGACTTTTAATTTTACATATACCAAGTATTATTAAAGATATAATTAAACAGATAATTGGAATAGCATAATAAATTGTTGGAATAAAGATATTATTAAAACCTTGATCTATTTCTAAAGCTTTAACATTTAAACATGAAAACAATAATAAAAAGAAAACAAGAGATTTATTAATTAACTTATTCATAATAAATCCCTCCTTTTCTAAAATTTAACTTTAACGTTTTCTCTTTCAGTTTCGTTAGCTTCAAACATTTTTTGTTTTTTGAAACCGAACATACTAGCAATTATATTACTTGGGAACATTGCAACTTTATCATTCATGATTCGAACAGCTCCATTATAATATTTTCTAGCATTAGCAATATCTTCTTCTACTTTAGCAAGTTGTCCACTTAAATCTTTAAAGTTTTCATTTGCCTTTAAATCAGGATACGCTTCAGCTATTGCCATTAACTTGGTTATTCCTTGTGATAATTTATTGTTAACATCAACTTTATCATTAACTGACATCTTATCATAAGCACTATTTCTTAAAGACATTATATCACTTAAAGTCTCTTTTTCATGTTTAGCATAACCTTTAACAGTTTCAACAATATTAGGAATTAAATCCCATCTTTTCTTTAAATAAACATCCATTGTTGAAAAAGCTTCTTCAACCCGATTTCTTAGTCCTACTAAACTATTATAAGTTGCAAATACATAAACTAGAATAACTACTACGATTCCTAAAATAATCCATAGCCACATATTTTTTCCTCCTAACTATAATCATTATACTATTTTTACTCCTTCTAAGCAAGCATTATTTTTGATTTTCTCTTATCCTGTTTGCTATCTCTTTAATCTTACGAAAACGATGATTTAAACCTGACTTAGTAATAGGAACACCGGTTTCAAGAGTCATAATTTGACTTAATTCTTCTAATGATGATTCAGGATATTTTAACCGGTACCTAGCTGCTTCCTCGATTTTCGTATCTAAAGCCTCAATCCCTATTACATCTTTAATTAAATTAATATCTTCAACTTGCTTACTTGATGTTAACATACTTTTTTCAAAATTAGCTTGTTCACAGTTATTAAGCCGATTAGTCATATTCTTGTGATCTCTATAAATTCTAATATCTTCATAATACATAACGGCAAGACTTGCTTCAATTATTCTTAAAAAATCCCCAATTTTCTCAGCTTCTTTAACATATACCATATAACCTTTATCACGATTAATAACTTTACTATTTAAATAAAATTCATTAAGTAAATTTGAAACAAAATTTGCTTCTTCTAAATAATCTATTTTAAATTCTAAATGATACATTGAGGTTTTGGGATCATTACAACTTCCCGTTGCTAGAAAAATTCCTTTTAAATAAGCTCGTTTTTCATCTTCTGATTCTAATATATAAGTAGGTGGTGTTTTTAAATATTCATGGTTGTTATCTAAAACTCCTAAATCTTTTAAAATAATATCTAATTTATCAGGAATAAAAACCCAATATACCCGTTTTGTTTTATTATTTATAATCTCTGTTTTAACATTTATATTATAAGTTTCTTTAAATAAATTATATAAATGCTTACAGATTGTTGAATTCTCTGTTATTAATTCTAAACCATTTTCAAGATGATAAGAATTTCTAACTATGGCTGATAACTCAGCTATATTGGCATTTTTATTACTATAATTATTACTTATTTCATTTTTAACTCTGGTTGTAAAAGACATAGTTACTCCTTATTTAAACGTTTAATAATTGAGGTTGCTGCAATCATGCCGTCATTTGCTGCTCCAACTAATTGATATAAATCTTTACTAATAACGTCACCTACTGCATAGATATTATCAAGGTTCGTTTTTTTATTTTCATCAACTTTTAAGTATTTACCATCAAGTTCTAAATCTAACCCTGATAAGATATTAGGTGTACTTCCAATATAGACAAATATAGCATCTGTTTTAAGTTCCTTGTCTTTAGAATCTTGTTGATAAGTAATGCCAACTAATCTCTCATCTTCTTCTTTTAAGGATGTTGTTAAACTATTATAAAGAATTTTAACATTATCATGTTTTAATAAATCTTTAAGCATTCCCTCTTGTCCTTTAAATTTAGGATATTTATTTAAAATAGTTACACTTCGACAAATATTAGCAAGATATAAAGATTCAAGTAAGGCAGAGTCCCCGGCTCCAATCACGCATACATCTTTGCCTTTATAAAAATTTGCATCACATAAAGCGCAGTAACTAACACCATGGCCTACTAATTTATCTTCGTTAGGAAGTCCTAATTTCCGAGCTTCCTTCCCCGTTGCCAAAATTAGATATTTACAAGTATATTCTTTATCTTTTAAAATAACTTTATTAAGATTATCTTTATTTTCAATATCAATTACAGTATCAAGAACAATTTCAATCTCATTAACTTTGGCTTGTTCATATAGATTAAAAGCTAAGTCAGGTCCTGCTATTTCTTTAAAACCAGGATAGTTTTTAATAGTACTTACCTTGTTTAATATTCCTCCCATCGTTCCTTTTTCAATTAATAGAACTTTTTTATTAGCATTTTTTAAATAAATACTAGCTGTTATTCCAGCAATTCCTCCTCCAACAATTATACAATCGTAATTCATTTTTTATCACTCTCCTTATTATAATTTATACCATATTTTTTAGAAATTATAAAGATTATTATACCAATTATAAAGAAGAAAATGGAAATTACTTGAGCCATTTTTAAGGAACCTAACATTAAACTATCAGTTCGCATACTTTCAATGAAGAATCTGACTACTGCATACCACATTAAGTAAACAGCAAGTGGCATTCCAACTTTAACTTTTTTAATTCGGCACACTATAAGTAATATTATTAAACCAATTAAATTTAAAAATGATTCATAAAGAAACGTTGGATGATATACTACTCCATCAATTGTCATTCCTTTAATTATAAAGTCTGGGATATGGATACTTTCTAAAAATGCTCTTGTTGTTTCCCCACCATGAGCCTCACTATTGAAGAAATTTCCCCATCTTCCAATTATTTGACCTAAAATTAAGCCTAATGTTGTAGCATCTAAATAACCTATAACTTCACTTTTTTTCTTATTATGAATTTTACTATAAATAAATATGGTTATAATACCTGCTATAATTGCTCCATGAATTGCTAATCCCCCATTCCAAATAGCAAGTATCTCACCCACATTTTCTAAATAATAATCTAAGTTAAATAAAACATAATAAAGTCTTGCTCCTAAAAAACCAAATACTATAACATAAAAAATCATATCTAAATAAAACTTAGTATCTCTTTTGTTTCTTTTAAGTTCTAAATACGCAAGGCTTCCTCCAAATATTACTCCACATAACATAGTTATAGAATACCAATAAATTTGAATAAAACCTAAATCAATTGCAACCCGATTCATAATTAAATTCCCCCTTCATTATTTAAAACTGAAACATCTACATAACACTTTTTAGGATTATTGGGTAAAATATAAACTGGTATAAATTCTAAATCATTTAGAGTTTCAAAATAAATAGGTATACTTTTTCCCATATAAATTTTATTTTTATTTGATATATTAAATAAATATTTAGCTTGATTATTTTTTTCTTCCATATAGTAACTAAAATAATCAATATCAATTAAAACTTTATTAGAATTTACTAAAATATAAATAGGTATTTCTTTTATATTAAATTCTTTAATAAGTGGTAGAGGATTAAAAAATAAACTTTCACTTTTAGTTTGATAATTTTTATTTTTTATTGTATAACTAACAACAACGTTATATCCTCCAACTGTATTATTTTTTAAAACATCTTTAATAACACCATATTTTTTAATTTTTCTCTCTTTTTTTAAATTAAATTTCTTAAATTGTATATCATCTAATAATATATATATTACGATAAAAACTAATAATAAAATAAACAAAGCTGCTATTAAAGCACCTATATATCCTCTTTCGAAATAAGATTCAAATAAGGAAATTGCTGCTAAAATAGAAATAACCAATAAAAATATAGCCACTTTAAGTTTTTCCAATCAAACCACTTCCTCTTTAGAAGTATAGCAAATCTTATTTCAAAAAGAAAGTAATTTTCATAAATTTACTTTACATTTTTAGTATTAAATTTTTTTAAATATTATTGCTAATATTTATTAATTGTGATAATATTAAACTAAAGTAAGTGAGGGATAATATGGATATAAATGATTTGGCTAAAAAAATTGAAACTGGAGAAATTGAATTAAAAGATGCTTTGAGATATTTAAAAGTCTCTTTTGATGATATTGCCAAAATTGAAGATTATTATGGACTTAATTTATTACAGATTGCAATTAAAAATAATTATAATTATTTAGTAGATCAACTTATTAATGGTATTTATACTGAAGAAATGGTAATTGATTTTAAAGTTCAACCTCCAACTAGAAAAAAGACTTTAAAACATATTGAATTATTAAGTAAATTTGATTTATTCAAACCTTCTAAAGAAGGTTATTGTGCAATTGATTATGCTCTTATGTATAATAAAGAGGCCTTTTACAAACTACTAAATAATAGTAGAGATAGAAGAATATATAGTATTGTCTTTGATTCTCCAACTAAAGGTCATAATTTAACACTTCTTAATTATTTATTTAGAACTTTTATGACTAATCAACAAAATAATGAATTAAATCTTGCTATTCATAATATAATAAGTGAACCAACTCATATTTTAAATACTCTTGATCGAACTAGTAGTTCATGGTTATTTTCCAATTATATTTTATCAGATAATGAATTAATAACTAAATTTGTAAATATTATTTTAAATAAAATAACCGATGAAAAAGCAAGTGAATTATGGAATGTAATTATGGATATTTGCTATAATTCTAAAAATCCAACCACTTTTTGCAGTAATTTAACTAAAGAGCAAGCAAATAAACTTTTAAATATTCAAGAAAGTTTGTTACATAGAAATATTTATGTTTCTCAATCTGATTTAGCAATATTAAATAATACTAAACTATTTAATTCTAATAATAATGAAAGTTTAAAAGGTAGAGAATTTATAAGAAAATATCATGATTTATTCTTATTTAATGCTGATGATACTATTTATAATTATATTGATAAACCAAGCAGTATTTTAAGAGCTAAATTTGGTGATAATTACGAAGAGATTTTAAAACAAGAATTAAGGCATAGAGAACCAAGTAGAAAATTATTGAAAAAAATAATTAAATGTAAATTTGATGATAATAATCCTCGTATTACACTTCTTCCTAAATTAGGTTTAAACATGATAACTCCTGATGAAAGTGGTCATACTTTATTTTCAGAGTTAACATCTGATGAAATATTAAAAGTATTTAAATATTTTGATCCACCACTTTCTAATCAGGCAATCTATGATATAACTTCTAAACGTTTCTTATCTGAATTGTATATAACCAAAAATTATTTTGATGCTAATGCAATTAGAAAAGTTTATAAAGCTATTTGTGATTACACTCCAACAGAAGATGTTGAAAGTTTTTGCACAGAAATGGCTAATAGAGTTCAAAATATAACTCCTGAGAGTTTCTTTGATTTAAATGCCCCTGCAAGTTATGATTCAGTTCTTGAAAATATAGTCTTTGGAACAAATGGAGAAGGTGGTTATATTGCTCATTTGCAAGAAATTAAAAAGCGTTCTTCAAAACAGCAAACAGATAAAGCTTTTTTCTCAGATATCAAAGAAGCAATGGCAGAAATTAAAAGATTAACAGCCGAAAACGAAAAACTTAGATTATTAATATCAGCTTTAAAGAAAGATGGTTATCATCGCTAAAATATCCACCAAGTTGGTGGATACTTTTTTTTAATTCAAGATTTTTTTTAAGAATTCTCCTGTATAACTTTCTTTAACTTGAGCTACTTCTTCTGGAGTTCCCGTTGCAACAACTGTTCCTCCTCCTTCTCCTCCATCAGGTCCTAAATCAATTATATAATCAGCTGATTTTATAACATCAAGATTATGTTCAATTACTAAAACGGTATCTCCATTTTCAACAATCCGATTTAAAATAGCTAGTAATCTTTTAATATCTGCCATATGAAGTCCTGTTGTTGGTTCATCAAGGATAAATAAAGTTTTACCAGTTGCTTTCTTTTGAAGTTCTTTAGAAAGTTTAACTCGGCCTGCCTCTCCTCCAGATAAGGTTGTTGCACTTTGACCTAATTTAACATAACCAAGCCCAACATCTTCCATAACTTGAAGTTTATTTTTAATCTTTGGAAAATTCTCAAAGAATTCTAAGGCTTCTGTTACTCGCATATCAAGAACTTCTGCAATGTTTTTATCTTTGTATTTGATTGATAACGTTTCACTATTGTAACGTGTTCCATGACATACTTCACAAGGAATATACACGTCTGGTAAAAAATGCATTTCAATTTTCTTAACTCCGTCTCCCCTGCAAGCCTCGCATCTTCCACCTTTAACATTAAAGGAAAATCTATTCTTGCCATACCCTAGCATCTTGGCTTCCTTGGTATTCGTAAATAAATCTCTTATATCGTCAAAGACTCCGGTGTAAGTTGCTGGATTACTTCTTGGAGTTCTTCCAATTGGATTCTGAGTTATAATAACGACTTTATCTAAATTATTAAGTCCTACTATTTTTTGATGACGACCAGGTTTAACTTTAGATTTATAAATATAACTCATACAAGCATTAGCTAAAATTTGCATTACTAAACTACTCTTGCCACTTCCTGATACTCCTGTTACACAAGTAAATGTTCCAAGGGGAATTTTAACATCAATATTTTGTAAATTATTTTCACAAGCTCCCTTTATTTCAATGAACTTACTATTTCCTTTTCGTCTCTTTTTAGGAACCTCGATACATTCTTTGCCACTTAAATAACGACCTGTAATACTTTTTTCATTTTTCATAACTTCTTCTGGAGTTCCTGCTGCAACAACATACCCTCCGGCTTCTCCAGCCCCAGGCCCAATATCAACTAAGTAATCACTTGCAAGCATTGTATCTGTATCATGTTCAACAACAATTAAAGTATTTCCTAAATCACGCATTTCAAGTAAAGAGTTTATTAATTTCTCATTATCCTTTTGATGAAGTCCAATACTAGGTTCATCTAAGACATATAAAACTCCCGTTAATCTTGATCCAATTTGGGTTGCTAATCTAATTCTTTGAGCTTCTCCTCCTGATAAAGTTCCACTCATTCTAGACATTGTCAAATATTCAAGTCCAACATTTTTTAAAAACGTAAGTCTATTTATTATTTCTTTAATAATTAACTCAGAAATTTTCTTTTGTTCTTCACTTAATTTTAAATTATTAAACCAATTTATGGCTTCTTTAATTGACATGCAAGTAACTTCATAGATATTTTTATCTTGAACTTTTACATTTAAAACACTATCATTAAGTCTTGCCCCATGACAAACTTCACAAGGAAGTTCAATCATGTATTGCTCTAGCCAATCTCTGATCCATTCACTTGATGTTTCCATATAACGTCTTTCAAGATTATTGATAACTCCTTCAAAATAATCTTTATTTTTAGTTACATTGCCACTTCTACTTGTAATATTAAAAGTTAAAATATCAGGTGAACCATAAAGAATAATATCTTGATTTTTCTTGCTTAATTTATTAAATGGTTTATCCATATCAATTTTATAATAATCACAGACAGCTTTTAATCTTTTATATTCAATTGAATCTTGGTCATCATTCAAAGTCTTAATACATTTATTATTTAAACTTAAAGTAGCATCAGGAATTACTAACGCCTCATCTATTTTTAATTTTACTCCTAACCCTTTACATTCGGGACAAGCTCCAAATGGGGCATTGAAACTAAACATTCTTGGTTCTAAAGTTGGAATTGAATAATTACAATAAGGACAAGCATAAGTTGTTGAAAATAATATTTCTTCCCCACCAACAATATTAATTAAGACTTTACCATTTGCAAGATTAGTTGCTGTTTCAATTGATTCATAAAGACGACTTCTAACTCCATCTTTAATAACAATTCTATCTACAACAACATCAATTTTATCTTTTTTATTTTTTTCAAGATTAATTTCTTCTGATAAATCATACATTTCACCATTAATACGAACCCTAATGTATCCTTCTCGTCTTAAATTTTCTAAGGTATCTTTATGCGTTCCTTTTTCACTATCAACAACGGGAGCTAATATAATTATTTTCGTGCCTTCTTGAAACTCTTCAACTTTATTTACAATTTCTTCAACTGATTGACTAGTAATTGGAATATGATGATTAGGACAATATGGAACTCCAATTCTTGCAAACATAAGTCTTAAATAATCATAAATCTCCGTAACAGTCCCAACAGTTGACCGAGGATTCTTACTTGTTGTTTTTTGGTCAATTGAAATACTTGGTGATAATCCTTCAATACTATCAACATCAGGTTTTTCAGAACCTCCTAAAAATTGTCTAGCATAAGCTGACAAACTTTCAACATAACGTCTTTCTCCTTCGGCATAAATAGTATCAAAAGCTAAACTACTTTTTCCACTTCCTGATAATCCTGTCATAACTATTAATTTATTTTTAGGTAACTCTAAATCAATATTTTTTAAATTGTTTTCGCGAGCCCCTTTAATCACAATTTTATCCATACTCCACCTCTTTAAAAATCTAAACTATTATAGCACAAAAATAATATTTTTTACATAGAAAAAAAAAGGAATTTAACATTTTTCCCTTTCTATTCATGAACTTTTTTATACCGTGCATGCCTTTTAGCTCTCATAATTGCTTCTATAATTGCTATTATTAATCCTACTACCAAAAATAAAATTGCAAAGATGGCTAGATTATTAGCAATATTAGTTAAGATACTAGTTAATACTTTTGAAAACTCTTTTGATAAAATAAGTATATTTTTAAAATCAATCTTCTCATATATTACAAATCTAATAAATGCTAATATTAATCCAACTCCAAAAGTAATTGTTCCAAGACAATGAACTTTCATTAGAATTATTGTTATTAAAAGTACTATACATACAATCATTAATCCAATTAAAGCCATATTGATAACATTATCACCTTTTTGAACATAATTAGTAAAATTATCAACTATATTATATAGATTAGTTTCGACTTTGTATATTTTTACCATTTCTGTAACAAACTCATCAATGGCATTTTTATCTGTAACTTGTAAGTTTTGTTTAGCAAGAGAATCTTCAATATTCTTAGCTAGTTTTTCTTTTAAAGAATTTTCATCAAATTCAATAGCACTATCAAGATATAATTTATCAAGATATTTATTAACATCTCTTCTTATATCATCTTCTGTAAATAATCCATCTAGTATTTCTTTATCTAAACCAGATGATCTCATATAATCTTGCATATTTTCTAAAACTTTTGTATAAACAAGTGAATAATAATTATTCTTTTCAAAATCTTTTTTAATATTCTTAACATTAAAAACATTAACTTTAATAATTGCTAGAGTAATAAAAGCAACTAATAAGATTGTTAAAATAAACCCTAATATGTATCCGATTATTTTTTTAGTTTTTCTACTCATTAGTATCACCTACTCTATGAGCATAGACAACATATCTTTCAGTTCTTCTTCCAACAACACCATGTCTAATTGGGTAACATGTATACATAATTAATTTTTCTTCATCTTCTTGAATTGTAAACGCATCAAGGTCCGTTTCTTTAACAACTTTATAACTATCGACTTCATATTCAAAAGTTCCATAGTCAGCTTCAATTGTTATTTTACTTCCCTCTACTAATCTATCAATTTCATGAAAGAATCCAACATCATTATGAGCTGCTAATATAATTGTTCCTGTCTCTCCAGGAAAGTAGGAACCACCATAATGTCCAACTCCATAACGCATTATATCTAAGGTATCTCCATGATAAACTGATAAACTCATATTAATTTCAGGTATTTTTAAAGTTGCAAATTTCTTTCCATATAATGGTCTATTTATTAACGATTTACTTGCTAAATCATAAGTTGTTTTTTTTTCTTTACTACTACTTTGTTTAATAGCAAAAGAATTAACTAAAGATGCATAATGATTAATCTTTTTGTCAAACAACATATAAGTTGTAAAAACAAAAATTGCTGCAAAGAAAAAAGAAATTGCTACGTTAGTAGCAAATGTCTTTATAATTTTTATTTTTTTCATTAGTCAGTAGTTCTAACTTTTCTAACTACTACAAATGCACCTGCTAACATAACTACAAATGATACACCAGCAAGAATAGCAATTGTATTTGATTCAGTTCCAGTTTGTTTAACAAGACTAGTAACTTTTTCAAATACTTCTCCTTCAGGAGTATAAACAACTAATGTACCATCTTCATATGTAACATTAATAGATGTATTTGCTTTTACATCAGCAACTAAATCTTTTAATTCTTTCTTTGCAGCTGCAGATAAATCTTCGATTTTAGTTACTTTTGCATCTTTAACGATTTTAATTGCTTCATCAATTTTTTCATCAAGAACTTTTAAATCATCATCAGAAATAACATATTTTGCTGCATAATCTTCAGCAATTTTCTTTAATGCTGGTGAAATTTGAAATACTTGTCCATTGATTGTATAAGATTTTTCTAATTTGTCTAGTACTTCTCTTTCAGTTAAAGCACTAACAGGTCTTACACCAGAAAAAACTAATGCAACAGCTAATAACATCATTACTATTTTTTTCATACTATTTCTCCTCTCGACTTAAATTATAACGTATTACATTCTAAAAAGCAAGAATTATTTGCATTTTTTATAACATTTTTACACTTTGTATTAATTTGCTCACACAAATTCTTTTTTTTCATTTATTCTCCATATTAATTCTATTATTCATAATTTTAATTATGTATTTTTTTACTAATTTTTAACACCTTTTTTATCAAAAAACTTTGTAATATAATAACTATAATAGAATAAATTGTTTTTATAATACCAAAATAGAAACATCCAAGTATAACTATTATTAAATTCATAATAAATGTTGTAATATAAATTTTTATATGGAAATATTTATTAGTTAATAAAGGTATAATACTAATTCCTCCATTAGAAAATCCCAATTTATATATTATCCCTCCTGTAATTCCACAGACAATTCCAGCTATAATAACTAAAATAATGTTAAATGTATTATTAAAATTTAAAGAAGGAATATTACTAGTTAATCTAACTAACAATGGATATATAAATGTTGCTATAATTGTTCCATAAGTTGTTTCATGACGCAAAAAGATAAAACTTAAAATTAGCATTATAATATTAATTATTAAAATTATTAAGGATGGTCTAATATTTATTAAATGATTTATAATAAGTGCAACACCTTGGGTTCCTCCTACTACTAATTTTAAAGGCTTTAATATTATATTAAAGTTTAAAGCTGCAAAAAATAAAGCTATTACTAAATAAATATATTTTCGAATTTTCAATTTATCACCACCAAAGAAAAAGTAGTACCTAAATACTACTTAACATTATTTTTTAATTCACTTTCGATAAATTCATCTAAGTATCCATCTAAAATTTTACTAACATTTCCCGTTTCACACCCTGTTCGATGATCTTTTACCATGGAATAAGGATGCATGACATAGCTTCTTATCTGAGAACCAAATTCAATATTTAAACTTTCGCCTTTAACTCCATTTAAAGTTTTAGCTTGCTCTTCAAGACTTAATTGTTTTAGTTTGCTTTTAAGCATATTCATAGCTTCTTCCCGATTTTGAATTTGACTTCTCTGATTTTGACATGAGACAACAATTTTAGTTGGCAAATGGGTTATTCGAACTGCACTATCAGTTGTATTTATATGTTGTCCTCCGGCTCCACTACTTCTATAAACATCTATTTTTAAATCTTTATCAAGAATTTCAATATCTGATACTTCATTAAATTCTGGCGTTACATCAATAGATGCAAATGAGGTATGACGTTTATTATTGGCATCAAATGGCGATAATCTAACTAATCTATGAACTCCTTTTTCGCATTTTAAATAGCCATAAGCATATAATCCTTCTACTTTTAAAGCAACACTTTTAATGCCAACTTCTTCACCTTCTAAATAAGAAATAACCTCATATTTAAATTTTTTTCTTTCTAAATATCTTTGATACATTCTATATAACATATTAGCCCAATCACAAGCTTCTGTCCCACCTGCTCCCGCATGAATTTCTAAGATACAATTATTTTTGTCATACTCAGAATTTAACAAAGTAAACATCCTCAAACTATTAAGTTCTTCCTTAATACTTTCAACATCACTTTCAATCTTAGTCTGAACATTATTATCACTTTCAAGTTCTAATATATCTATAAGTTCTAAATCATCTTGAATTTTATTTCTTAATTCAATATTATTATAAACAATATCTTTTAAATTATTTAATTCAAGCATAATTTCATCAACTTTCTTTTTATCTTGCCAAAAAGTTGCTTGTTTAGTAATATCTTCTAATTCCTTAATTCTAATCTCTTTCTTTTGAATGTCAAAGTAACCCCCATAATTCTTCTTGTTGGTCTTGTAACTTTTTAATTTCAATTTTTAATTCATTTAATTCCATAATATCAATCCTTTCTTATTAGAAGAACTAATTAACTTCAAGGCTAATTAGTTCTTTTTAGTAGTTTTTTTAGTTGAACTTTTTTTAGTAGTTTCACTTTTTTTCTTAGTATTTTTATTTTGGACTTTTTTTGGAGTTTCTTTTTTAGTTACTTTTTTTTCTTCTCTTTCTTCCTTAACTTCTTTCTTAGTTTCTTCTTTTTCTTCTACTTCTTTAGTTTCTACAATATCAGCATCTTCAACTTCTTCATCTTTACTTTCTTCTTTTACTTTTTCTTCTTGTACTGGATTACCTAAATCATCAACCACGACTACTTTCGTTCTAGCTAAATAATCATGTAATCCTCTACCATCTTTACTAAATAATATCATTGCAAATGTTATAATATATAAACACGTAAATGCGTAAGATACTATATTATATGTCTCTATATAACTCGCTTTTGATAAAACTAAAATTGTTATTACTCCAATTATACTTGATAAAATTGAATCAACAATTAAAGCTCTAATTAAATAATTATTCATACTTAATTTTTTACCTTTATTTGAAACTATCTTTAATTTCATTATTTTTTTACCAAACGTTTGACCATTATTATAATATGGTATTACTACAAAATAAATTGTATATAAAACAACCGAAATAATACTTAAAGGTACACTTTCTTTATTAAGAGTATAACTAATATCATTTACTTTATTTATATATTCATCTTCTTCAATTTTTTTATCTGTGTAATCAGAAATTACTTCCATTAATTCATCACTTGATTCTTCATATTTATCAGAAACAGGTACAATATATCCAATTAAAACACCTACAAAAGCAATAATAATTACATCAATTAAATAAGCAAATATTCTTTTATAACTTACTGGTTTCATTTAAATTCCTCCCTAAAATTATTTAACAAGTCTATTATATCACACAATTTGGTTGTTTGATAGACCATTTCTTTAATTTGATTAGCATTTTTTAATCCTTTTAAATACCAA
>CANRIE010000107.1 GCA_947630585.1 uncultured Bacilli bacterium | reverse complement strand
ATAACTTTAAGAGAAATAAAAATACCTAATGCCCTAAAAATAGGAGATTTTTTTCTATCTCATAATATATATTTAAATGAGATAAATTTAACAAATGTTAGAATAATAGGAAACTTTTTTCTTGGTAATAACATGAATTTAAAAAAAATAAATTTACCAAATGTAGAAAGGATAGAAGGAGGATTTTTCTATAGCAATAAAAGTTTAGAAATTATAATTGCTCCTAAATTATTAGCAGTTCATCCTTATCAAAGACAAATCAAATTATTTAAAATTGAAAAAGATAATAGAAAAGAGAGTAAGAAATTATTTAAGAAGTAAATTCATGATAATTGACAATATAGTGCTTTTATGTTATAATATGCCCTTAGAAAAGAGGGAGATTTTTGATGAGTGAATTAATTTTTTCATTATCAATTGTTTTAATGTATGCCTCTTATTATTTAGCAGAAGCATATAGGAAGATATATAAAAGTTTTTTAACTAAAGAGTTAGATAAAATAAATTATAAATTTTATTATAAGTCAGATTCTATTGATGATATTGAAGAATTTTGTTCAATTATTATATATATTCCTATTATTAATGTTATTTATTCTATTATAAAGTATAATCCATTTAATATGGAGAGGGTAATTGAAAATTTAATAGAAAGAGGAATAGTTGTTGAAATGACTGCAAAACAAATTCAAAAAAGAGATAAAAAGAAATTAAAACAAGAAACTAAAAAAAGTGATAAAAAGAAATTAAAACCAAAGAAAATAGAAACTAAAGTAAAACAAGTACCTAAGATTGAAAGTGAAGTTAAAGTAGTTAGTGAAAGAAGTAAGAATCAAGTTAGTTTTGTAAAAGAATTAGATAATAGTGATGCAACTTTAGTCTTAAAAATTCAAACTTTATTAGTAAAACTTAGAAAAATAAATCCGGAGATTTATGAATCTTTTAATAAAGAATATGAAGAATTAGCAAAAAGTGGTAAACTTAGTAATTTCATGTTGAAAGAGCTTTTAGCAAGAATTTTATGTTCATTAGAATATGATATTAGAGATGCTAGGACACTTATCAATTATTTAGATTATTTAATAGTATCTTATGAAAATAAAACTCCAATTAATAATCAAATATCGGAGTTATCATTTAAAGAACTAGAGAATATTGCAAGAGAAATTATAAATACAAGTAATTTATATACTAGAGAAGATAAAGTTATAATATATAAAAAACTTTCCCTTTTATATTTGTATTTCATATATGATAATAAATATCTAAATATTGATGCAATTAGAAATAGTTGTTTTAATCATGAGGCTTTATTATATGCAGTTATTTTAAATATCGATGATTTAATTAAAAGAAATTTAATTGAAGATAATTTATTATTTGATGTAAATGAACAATATGATTTAGAAAGTATATTAAAGTTAATTAATGAAATAAAATTTAATAATAAAAAAGAAAAGAAATTAATGTATTAATAAAAATTAGTATTTAAAGGAGTGAAATAAATGAGAAAAGTAAAATCAATTTATGAAACTTTAAGTAATTATACGAAAGAGGAAATAGATAGGGTTATAGAATTTCTTAATGAAGAAGATAAAAATTTACTTTATTTAAGATATGGAAATGATTTAGAAAGTCCTAATAGTAGTAATTGGGATACTAAGTATTATTATGATTTTAAATGTGTTTTATTATCAAAGATGAAGAGTTGGTTGAAAACTCAAAGAGAATTAGGCTATTTACCAGCTAATTTATTTAATAAAAACTCTAAAAGTTTGAGATTTAGTTATATAACTATTTATGAATGTTTTAAGGAATATAAAAAAGAAGAAATTGATGATATAATTAATGAACTTGATGATGATGATAAACATTTACTATGGCTTAGATATGGAAGTGATTTAGGAAAACCTGATTATAGTAATTGGAGTCATGAATATGATTATAACTTTTATAATAAACTTTTACCTAAAATGAAGAGATTATTAATTGCTAAAAAAGAAGGTAAAAAAATTGTTAAAGGAAAAATAATTCATATTCAGACTATCTATGAATTATTAAGTGATTATACAAAAGAAGAAATAGATAGTGCTATTGAAAAACTTAATCCTGAAGAAAAAAGATTGCTTTATTTAAGATATGGAAGTGATTTATCTAATCCTGATTCAAGTAATTGGGATAAAAAATATAATGGAAAATTTTATTTATCTTTAATTAATAAAATGAAAAATATAATGAATAAAATAAGAAATGGAAATTCTTCAAATTCTGAAAAGACAATCTATGAAAGATTAAGTAATTTTACTAAAGATGAAATAGATGAAGTAATAAATTTGCTTACTTATGAAGAACAAAAAATAATTTCTTCAAAAAATGATTTAAAAGATTATCAAAGAGTTTTAAGAAAGATACAAAGACTATTAAAATGCAAAAGAGAAGGTAAAAAAATAGTTAAAGGCTCAACCGGTAAAACTATTTCTACTATTTATGAAATTTTAAAAGATTATAAAAAAGAAGAAATAGATAGAGTTATAGAAGAACTTGATTTTGAAGATAAAAATTTACTTTATTTAAGATATGGTTCGGATTTATCTAATCCTGATTCAAGTAATTGGAGTATGGAATACTATACCGAATTTTATAAAAAATTATTACCTAAATTAAGAAGAAGATTAGAAAAAAAAACAGAAAAAACTATTTATGATTATTTTAAAGAATATAAGAAAGAAGATATAGATTTAGCAATAAAATATTTGAGTTTTGAAGATAAATATTTAATTTATTTAAAATACGGGTGGGATTTAAATAATCCTAATAGTAGTAATTGGAAAATTGAATATAATTATATATTTATTAATGGAATACTTCCAAGAATAAAAAAACAATTACTATTAAATTATAAAAAGAGAATAGAAGATTATTTAAATTGTCCTGATGAATTAGAAAATGATTTTAAAGATATTAATATTCATTTATTAAAAACATTAAAGATTATAATGCAGGAATTAAGAAAAGATGAATATAAAAGTTTATTTGAAATGTATTCAGTTAAAGAAATATTAATAGTTTTATTAGTTAAAAAATTAAATAATAATTATAATAGAAATGATATTTTAAAATTATTTAATATGGAATATGAAGAATTTATTAGTATTGCAAGAAAAATGTTAATAGCTTTAAAATTTCAAGAAAAAGATAACTTTGAAAATGTTACAAATGCTTTAGAAGATAAAAAAGAAATGTAAAGTAAAATGCTGATGTTTATAGAAAAAATATCAGTATTTTAATTTTAGAAAAAAGTGTCAAAAAAGTCTTGCATGGTTTAAAATTATGCTTTATAATAATGTGCTATGAAAGCGATAATTAAGATAATTGCTTATGGATGTTTTATGATCGCAATTTGCGACCAAAAACTAGAACGAAGCTTAGTTTTAAAACATGGTTTGTAATGATGAATGGAATTTTTGAGGTCGCATTTTGCGACTTCAAGTTAAAACGAAGATTAATTTAAAATTAGCAAGTTTTTTTGGGTCGAAATTTTCGACCATAAAATTTTAAATATTATAATTTTGATAAAATAAGAGGAGGCAAAAATGAATGAAGTTAGTATAAAAGAAAATATTAAAATAGAAAATTTAATTTATGAGGTAAGAG
>CANRIE010000106.1 GCA_947630585.1 uncultured Bacilli bacterium | reverse complement strand
TATGATAATGATACTAAAACAGATGTTGTAAAAGAAACATTTAATTATAAAGAAACAGTTAATATTCGTGAAAAAGAAGGGGTTGATTATACTGATGCCTCAATTATTGTTAGAAGTTTAAAAGACCCAAGTTGTAAAGAAGTTAAGATTGATGGCAATAAGATTAACTATAAAGTTGAAGAAGAGTTAGGAATTGAATTAATTGGTGATACAAAAGTTAAGATATTAGTTGATGAAAATATGGATGATTGGGAAGAAATAGTTGATGAAACAAAGGCAATGGAAGAAATTGACAAAGAGGTTAAAGAAGATTACTTAGAGGATAAAAAGGACAAATAAAAACATAGAGTTTACGGAAAAAACTTTATGTTTTTTAATACTATTCAACTTCACTAGCCCAAAGACCATGCTTATTGCAATAGGCATATAGTGTTCCAGGCTTGTAATTAAATTCAGCTCTAGCTTCATCTTTAAGATATTTGAATTCTTCAGTATCTTTAGTTTTAAAGCAAATCCATTCAATTAAATGATCTTCATCCATTGCATGATTAACTGTAACTACTATTTTATCATCTTTAATTTCATAAGTTGGGACATGCTTTTCAAAACTTGCATCAGTTGAGTTTGGAGTTAATGTTTCCATCACGTCTCCGCAACAAGATAAACTTTCACATTTAAGTTCACCCATTATTTTAATTGTATTGCCACATTTAGGGCAATGTTTTATTATTAATTCTTCCATTATAAGTCCTTTCTTTTTTGGTGGAGCTGGGGAGAATTGAACTCCCGTCCGAAATTACGTTTTGGAAAACTTCTACAAGGTTAGTTAATTAAGAAAATTCATTAGGAAATAAGTTAATTAACAAACATAAACCTAACTAGTTTAGTAAAATTCGTTATTACTCCTAAACAAAGTAATAATATAACCTACTAAAATGAACCCTTAATAAATCCGTAGATAAAATTTAGAAAGGGTATTTGCTTTTAAATATTAAGCAAATGCTAATTGATTACTGTTTCCAGTTATATTTATTTTCCATTTAACGCATAGGTACGCCTTGCAATTTAACAATCGATAATCCCGTCGAAACCATTGCAGCCCCATAACACGTATAATTATATCGTAGTTTTTTAAAAAAGTAAAGAATTTTATATAAATTTTATTGACTATTTTTTATATTTATGCTAATCTTTATTATATAAGTTATGGAGGATAAAAATGAGAAATTTAAATAAAAAAGGATTTACGTTAGTAGAATTACTAGCCGTTATCGTAGTACTTGCTATCGTTATGTCTTTGGCAGTAGTCTCAATTACAAGTGTTGTTGATGATACTAGAAGAAAAGGCTTTGTAAGTGATGCTAAATCATTTTTGGATGGAGCACATCAATTAGTTACTTCATCATCTTCTGATATATTTGGTAGCACTACAACTGGCTTTGCACCTCAATGTAAAAAAGGTGGAGACGATAGATATATTCCATTGTCAGCAATTAATCTTGATAGAGGTGGAATTAATAGTCCTTATAATAATCCCTATAAAAAAGGCGAAGGAACTGCAGCTAAAACTCAATTAAGTGATGTAAGTTCAGCATCATACATTCATGTAAAGACAGTTGTTGATGATACCACATTAGCTTGCGAGTATCGTTACTATATTTATTTAACAGATGGTAATTATGCTATTGGAACGGCATCTAATGCTGTACCAGAAATTAAATATTCTAATGAATCAACTCCAGAACCTCTTAGCAATAAATCAGTTCAGCTTGAAGGAGGAGAATAAAAGTTCGAGAAATCGAATTTTTTTCTTTTCATATTTCTTAAAGTTTGATAAAATAAATACGAAAGAAGGTTTTTATGTTAATAATTGGCTCTCATGTTAGTTTTACTAAAAATAAACAATTACTTGGAAGTTTAGAAGAAGCACTTACTTATAATGCAAATACTTTTATGTTTTATACTGGTGCTCCTCAAAATACAAGAAGGTATGAAATAGATTCTAGGTTAACTAAAATGGCTCAAGAAAAAATGCAAGAATTAGGAATAGATATTAATAATATAATTGTTCATGCTCCTTATATTATAAATTTAGCTAATGATTGTAAGGAAAAATATGATTTTTCAATTAACTTTTTGATTGGAGAGGTTAAAAGATGTGAATCTCTTGGAGTAAAATATATGGTTTTACATCCGGGAAGTCATGTTGGACTTGGGATAGATAAAGGAATAGAAAATATTATTTATGCCTTGAATATAGTTTTAAAACATAGCAACAATGTTATTATTTTACTTGAAACAATGGCTGGAAAAGGTAGTGAAGTTGGAAGTAATTTTCTTGAAATAAAAAGAATTATTGAGAAAATTGAGAAACAAGAATTAATTGGTGTTTGTATAGATACATGTCATTTAAATGATAGTGGCTATGATATTAGTAACTTTGATAATGTTTTAGACGAATTTGATAAAATTATTGGACTAAATTATTTAAAATGTATTCATGTTAATGATAGTAAAAATCAATTAGGTTCAAGAAAAGATCGTCATGAAAATATTGG
>CANRIE010000105.1 GCA_947630585.1 uncultured Bacilli bacterium | reverse complement strand
TTATATCACACAATTTGGTTGTTTGATAGACCATTTCTTTAATTTGATTAGCATTTTTTAATCCTTTTAAATACCAAGCAATATGATTTCTTATTTCTAAACAAGCAACTTTTTCAGGTTTTATTTTACTTAAATAGTCTAAATGTTTTAAACACATATCAATTTTTTCAATTGGAGTTGGCTTATCTATTATTGTTCCATCTTTTAAATAAGCGTTTATTTCTTTTATTAACCAAGGGTTTCCGAGTACTCCTCGTCCGATCATGATTAAATCACATCCCGTTTCATCAAGCATTGCTTTAGCTTTATAAATATCCGTGATGTCCCCGTTTCCAATTACAGGAATATTAACTGCTTCCTTAACTTGTTTAATTATATTCCAATCGGCTTTACCACTATAACCTTGACTCCTAGTTCTTGGATGAACACATATTGCACTTGCTCCTGCTTTTTCGCATATTTTAGCAACTTCTACAGCGTTGATGCTATTACTATCCCATCCACTTCTAATTTTAACAGTTACTGGAACAGAAACAGAAGCAACAACAGCACTTACTATCTCTTTTATTTTTTCAGGATTTTTAAGAAGTCCTGCACCAGCTTGACTTTTAACTGCAACTTTTGGAACAGGACATCCCATATTGATATCTATGATATCTGGCTTCATCTCTTTTTCTATATATTTAGCTGCTGCAACAAATGATTCTTTATCACTTCCAAATATTTGTTGAACAATTGGTCTTTCGATTTGTTCCATAAAAAGCATTTCTTTAGTCTTTTCGTTTCCATAAAAAATAGCTTTATCACTTACCATTTCAGCATAGATTAACGCGCATCCCATCTCTTTAATAATTTTTCTAAATGCACTATTACAAATTCCTGCCATTGGTGCTAACACAGTTTTTCCATCTATATAAACATTACCTATATACATCCCCATCACCAAGACACATTATACATGAAAAATTTAAAAAAGTAAATTGTATTTTATAAGTTGTGTTTTATAATTTTATTAAAATGTATTAAAGCAAAGATGAAAAAAAGCACCTTTCATTACGAAAAAGTGTTCCCATTTTTTTAATAAAATCACACATAATCATAGCAAATTAAAAATATGAAAATTGAAATGATATTTTTATACTTTTATACAAATAAATTATTGACAATACTGTATCATAATTATATAATTATTTTAGAGATGTAACCTATAAGTTAGGTGTTAGCCTCCAAAACTTTTTCAATTATTTTTATTCTTGTATATAGTTAGGGAGGTGATAATATGGGCAAACTATATATTTTAAAACTAATAAGTCCCGTATCATTAAGGTGGAGTACTTAACTCTTGCTTTTTTGATATTAGTTGTAATACTATTTAATATAATAGCTATTGCAATAATATTATTAAAAAAATAGCACCTGACTTCTCATTTGAAGTTTTGGTGCTATAACCAAAAACATGGAGACAGCACCTAACACTCACAAATTAGGATGCATCTCTTTTTTTATTTTATGATATATTAGTGATAATATACCTAAAAATCTTCTTTCAAAGAATTAACTATATTATATTATCTTTTTTATTGTTTGTCAAGTAAATTTAAGTGCATTTTTTATACATTTATAAACAAATTAAAAGAACCGTTTGGTTCTTTGCTATTGATTCATCCTTATTTAAATAATGGATTATAAATTATTTGGTCAACATAGATTAAATCTGGGTTTGGAATGTGATTATAGTTTGCTATTTCTTGATAAGGTACTTCCCAAGCAGTTGATATTAACCATAATGTATCTCCCCAAATAACCTTGTAACTTCTTTGATTTTTATCAGTATTGATTGTTGTATTAGCAACCCAAACTGTATAATCTACTTCTTTATTAGTATTGCTACTATTATCAGCAGTATTGTTGCCAGTATTGTTGTCACTAGTACTGCTATCTCCTGAACCTTCACTTCCGCTGCTAGGACTTTTTTCACCTTCTTGAGTATCAGTTTCATCAGTGTTATCTTTGTCCGTATTATCACCGCATCCTGTACTTAAGAATAAAATTCCACTAAATAAGCATAAAATCAATAGTACTTTGGCATTAATCTTTAAGAATTTCATATACTCCTCCTAATCATTAATTTCCTATGTACAACTTAATTTTAGCATATAAAAGGACAAAATTCTACAATTTAACACATATTTTACATTAATTTTTCGCTTTATTATTAATATCATCAATTGTTATTTTACTATCATGAGGAATTGGTTTCCATTCTACCTTTTTGAATAAAGCTATATAAGTTGTATATCTGCCAATTATATCAAATATAGGCCAAGTAAAACAATATAGAATTTTTTTATGTAATGGTATCTTTTTTATTCTTTTTCGTTCAATTACAAAAACATAAACAGCTTCAATGATATGTTCAAAATAAGAACCAATTCGATAAAATATTCTAGCCCAAATAGCGATTAAGAATGCTCCACCTAAAGCTTTTATTCCTGGTTCAATTGTTATTCTTACATTAATTATCATTTTTAAAAATTGAGCAAGATAAGTACTTCCACCAAAGAAATTAATATTAGTTAACCCTTTGGTATAGGAATAAAATGAATAAAATATAACACTTACTAATAACCATCTTACTAAATTTATAACTGAAAAAGGAACTGTTAGCATCAATACATCAAATGATGCAAAGCGATGACGAATGGATTCAACAAATCTTGGCCAAAAATCTTTTTTATCTTTCTTTTTATTTTTGGAATCCCTTTTACCTAAAAATATATTTAAAAATAATTTTGGTCCTGTATCAATAAAAGCTAATAAATGCCCTTTTGACCATCTAAGTCGTTGGCGTAAAGCAATTTTTAAACTCGTTGGTTGCTCATCATAAAATATTGCTGCATCTTGATATGTTATTTGATAGCCCATAGCAACAGCATCAACAGTAAATGCCCTATCCTCAGTTAAAGACGTATAATGCCAACCATCTTTAACAAGTTCAGATGCAAATAAAAATCCTGTTCCTTGAATGTTTGTTGCAAGATGCAATAATGATCTGGCCCTATGACCAGTCCTGATTGACCTTAACCAATGGATTGCATAAGTAGAAGCTACCCAATTTTCATCAAAATTCTTTGAGTGTCGATATGATGTAATTATTTTTTCACCACTATCAAAGGCATCATTCATTTTTGAGATATAATCTTCTTTCAACAAATTATCAGCATCAAATACAAAATACCCATCAAACGACAATATCCCATAATCTTCTTCAATTCTATCAAACAAATACTCTAAAGCATAACCTTTGGTTTTATGAGCATTGTCAAATCTCTCATAACAAATACAGCCTTTTTTTCTAGCAATTTCAGCCGTTTTATCAGTACAATTATCAGCAACTATAAAAATAGTTAATAATTTATCAGGATAATCTTGTTTATGAATACTATCTATTAAATTGCCAATTACAGCTTCTTCATTCCTTGCTGCAATCACAATTCCATATTTGTGTTTCTTTTTAGCTTCTTTAAATTTTCTTGTAAAAAACATTCCTAAAATAACATAAATCGTTTTATATGCTAAAAGAAATGTTATAACATTTCCAAGAATGGTATTTATATTTTTAATTCCAGGATAACAAAATCCTAAAAACTTAGCTATATTATCTAATAAATAAGTTATAAAATTCATTTTGACCTCACTTCTAACGTAAACATTATAACATAATCCCATTAAAATTAAAAGAGCAGATTTCTCTACTCTTCATCATCATCTTTATTTTCTTTTTTCTCAAGTTCTGGTTCAACATCATTAGCTTCAAGTAATCTAATTAATTCATCTTTATTTAATTTTGAATAACCTTTAATTTCTTTTTCTTTAGCTAATTCTTTTAATTCATCTACAGTCATATCTTCAAGAGTTGTATCTTCTGGTAATTCTTTATGTTCAACTAAATACTCAATTTGTTCTTTGGTTAATGTTTCTCTTTCAAGTAATGCATCAGCAATTAACTTAACTAAATCGGAATTTTCTTTTAATATCTCAGTTGCTTTCTTATAACATTCTCCAACAATTTTTCTTATTTCCTCATCAATTTCATGAGCTACAATATCAGAGAAGTTACGACTCTTATTATAATCTCTTCCTAA
>CANRIE010000104.1 GCA_947630585.1 uncultured Bacilli bacterium | reverse complement strand
ATGAAATTGAAAAAATAGTAGTCGACTATTTAAGCCAATAACTACTATTTTTGCCTACAAAAAAAATTTACACCCTTATTTAAAATACTCTCTTTTTCCTTTGCTTGAAAAATTTTCTAATATATCCATAACTGATTATAAAGAAAAACAATTACAACCTCTAAAAGAAATTAATATTTTTTGGAAAGTGCTTATTTATGCTTAATAACAAAATATTTCTTTTTACCTTTTCTAATAATAGTGTACTTATTATATAAAGCATTTTCTTTTCTAACAATAAAGTCTAAATCATTAACTTTATCTCCATTTATAGAAATGGAATTATTTGAAATAAACTCTCTTGCTTCTCTTTTACTAGTTACAATATTAGCATTAACAAGTAAATCAACTAAGTTAGTATCACTATCAAGTTCATAACTATCCATAGCTTTTGATGCATCAACTAATTCATCTTCTTTTAAATCTTTAATATTTCCCTTAAATAAGGAATCACTTATATGAACAGCTTTATCGTATTCTTCGTGTCCATGTAAAAATGTTATAATTTCTTCTGCTAATTTCTTATGAGCAAGCCTTAAATGAGGCTCATTTTTATTAACTTCTTCGTACTTTTCAATCTCTTCTTTAGATAAAAACGTATAAATCTTTAAATAATCAATTACCATACTATCTTCAACATTAACTAAAAATTGATATAATTCATAAGATGAAGTTTTATTTTTGTCAAGCCATAAAGCATTACCTTCACTTTTTCCAAATTTAACGCCATGACTATCTGTAACAAGTGGCATTGTAAAAGCGTAAACCGTATCCCCAGTTGCTTTTTTGATTAAATCAACACCTGCTGTAATATTTCCCCATTGGTCACTTCCAGCAACTTGTAAATCACACCCTCTAGTTTTATGTAAATGTAAAAAGTCAAGCGCTTGTAAAATCATATACGAAAATTCTGTAAAGGAAATTCCCTCTTCTAATCTTCTTCTTATAATATCTTTATCAAGCATATAATTAACCGTAAAATATTTACCATAATCTCTTAAAAAATCAATCATATTAATATCTTTATACCAATCAAGATTATTAACAACTTCAAATCCAAATAATTTTTCAGCTTGTCTCTTTAATCCTTCATAATTTTTTAGAATTTCTTCTTTACTTTTCATGTCACGTTCTTCTGTAGGCCTTGGGTCTCCAATTAACCCTGTTCCCCCACCTACAAGTAAAATTGGATTATGTCCGGCATCTTTTAATCTTTTAGGCAACAAGAAACTTGATAAATGTCCAAGATGCATACTATCAGCCGTCGGATCCGTTCCAATATAAAAAGTAAGTCCTCCTTCATTTAACTTTTCAATTAACTCAGGACTTGTCATATCTTTAATAAGTCCTCTCCATTTTAAATCTTCATATAAAGTCATATTATCCTCTCCTTAATTAAAAAAGTTATTACTTATAAGGACGAGAATCTCGTGGTACCACCTTACTTTAGTAATAACTTACACTTCTTATCTTAACGCGATTAACGTTTTAACTCCATTTACGTACCTTCCATATTAACTATATTAGTTTCCACCTACCACTAATTCTCTATAATTTAAGTTAATACTTAAATTAAACTTCTTCGTTAACTGATATTATCTTATCAAATTTAATTCTAATTTGCAATACCTTTTAAATATCTTTTTATTTTATTAACACTATTTGCCTTACAACTTTTTAAACTTACCATTGATATTCCATAAACTCTATTTATCTTTCTTAAACTATTAACATCATATCCATATAAACCATTATTTAAACAAAAATATTTAAATTCATCTTCACCTAATATTTTCTCTAAAAATTCTTTTATAGCATGAGTATCATATTTAAATTCCCTTACCATAATCAACACATTAATTTTTCCTAAAGCACTTCTTATTGCCTTACTAACCATATCATAACTTACATTATATTTTATTGCTAAATCACAAATTGCTTCACATCTATCTTTGAAAATACCAAAATTATCTAATAAAGCATTTGTTTCTAAATCTGTTAAAAAAGTATTTAAAAATTCTTTAACTTTAGTTTTCCCTACTTGATTTAGCATCTCATTTATTTTAGCAATAGTTCTTTTTTTAGTAGAAATAATACTATCACATCCACATTTATATTTCCGAGCTATTTCTAATGTTTCTATCCTTTCATGTCCAAATAAACCATAAGCATCTGCAAATATTTCTAACTCTTTTTTACTTAGTTTACTTTTTAAACTATTTAATATTAAACTCAAATCATATTTATCACTTACAAAATAACTATTTAAAGCTATCCTTATTTTTTCTTTAGCTAGAATTAATTTATTACTTATTGTAGTGTAATCAGCACTACATAACTCACATATTTCTTTAATTGTATGTTCCTTATTTCCAAATAATCCCAAACTTAAAGATAAATATTCTAATTCATCTTTTGTTAATATAGATTTCATAAAATCGTTAATGCTATTAATATCAATTGGCAATTCTAAAGCATTCATATGATATTCTAAAGCCCCTTTAAGTTTTCTTATGGCATTCTCATTTATTATTCTTATTCTTTCTTGAGTAATTCCATATTCTTGACTCAACTCTCTTAAGGTTTGTCTTTTGCTATTTAATCCATAATATTGAGTTATAAAGTTAAATTCTCTTTCTGTTAAAGTAGCTTTAATAAGTTCTAAAAACTCTTTAGAATCAGTAAATGATATAAGGCTATCCCTATTTAAATCACCTTTTTTTAATTCAAGACTACCATAATAATCTTTTAACATATTAAGTAATTTCACTCTTATTTTTTCTTTATCATGATATGAAATCATTCCTTCAATTTCCATTTCATCAATTATATAATCAAATAGACTAAAGTCTTTTTCTAAAGTTACATTAAATCTTTTTTCAATTAAGCCTTTTACTTCTAAAAAATTTTCAAATAATCTTTTATTTTTAATATTATATTCAGTAATACTATGCTCTATCTCTGTTCTAATTCGAAGAGAAATCTGTTGCATTGGAGTTCCTTCTTTATAACTTAAACAAGCTTTTTCAATTCCAACAATAATAATACTATATAATTCATCATGACTAAAATTTGTATTCGTATTATTTAAATACCAGGCAATTAATCCTTGGTTTAATTCTATTATTTCTTCAAATACCCTACTATCTTTAGTAATTTTATATTCTTCTATCAACGCTATTAGTTGTTCCCCTTTTTTCATTTATAACCCCTCTTTTTCCATATTCTATTCTAATTTTTTTTAATCCTTTTTCAACTCTCTTTTTTACTGTTGGAATGCTTATATTTAAAATATCTGCTATTTCTTTTAAAGTATGTGCCTCCCCATCAACAAACCCAAATTTTAATCTTAATGGTTCCCGCTCTTTATAATCTAAACTCTCTAAAATATCAACAATTCTTGAAGCTTCATCTTCGCCTACTAAATCATCAACTTCTTCACTATCAACCATATTTCCCAATTCTTCATAATTTAAATAGTTTTTCTTTAAAAATAAAATTATTCTTTTTTCAACTAATTCCCGGTCACACTCTCTAATCATACTATTTTCAATCATATAATCAATTATATGCTCAAATAAACTAAAATCTTTTTCTAAAGTTGTTCCAAATTTTTCTTCAATTATACTTTTAGCTGTTAAAAAGTTAAAACAAAGTATATCAAGATTATTATTTTTTCTAATATAATTAGCTATTGTTTGAAGAATACAATTAATTGCAAAAGTTGAAAATTTACTATTACCATCTACTTTATAATTATCAATTGCTTTCATTAACCCGATAATACCATAACTAAATAAATCTTCTTGAAAATCATCTCTTTTTAATAAGATTGTATACCTTGACATTATAGTTCTTACTAATCTGATATTCCCACGTATTAATTGATCACGGATTTTTTTATCATGAGTTTTACTATATCTTCTTAGTAATTCTTCTTGAACGTCATTAGGAAGTTTAGGTAATTTACTTATTTCGCCCAAAGTTGTTTGATAAGGATAATATAATCTATTGGCAGTTGCAACTTTATTAAAATAAGTATTAACATATCCAATAGTAATCATTATTCCTTTTTCTTTTAAATATTTAATTATATGTTTCAATTCAATAAGTGAAAACTTCATACCTATAAATCTTGATATTTTTACATATGGTTTATAATCTTCGTTGTATTCTAAATATATTGGTAATATTTCATCAATATATCTATCTAATCTCTCGTAATCTTCACCTTCAATTTCTTTTGCAGTTAAGATTTTACTAGAACTTGAATCATCAATTCCAAATGCTATTAATTCTTCATAATCTTCTAAGCTTTTCATCATACCACCCCTTAATACAAGTTGATATTATAGCATATTTTGCCTATTCATGCAAGTTTTTCTTGAAATTTCTTCTATTTTAGTGTGAATAATTAGTAAAAATGTTACATTTTTTGAAATGAATAATTAGTGAAAATGTTACATTAAATTTAATGGGGAA
>CANRIE010000103.1 GCA_947630585.1 uncultured Bacilli bacterium | reverse complement strand
GAAGATTATTAGCAAGTTTAAGAAAAGGAAAATATATATCTAATAGTAAAGCGATAAGAACGATATATCAAAAATTTAAAGATTACTCTAAAACGCAAGTTGATTATGCAATAAGTTTATTATTAGATGATGAGAAACAAGTTTTATATCTAAGATATGGAAATGATTTAGAAAGTCCTGATACAAGTAATTGGAATATGGAATACAAGTCTAAATTTGATTCTATATGTAGAAAACTAGAAACTTTACTTAAGAATATTAAGAATGGTGGAGATATCAAAATTAGATATCAAAGAATTGTAACTATTTATGAATTATTAAAAAAATATTGTAAAGAAGATATAGATGATGTGTTAGAAAGTTTAACTCCAAGTGAAAAACACTTACTTTATTTAAGATATGGAAGTAATTTAAATAATCCTGATTCTAGTAATTGGAGTAAGGAATATGAGATCTATTTTTATAAAAAGTTGTTACCTAAGATAAGGCGAAAATTAGAAAAGAAATTCCAAGAAATAAATGGAAAGCAAGAAGAAATAGTTGTTAATAACAGTTCTAATAAAGAAGTATTAAAGATAGTTTCTAAAACATTAACTAAGTTGAAAGATAAAAGATATAGTATTTTATTAGAAAAATATTCTATTAAAGAAATATTAAGTTATGTTTTAATAGAAGAGATGAATGATAACTATAATATCAATGATGTTACTAGCTTTTTTGGATTAGATCGAAAATTAATAATTCATATGGCAACGAAAGTTTTACATAATATGATTAGAGATGAAGAATATAAATTAAAAAATAGTTTCTATGTAAAGTAAATGCCAAATTAAAGTAAATATCTTGACAGATATAAAAAAAGTCCGTACAATTAAATTAGATATTATGTTTTATATTTATTATAATTATAAATTTAGAAATAGATTTTTAAGACATAGTCTTAACCGAAGTATTACGGGGATTGCTATAAATTAGAATAATACTAGAAGGATGGAAAATGAATAATATATTAATGTTCATTTTGCTTACTTTAATTGGAATAGCACTTGGAGCAGGTCTTATGGCTTTAGTGAATGCAATTAGAGGTAACTCTTTAAGTAAAAAAAGAGATGCTATGTTAGAAGCAACGAAAAAAGAAGCTGATAAGATTAAAAGAGATTCTATTTTAGAAACGAAAGAAGAAATACATAAATTAAAAATGGAAACAGAAAAAGAGTTAAGAGAAAAGAAAGATGAGATAAAAGAATCAGAAAATCGTTTAACTCAAAGAGAAAGTAATATGGATAAACGGGATTTAATGTTTCAAAAACGGGAAGAAGCATTAGATGAACGGGAATCTAAGATTGCAAGTCGCCAAACGGCTATTTTAGAAGAGCAAGCAAAAGTTGACGAGATTAAGCAAGAACAAATTAAAGTTTTACAAGATTTATCAGGAATTTCTAAGGAAGAAGCTAGAAAAAGAGTCATGGATAAAGTTAAAGAATCGATGGACTTAGAAATTGCAAATTACATTAAAGAAAGAGAAAATGAAACGAAGTTAGAGTGTGATAAGAAAGCCCGGGAAATGCTAGTTTTAGCTATGCAAAGATATGCAGCTGATGTTTCAGAAGAACAAACTGTTACAGTTGTTAACTTACCAAATGATGAAATGAAGGGAAGAATAATTGGTCGAGAAGGAAGAAATATTCGGACAATTGAAGCTATAACCGGAGTAGACTTAATTATTGATGATACTCCAGAAGCCGTAGTTTTATCAAGTTTTGATCCTTTAAGAAGAGAAATAGCAAGAATTACACTTGAAACTCTTATTAAAGATGGACGGATTCATCCAACAAGAATTGAAGAGTTGTATGATAAGGTTTCAAAAGACATGAATGATAAGATAATGGAGTATGGTAATAATGCTTTGATTAGGCTTGGAATAACGAAGGTTGATCCTAAATTAGTATCAATTATTGGAAAACTTAATTTTCGAACTAGTTATGGTCAAAATGCTTTAACTCATTCTATTGAAGTTGCTGAACTATCAGGCGTTTTAGCAGGTGAGTTAGGGGAAAACGTGATGATGGCTAAACGGGCCGGACTTTTACATGATATTGGCAAGGCTATTGACCACGAAGTTGAAGGAAGCCACGTTGAAATAGGAGTTGATTTAGCAAGAAAATATCATGAACCAAAAGAGGTTATTAATGCGATTGCCTCTCACCATGGGGATACAGATGCAACTAGTGTTATTTCAACAATTGTTGCAATATGTGACGCGCTATCAGCATCCCGTCCTGGTGCCCGAAATGACTCTTTAGAAAATTATCTAAAACGACTTGAACAACTTGAAAAAGTAACGGATGACATTAAAGGAATCGAAAAAACATTTGCTGTTCAAGCTGGAAGAGAGTTAAGGGTTATTGTTAAACCAGATGAAGTTGATGATTTAGAAAGTTATAAGATTGCAAGAGAAGTCAAAGAAAAAATTGAAAAAGAAATGCAATATCCTGGTACAATTAAAGTAACAGTTATAAGAGAAGTTAGAGCTCAAGAAGAAGCTAAATAACTTCTTTTAATTATAAAAAAAAGAACTAATCGTTCTTTAAACTAGCTTGATAGCGTTTTTTAGCTTCTTCAATCATTCCCATAGCTTCTTCTTTGTCATGATAATCAAAAACTTGAACTTCAATATTTTGAAGAAGTTTATAGTTTTCAAAGAAATTCTTGATTTCAATTAAAGAATGCTTAGGAAGCTCATCAAGTGAATTATAGAAATTACATCTTGGGTCAACATTATTAACGGCAATTATTTTAGGGTCTCCAAATCCGTTGTCAATCGTGTCTAAGTATCCTAAAACTTTTGCTTCAATTATACAGCCTGGAAAACTTGCTTCACTTGTGATAACTAAAATATCAATTGGATCTCCATCCGTTGCTAAAGTTTCATCGATATAGCCATATTCACTAGGATAAGTCATTGATGAATATTGAACCCGGCTTAATCTAATTTTGCCACTTTTTTTATCGATTTCATATTTGTTTTTAGTTCCAAGTGGAATTTCTATAATACTATCAACTATGTTATTCATCTGCATCACCCGTACTAATAATATCAAATTTTTAATTGGTATGCAAATTATTTTTCAAAAAGTTGACAATTTATGTAAAATATGCTATAATGTGCAAGTAGGTGGTGATGGGGATGTGTAATAATGAAATGCAAATAGTTTTTGGTGTAATTATTTCTTTATTTAATTTAATTCGTTTTATTATTCCAATTTTATTAATTGTTCTATGTACAATTGATATATTTAAGATAATTGTGACGAAAAAAGAAGATGAAATTAAAAAATTACGTAAAGATGTAATGATGAAAATTGTTTATGCAGTTGTTATATATTTATTACCATTTTTAATTCCAATGTTTTTTAGACTTGCTAATCGGATAGTTCCATTTGGTTATACAGATGAATGGAAAGAATGTTGGGATTACGTTGAAGAAAGTAAAAAAAATAACTAAAATACAAAAAAAGACTTGATTTATTTAAGATAATTTAGTATTATAAAGTTATGGATATTGGAGGAGATTTTTTATGAATTTAGTTCAAACATTAATAAGTCTTGATGAATTATGTAATAATAGTTTAATTAGTCTTGCTATAACAGCGGTTAAAACAGTATTTACAATTATTCAATTTGCAGTACCAGCTGTACTTATAGTTTTATGTGCTATTGATATGTTTAAGGCTATGGCAAGTAATGCTGATGATAAAGAGATTTCAAAAATTAAGAAAAAATGTATTTACAGATTAGTTTATGCTTTAATAATATTCTTAATTGTTCCTATTTTACAAATTATTATGTCGGCAATTAATGGTGTTATTAATATTAAGGGCACTGCTGATGCTCAAAATACTTTTAGTGCTTTCTTTGCTTGCTGGAATCAAAGTGGCGGTGGAAGTGGAAGTAGTTCATCAAGCAATGGTTCATGTCATAGATATAGTAATGGTGAAGAAGTTTCTGGTATAACAGAGAAAGCATGTAAGGAAAATAATGATATTTTCTATTGGGTAGATGGTAATTAAAATATTAATATTTAATTAAAAAATGTCTATTCGTGTAAAGTAATTAAAAAAGTTGTTGAAACAATAACTTTTTTTTTATATAATATATCCGTTAGGAGGATTATATATGAAATATGTTTATTCCTTTGAAGAAGGAAACAAAGACATGCGTAATCTTTTAGGAGGAAAAGGTGCTAACTTAGCTGAAATGACTAATTTAGGACTTCCAATTCCTGAAGGATTTACAGTTACGACTGAAGCTTGTACTAATTATTATGAAAATAATAAAACTATAAGCTCAGAAATCGAAGAACAAATATTCGAATACTTAGCTAAGCTTGAAGAAAAGCGTGGTAAGAAATTCGGAGACAATGATGACCCACTTTTAGTATCTGTTAGAAGTGGGGCAAGAGCTTCTATGCCAGGAATGATGGATACAATTTTAAATCTTGGTTTAAATGATGTTGCAGTTGAAGGCTTTGCAAAGAAAACTAACAATCCAAGATTTGCCTACGATTCATACAGAAGATTTATTCAAATGTATTCTGATGTTGTTATGGAAGTTCCAAAATCATTCTTTGAAAAAATCATCGATGAAGTTAAAGCAAGTAAAGGCGTTAAATACGACACTGAATTAGACGTTGATGATTTAAAAGAACTTGTTAAAAGATTTAAACAAGTTTACAAAGAAAGTATGAATGGGGAAGAATTCCCACAAGACCCACGTGAACAATTAATGGGAGCTGTTAAAGCAGTATTTCGTTCTTGGGATAACCCACGGGCTATCGTTTATAGAAGAATGAATGATATTCCAGGTGACTGGGGAACAGCTGTTAATGTTCAATCAATGGTATTTGGAAACATGGGTGATACATCAGGAACTGGTGTAGCATTTACAAGAAACCCATCAACTGGTGAAAAAGGTATTTATGGTGAATACTTAATTAATGCTCAAGGAGAAGATGTTGTTGCAGGTGTTAGAACTCCTCAACCTATCACGAAACTTGCTGAAGATTTACCAGAATGCTATCAAAACTTTATTGAAATTGCAAACAAATTAGAAGATCATTATAAAGATATGCAAGATATGGAGTTTACAATTCAAGAAGGAAAACTTTATTTCTTACAAACCAGAAATGGTAAGAGAACTGCACCAGCTGCAATTAAAATTGCTTGTGATTTAGTTGATGAAGGAAAAATCACGAAAGAAGAAGCTTTACTTCGAATTGAAGCTAAGAGTCTAGATCAATTATTACATCCAACTTTTGATGCTGAAGCCTTAAAAAATGGCGAAGTAATTGGAAATGGTTTACCTGCGTCCCCTGGAGCTGCTGCAGGACGCGTATATTTTACTGCTGATGATGCGAAAGCTGCTGGAATTGGGGGAAGAGGCGAAAGAGTAATTCTTGTTCGTCTTGAAACAACTCCTGAAGACATTGAAGGAATGGTTGCAAGCCAAGGTGTTTTAACAGTTCGTGGTGGAATGACTTCACATGCTGCTGTTGTTGCTCGTGGTATGGGAACTTGTTGTGTATCTGGATGTGGTGA
>CANRIE010000102.1 GCA_947630585.1 uncultured Bacilli bacterium | reverse complement strand
CTTCAAAAGTAAAAATATAACAAAAATTGCAAAAAGTATTTGCATTTTTAGGAAAAATATGATATATTCTTTAATGTGATTCGCTGCTATATCTAGTATAATCATAGGTTAGAAAGGAAAATGAATATGAACGTAATTGACAAAATTACTGCGTCACAGTTAAATCCTAATGTTCCTGAGTTTCGGGTAGGTGATACTGTTAGAGTTGATGTTAAGATCATCGAAGGTAACAAAGAAAGAATTCAAGCATTTGAAGGTATTGTTGTAAAAAGACATGGTTCAGGTGTAAGTGAAACATTTACAGTAAGAAAAATTTCAGCTGGAATTGGAGTTGAAAGAACTTTCCCAGTTCATTCACCAAAACTTGCTAATATTGTAGTTCTTCGTCATGGTAAAGTAAGACGTGCTAAACTTAACTATTTAAAAGATTTAGTAAGTCAACCAAAGATTAAAGAACGTGGAAATGGTCAAAGTAAAGCAGTAAAAGAAGAAACTAAAGAAAATTAAGAAAGGGGATAGGGTAAGGTTTAACTTTGCCCTTTTGTTTTTATGAAAGAGATATGGAATAAAGGAAAAGGTATATTAAGTTATGTTATTATCATAGTTGTTGTTTTATTAATTAAAGAATTTATAATTACTCCAATTAGAGTAAATGGAGCTTCAATGGATAAAACATTACAAAATAAAGATATTATGTTACTTGATAAAATTAGTTACCGATTTACTGATATAAAAAGATTTGATATTGTTGTCATTAAATTAGAGGACGAATTTATAATTAAAAGAGTAATTGGACTTCCTGGGGAAGAAGTTAGTTATAAAAATAATAAATTATATATAAATGGGGAACAAGTAAAAGAAGATTTTAAACATGAAGATACTAATGACTTTACCTTTGATGGGAAGATACCTAATGGGTACTATTTTGTAATGGGAGATAATAGACCAGTTTCCCTTGATTCAAGAGTTTTAGGTGTAATTAAAGAAAAAGACATTTTAGGAAAAACTTCATTAGTTATCTTTCCTCTTAATCGAATTGGCAATAAAAAATAAATTGGGTGATTTAGATGAATAATGATTTATTTCTTGATGAAAATATTCCTAGTCCTTTAAGTGAAAATGAATTTTTAACTTATTACCAAGAAATGCAACAAGGGGATAAGGAATCTCGTGGTATAATTATTAATCATAATATAAGATTAGTTTTAGATAGAGTAGTAAAAAGATTTAATAATACTAATATAGATAAAAAAGATTTAGTTTCAATTGGATTAATTGGACTTATGAAAGCTATTGATACTTTTGATATTAAAAAAGGTATTAAGTTTTCAACATATGCTACAACTTGTATAGATAATGAAATTTTAATGACTATTCGAAAATACAGAAAATATTTAAAAAATTTGAGTCTTGATTATGCAATTATGGATGATGATGGTGCGGATATCTTATTTAAAGATACTATTCTTGATTCTTTTGATTTTACTTTAGATTATGAAAAGAAAGAGACTTTAGAGATCTTAAAAAAATTAGTTTTAGAACTTAATGATAGGGATAAAGAAATTATAATGTTATATTTTGGCTTTTATGATGATAGATGTTATAATCAAAAAGAAATAGCTAAAATATTTAATATTACCCAATCAGTAGTTTCTAGAATTATTAAAAGAATTTTAAAAACATTATACTTACAATTAAATAATCAAGAAAATTTGCAAAAAATACCAGGTTGAAATAAGAAATAATTTTATAGGAGGAGCAAGAGTATGAATAAAGATGGTAATATAGTTGTTGATGCAATCTATAATGAAAAAGATATTTTAGGAAAAACTTCATTAGTTATCTTCTCTATTAATCAAATAATTAGTAGGTATTATTTATGAAAAACTTTTGGATACAAATGATAACTATAGTTGCTATTTTCTTTTGGGTAATTAGCATACAACAAAAAAAGCAATATAAAATTTTATTTTGTCAAACAATTTCTAATTTAGTATATACAATTGAATATTTTTTGCTTGGTGTTTATACAGCTTCAGCTATGAATTTAATTTCTACAGTTAGATGTTTCCTTTTTTATAAGAAAAATAAAGAAGGAAAAAAAATTAAAGAATCATGGTTAATAGGATTTATTTTACTATTAATTATATTTGGAATTTTAACATATGATGGCTATTTATCTTTGATTCCGGTTATAATTACAATCTTTTATACAATATCATCTTATATGAAAGATTCTAAATGGATTAGAATAGTTGTTTTAGTTGCGGCTTTTTTCTGGATTTATTATAATTATAAAAATGGAGTTTATCTTGCAACTATTGGTAATTTTTTAGAAATAATTTCTGGTATAGTTTCTTTAGTTAGATATAGAAAAAGTAAGTAAATATTTGAGGTGAAAGAAATGAATAATGAGAATAAAAATATTATTAATTGGTTTCCTGGTCATATGATGAAAACGAAAAGAGAAATTGTTGAAAAATTAAATTTAATCGATATCGTTTATGAAGTAATTGATGCAAGGATGCCAATTTCTTCGAAAATAATTGATTTAGATGAGTTAATTAAGGATAAAAAACGGATTGTTGTATTTACAAAATATGATTTATGTGATAAAGAAAAGACTAATTACTATATAAATAAATTAAAGTATCCTTATTTAGTTTTAGATTTAAAAAACGCAAATAATAATGATATAAAGAAATTAATAAGTTTAACTAATGATTTATTAAAAGATATTAATGAAGATAGAAAAAAGAAAGGTTTAAAGCCAAGACTTTATCGGGCTTTAGTGGTTGGAGCTCCAAATGTTGGAAAAAGTACTTTAATAAATAGAATAAGTAAAAGAAATGCTTTAAAAACGGGCAATAGAGCAGGAATTACGAAGGGGCTTAGTTGGGTTAGAGTTGGAGATACCATTGAGCTTTTAGATACTCCAGGAATATTATATCCCAAAATTGAAACTCGAGAAGTTGGACTTAATCTTGCAAGTTTTTCATCTATTAATGAAGATATTTTAGATAAAGAAGAAGTTGCAAGATATATAATAGAAACTTTATATAATAAATATCCAAGTATTTTAAAAGAAAGATATAAGATTAATTTAAAAGAATTTAATTTAAATGATATTTTTGATGAAATTGCTATTAATACTAATTCTTTACAAAAAGGAGGAGTAATTGATTTAAATCGCGTTTATACAATTATTATTAATGATTTAAAAGAAGGGCGAATTAAAAATATTACATTTGACTAAAAAAAATCTACTATTTCTAGTAGACTTTTTTAATTTTGTACTTGAATTTTACTTGATATAGTATTCGAGTAGCCATTATAGTTAATTGTATAATTTACAGTATAAGTTTCAATAGCATCACTTTTTGGAGTATTAATAATGTCACCACTTGAATCTCTAATAACAACTTTGATATATGGAAGAAGACTTCCTGTTACTACTTTACCATTTTCTTTTAAGATAACTAAACTTCCATCATAAAGAGATTTATCAATGCCTTCGCCAATCTTTATAATTGTTGTATTAGTTTTTAAGGAAAGACTATATGATTTCTCACTTCCGAGAGTTCTAGTCGCAGGATTTGACATACTATTAGTTGTATCTTTATATCCTGCTTTAACAGTATATTTTCCAATATAACTATCTAAGTTATCAATTGTATAAGAGGTTTTAGTTGTAAATGTTACAAGCTTATCATCAAAGTAAATATAGTATCCTAATATACCATTTGCTAAATAACCAGGGTCATCAACGGCACTCCAAGTTAGTGTAACTTTATTATTGCGATAGTCAACACTGAAATTTCGTGGGGTAGGTAATTTTGAATAACTACTTGAAACTTCCGTTGGTTCAGTTCCTTTTTTAAATAATTCATAAACTATTTTACTTTCAGGAGTGTCATCACTTGGAAGCATTGGTGGATTAGTTCCCATTTCAACTCCAACTTTAACAACACTACTAGGCATTTCAAAGTCAGTTCCATCATGATTGAAGGCTGCATTTGCTAACGCATTAAAGATAATTTCTCTTTGAACAGTTGCAGGAGTCCAGTGAAGAACTCGATCTATGTGCTCAGCATCTAATCCTTCATATCCATACCATAAAGAGATAACCGTTTTATTAGTAAATCCCATAACCCAACAATCTTTTACAGCATCACTTGCTAAGCCTTTATAAGTATTCCAAGTGTTAGCAGGGTAGTTAGTTGTTCCAGTTTTTGCAGCAAAATTATCAGTTACGTTAAATCTGGCATTTCGCATTCTATTAGAAACAACACCCTTTAAAACATCAGCAATCATATAAGATGTTGAATCACTTATAATTTGTTTACGTTCTGGTTTAGCTTCGATTTCTTCACCAGTTGCTCTTAAAACAATCTTAGATACTAAGTAAGGTTCGGTGTAATAACCACCATTTGAGAAAATCTGATAAGCACCAGCCATTTCCATAGGTGATGCTCCATCAAATGAACCAATTGCATGGGCTTCATGAAGTGTTTCATTTTCTATTTCTGGAGTAATACCAACACTTGTAACAAGTTCAATAATCTTCTTTTTATCAACTTGTTGGAAAGCTTTTAAAGCAGGGATATTTCGGGAATTCGAAAGAGCTCGTCTTAATGTGATAATTCCTTCAAAGTTACCATCAAAGTTAGAAATCGAAGGACCATTTGTATAACTATATGGACTATCATCAAATAAGGTGTAAGTTGACCAATTATTGTATTCCATACCAGGTGCATAGTCAAATAATGGTTTAGCAGTTGATCCAATTTGCCGATGCATTGTCGTTGCATAATTATAACCTTTTTCACCACTATAAGTTCTGTTAGTAATCATGGCTTCAACTTTACCAGTTCCAGAATCAACAACGACAACACCTACTTGAACATAATCATCAATCCAATCATAAGTTTTACCATTTGCAACATCATTGATAGCATCTTGTTTTTTCCTATTCATATTAGTATAAACTAACATTGAAGTTTTTTCAGCATCAAGTCCATATTTATCTAAGATTTCAGCTTTTAAAGTATCAATATAACCTTGATATGCGCTTTGACCATTATTAGTATAAGTTAGAAGAGATGAAACAGGGATACTACCTGCTAAATCAGCTTCTTCTCTTGTAATATAACCATGTCTAACCATTAAATTTAAAACGGTTTTTCGTCTTGCTGTTGCATTATTAGGATTTTTATAAGGGTTATAAGTTGTAGGTGATTGATACATTCCAGCAAGTAGGGCAGCTTCTGAAATATTTAAGTCTTTAGCAGACTTATTAAAGTAATATTTACTTGCTTCTTCAACTCCCCAAGCACCACCCAACAAGTGGTTATTAGCATAAAATTCAATTATTTGTTCCTTAGTATAATCACGTTCAACTTTAAAAACAGCTAAATAGATATCACTAAACTTTCTTATAATTCCTTCAATTCCATCTCTTGTTGTATCTGTTAAATTATTCTTTACAACCTGCATTGTTATAGTTGAACCACCACCTGCATCATTATGACCAAGTAATTGTCCAATTGCAGCTTTTGTAAATCTTGCAAGATCAACTCCATTATGTTGGAAGAACCTTGAATCTTCAGTTGCAACTAAGGAATCAATGTAACTCTCAGGTAAATCATCATAACTAACATTTTCTCTTAATTCACTTCCAAGTTTAGCAAATTCTTTACCATCACTATCATAAAGAATCGTTGATTGTTTTTCTTTTAATAACTCAGGCTTATATTTAGGCTCAGCTTCTTTTACAATATAAATTGCAAATGCTGAAACTGCTAAAACTCCAAG
>CANRIE010000101.1 GCA_947630585.1 uncultured Bacilli bacterium | reverse complement strand
TGATTAATAGAAGGAGGAATTATTGATGAACCGCCTAAAAGAAAAATACTTGAATGAGGTTATTCCAAGTTTAAAAGGAAAATATAATTATAAATCAATTATGGAAGTTCCAAAATTAGAGAAAATTGTTGTTAATATTGGTGTTGGAGATGCAACTACTAATTCTAAATTATTAGATGCAGCTGTTCATGATTTAACAATGATTACTGGTCAAAAGCCAGTTGTAACTAAGGCTAAGAAATCAATTGCCGGATTTAAAGTAAGAGAAGGACAATCAATTGGTTGCAAGGTTACTTTAAGAGGAGATGCTATGTATAACTTTATGGATAAGTTAATTAGTATTGCCTTACCTCGAGTAAGAGATTTTCGTGGTATTAGTCCAAAAGCTTTTGATGGAAGAGGAAACTATACATTAGGAATTAAAGAACAACTTATTTTCTCTGAAATTGAGTATGATGATATAGTTAAAGTTCGTGGAATGGACATTGTATTTGTAACAACTGCTAAATCTAATGATGAAGCTTATGACTTACTAAATGAACTTGGAATGCCATTTAGAAAGTAATTGGAGGAAATTATGGCTAAAAAAAGTATGATAAATAAAGCTAATAAAAAACAAAAATATAAAGTTCGTGAATATACAAGATGTCAAAGATGTGGAAGACCACATGCTGTTATGTCAAAATTTGGAATTTGCAGAATTTGTTTTCGTGAATTAGCTTATAAAGGACAAATACCAGGGGTCAAAAAATCTAGCTGGTAAAAAGGAGGATAAAGAATATGGTAGTAACAGATGCTATTGCTGATATGCTAACAAGAATTAGAAATGCTAATCAAATGCACTATCAAGAAGTTTTGGTACCATCTTCAAACTTAAAAGTTGAGATTGCAAGAATCTTAAAAGATGAAGGTTTTATTGAAGATTATAAAGTATCAAAAGAAGATGTTCAAGGAACAATTGTTTTAACATTAAAATATGGACCAAATAAAGAAAGAGTTATTACTGGCCTAAAGAGAATATCTAAACCAGGACTTAGAGTTTATGCTAAGAGTGATGAAATTCCTAAGGTTTTAAATGGATTAGGTATTGCAATTATTTCAACGAGTAAAGGTCTTATGACTGATAAAGAAGCTCGGAAAAATAATTTAGGTGGCGAAGTATTAGCTTACATTTGGTAGAGAGGAAGATATTATGAGCCGTATAGGAAATAGAAAAATTGTTATTCCTGAGGGTGTTAGTGTTAAAGAAGAAAATAAACATGTAGTTGTTACTGGTAAACTTGGAGAATTAAGTTTAGATTTACCTAGTGTTATTGATATTAATATTGATAATAATGTAATTACTTTAACAAGAAAGAACGAACTTAAACCAACTAAAGCTTTACATGGGACAGCTAATGCTAATATAACTAACATGATTAAAGGAGTAACTGAAGGTTATACTAAAAATTTAGAAATAATTGGTGTTGGATATCGTTTTAGTTTAAAAGGTGATGAACTTGTAATTAATGCCGGATACTCACACCAAGTTGAGATTAAAATTCCAACAGGATTAAAAGTAGAAGTTATTAGTAATACGGAAATTTCTGTATCAGGAATTTCTAAAGAAGCCGTTGGTGAATTTGCTGCTAATATAAGAAAAGTACGGGAACCTGAACCTTATAAAGGAAAAGGAATTCGGTATAAAGATGAATATATTCGCCGTAAAGAAGGCAAAAAGGCTGCTTAAAGGAGGAATTAGTTTATGATAAAAAAAGAATCAAGAAACGATATGCGTAAAGAAAGACATGAACGTGTAAGAAGTAAAATTGTTGGTACAGCATCTGTTCCTAGAGTTTGCGTATTCCGTTCAAATACAAATATTTATGCTCAAATTATAAATGATGAAGAAGGTATCACTCTTGTTTCTGCTAGTTCTCTTGAAAATAAGGGAAAAAATGGTAGTAACGTTGAAGCAGCTAAGTTAGTTGGAGCAAGTTTAGCAGAAAAAGCTAAAGAAGCCGGAATTACGAAAGTTGTATTTGATAGAGGCGGATACTTATATCATGGTCGCGTTAAAGCATTAGCTGATGCTTTAAGAGACGGTGGATTGGAATTCTAAGGAGGTCATATGCAAAAACAAAAGAAAGATAACAAAAACAATAACAAGTTGATGGAAGAATTAGTTATTGAAATCAAAAGTGTTGTTAAAGTTACTCAAGGTGGAAGACAAAGAAGATTCTCAGCAACAGTTGTTGTTGGAGATAGAAAAGGAACAGTTGGAATTGGAATTGGTAAAGCAGGAGAAGTTCCAGATGCTATTAAAAAGGCCATTCAAGCTGCAAATAAAAATCTAATTAAAATCACTTTAATTGATAATCGGACTATTGCTCATGAAGCAATTGGAAAAAGTGGAGCTGCTAGAGTCCTAATTAAACCTGCTAAAGCTGGTTCTGGATTAATTGCTGGTGGTGCAGTTCGGGCTGTTTTAGAACTTGCGGGACTTCGTGATATCTCTAGTAAATCGCTTGGTGCAAGAACAAAACTAAATATGGCAACAGCAACCATCAATGCTTTAAAGTCAATTAAAACTGTCGAAGAAGTAGCCAAATTAAGAGGCAAAGATGAAAGTGAGATTTTAGGATAATGAAATTACATGAATTAGAAAGAAATCCAGGAGCAAAACACGAAAGACGTAGAGTTGGACGTGGAATGGGATCTGGACTTGGAAAAACCAGTGGCCGGGGTGAGAAAGGTCAAAAAGCTCGGAGTGGTGTTTCAATTCCTGCAACTTTTGAAGGAGGACAATTACCACTTTATAGAAGATTACCAAAAAGAGGATTTTCAAATAGTGATTTTAAAATTAGATATGCAACCATCAATGTTTCAGATTTAAATAGATTTGAAGATGGTAGTGTTGTTACACCTGAACTATTAAAAGAAACTGGACTTTTAAAGAATCAATTAGATGGAGTAAAAGTTCTAGGTGATGGTGAACTTGAAAAGAAATTGACTATCAAAGCACATAAATTTTCAAGAACAGCAGTAGAAAAAATTGAAAAGTCAGGAAGCAAAATCGAGGTGATCTAATGTTTGCTACTATTAAGCAAATATTTGCACCAACAAATAAAGACTTAAGAAAAAGAATATTATTTACTTTAGGGGGATTGTTGATATTTATCGTTGGAACCGGAATTACAGTTCCCGGTACAACTAATATTACAAGTAATTTAGGATTTTTAGAGCTTATTAATGTTATGGGTGGAGGAAGTTTGAAAAGATTTTCCATCTTTGCACTCGGAGTATCACCTTACATTACAGCTTCAATTATCGTTCAGCTTTTAGAAATGTTAGAGATTTTTCCATATTTTACTGAGCTTTCTAAAGAAGGCCCAGTTGGAAGACGAAAAGCAAATCAAATAACCAGATACTTAGGAATTGGAATGGCATTCATTGAAGGATATTTCTTCAGTTTAGCCTTTATTCCTAATGGTAGTGCCTTTGATTATATTTACTTTTCCGTTATTCTAACAGCTGGTACTGCCTTCTGTTTATGGCTTGGGGACCAGATAACTCAAAAGGGAATTGGCAATGGAATATCTTTAATGATAATGGCTGGAATTATCTCAACTTTACCAACAATGTTCCAAACAGCCTTCACATCTCTTGTTACCTTTGATGCTGCAACTTTAGATGTAGTCTTTGGAATAGGTAAGTTTCTAATATTTGTAATATTATATTTCTTAATTATAATTGGACTTGTTTATGTGCAAGAATCAGAACGGAGAATTCCGCTTCAATATGCAAATAAAACAACTGGGTCTTATGGGTCTGAACAATCATTCCTACCAATTAAATTAAATACAGCAGGTGTTTTACCAGTAATATTTGCATCAAGCTTGCTTGCAATTCCATCAACAATTGCAACATTTGTTAAAAATGAAGGATTTACAAATTTTGTAAATAATTACTTAAATTATTCAAAACCAGTTGGATTTATAATTTATATAGCTTTAATCTTCTTCTTTGGTTATGTTTGGACATTTATTCAATTAAAACCAGAAGATGTTGCTGATAATTTAAAGAAAAATGGTGGTTATATTCCGGGAGTAAGACCTGGACATGAGACAGAAGAATATGTAAGTAAGTCATTGTCAAGGGTTACAATTGTTGGAACTATATTATTAATTATTCTTGCTGCTTTACCAATTTTATTTACAGTTATAACCAAACTACCAGCAAGTGTTAGTATTGGTGGAACGGGATTATTAATTGTTGTTGGTGTTGCACTTGAAACTTACAAGCAATTAGAAGGAAGTTTGGCAACAAGAACTTATAAAAAGAGAAGGAGCCGTTTAAGATGAAAAATATCATTTTAATTGCAGCCCCAGCGGCTGGAAAAGGAACATTATCTGAAATGCTAGTTGAAAAATATAACTATGCACATATTTCAACAGGTGATTTACTTCGAAGTGCTGCCGGTGATGGTACAGTCTTAGGGGAGAAAATTTCTAATTTACTAAAAACAGGTGAGTTAGTAACTGATGAAATTGTATTTGAACTTTTAGAAAAAAGACTTAAGGAAAATGATATTCAAAATGGTTATATCTTAGATGGATTTCCTCGAACTTTAAATCAAGCGAATATGTATGATGAATTAATTACAAAATTAGGTCTTGACTTAGGGATAGTAGTTGTAATTGACACTCCATATGAAACTTTAAAAAAACGGATTGTTGGAAGAGTTTTATGTGGAAAATGTGGAAGTGTTTATAATACCTTAACTGGTGTTAATACACCAAAAGTTGATGGCATCTGTGATAAATGTGGTAGTAAGTTAGAAAAACGAAGTGATGATAATGAAGAATCATTTAAAATTCGGATGAAGACATACGAAGAAAAGACAGCGCCACTTATTGATTATTATAAAGAAAAAGGTAACTTATTCTTTATAAATGGTGAATCTAAAGAACAGATGTTAAAAGATATAGAGGCTTTACTTTATGATTAGTATCAGAAGTTCTCGAGAAATCGATTTATTAGAGCATGCTGGGCATATTGTTTATCTAACTCATGAATATTTAAAACCATATATTAAAGCTGGGATTACAACCCATGAATTAGATAAACTTGCCCATGACTTTATAATAAGTCAAGATGCAACTCCATCTTGTCTTGGTTATGAAGGCTTTCCAGCATCAATTTGTACGAGTGTTAATCAAGAGATTGTTCATGGAATTCCAGGAAATCGCAAACTTAAAAATGGTGATATAATTTCAATTGATATCGTTGCTTGCTATAAGGGATACCATGGAGATTCAGCTTGGACATATGCAGTTGGAGAAATTGATGATGACTCAAAATATTTACTTGAGCATACCAAGAAGGCTTTATATGTTGGCCTTAAGGAAATCAAGCCTGGGGCAAGAATTGGTGATATCGGATCTGCAATCCAAGAATATGCAACCACTCACCATTTAGGAGTTGTAAAAGAATTAGTAGGCCATGGGGTTGGAACTGATATGCATGAAGAACCTGATGTTCCAAATTATGGTGTTAAAGGAAGTGGACCTATCCTAAAAGAGGGAATGGTAATTGCTGTTGAACCAATGTTAACATTCGGAAGTCCTGAAATCTGCATCTTAGATGATGATTGGACGATTGAAACTGAGGACTATAGCCGGGCAGCCCACTTTGAACATACTGTTGTTGTTACTAAAGAAGGATATAAAATATTAACAGGAGGCGAGCATGACAAAAGCGAATAATAATGCTAGAACTTCGAAAAATCCAGCCAAAGTTACAAAAAAAGATACTATCGAAGTAGAGGGAAAAGTAATTGAAGTTTTACCAGGGTATAAATTCAAAGTAGAGCTTAGTAATAAGCATATTGTTGAGGCTCATGTTTC